>NZ_JARXOV010000001.1:0-336939 GCF_030162955.1 Comamonas jiangduensis
GACTGTCCATAAATGCCATAAAGTGCTTTGTTCAATCTTTGCTGGGATGTTTTGCGGCCAGACTTTTGGCGCGAAGCGTTAGGTGAGAGCAGACGTTTTTTTCCAGGAGCACCGCAGAGGTCTCTGCGTATTCGAAGGCTGCGTTCAGTGAAGCCGTAGGTGCACAAGATGGACCAGAGTTGGCGTACATGGGAGTTGCTTACTTGGTGCTTCTCCATCGTTTTTCGCACCAGTTCACCAATATTCCCCTGAACCAAAAGGCTCTCTCGTAATTGCTCAAAGTCAAGAAATGACTGCATGGTCAGGCAGCGTTTATTAAAGAGTGCCTGATCTTTCTTCTGCTTCAAGTCTGTGTAATACGATGAGTGCAGTTCTAAGCTGTGTGGAACGATTTCTCTGTTGTCGAGCAGCTCTTGGAAGAGCTGGTAGCTGATCTTGCTGAGTGAGCCGACCAAAGGTTTTTTAGGCGTCTGCTTCGGACGTTTTGTGGCAATGCCGATAGGGCGGCCACCAGGCCGCCTGTGTGTCGGATCTTCTGGACGAAAGAGGATGCAGATCACGGTGTCACTTGCACGTTCAGCGAGCACCATTCGATAGAACCCTTTAACCAGTCCGTAAGCGTCGTTTAGTACACGGAATGGCTGGTTGTGACTTAGAGGCATGCAGACCTCCGTGCAGCAAGAGGGTTTTGTGCCAAAAATTCACTTGGAGAGATGTACTTAAAAGGTTGCGATGGTCGCCATCCACGGCGTAGATCGATGGGTAGCAGTCCAAACCAGATGGCTTGCCATAACGCTTCTTGCGCAAGTAATTGAAATTCTTGGCCTCCAAACAGCAGCGTTAGATGGTTCACGATATCGGAGTAGGCATGAAGCGGCATGGTCATCGCTACCTTGCGAGCTATCTCCAGATTGTGTTTATCAACCAGAGGTGCAAGTCCCCAAGCTGCGGTGCGCATAAGCGTACGTTTAATGGCTGGGTCAAACTCTGATGGTGTGATTAGCAGCCACGTAACGCCTCGCATCTGCCAATAAATTTTTTCTAGAAGCAAAAGCTGTCGTGCACGTTTACTGAGCTTTTGAATGGACTCAGCCTTGACTGATACCGCTAACAACTCCTTCTGACCCGAGGCTGTTTCTAGTACTAGCACAAGGTCGGTGCTGGATGTCCAAAGAACATCTTCATCCGTCCCTTGAAGTCGTGGGTGCCGGATACCTAACGACTTTGCGACCGCAAGTGTCCCCGGGTGGTGTTTGGAGTTTGTTCTAATGTCCCATCTCGAAATTTCTAGCTGTGCATCTTCTTGCTGAAGTGGAAACTGTTCGACTAAATCGAGTACGTTAGGCAACATCGCCGCAAAGTTGACGCAGTTCCATTCGACATCCGATAGCAGCTCGCGCTGGCGCTCCCGCCAGATGATGAGGTGGGAGCGGCCATGGCTAGATGGATCAGAGCGTGAAACACGGTGCCAGGGTATGTAATCGGCATAGGTGCCAGTGCCTCGTCCATCTCGTTGAAAGCGCTCTATTAGCGATGGCGTAAAGCGTTTTTGAGTTCTCATAAAAATCCCCACTTTGAGAACGAACGAGTCCCTCGCTCGTTCTCAAACGTTCGATAAAAAGTGAAATGGGGATTGACGCTTTTTAGGTCAGAGACTTAGACTTTGTTTGTTCGGAAAGTCTGGGCCAACCCCCAGCGAAAGGCGACGTTGGTGTGCAAGCCAACGTCGTTTTTTTTTGAGTATTTGCAGATAACTAATAGCTAATGCGTTGTCTCCTTATCTTCTGGGGTTTAGCCCTTTTAAAGGGCGTGTGATTTAGTGCGCCCCGTAATTCGCGTTGTGGCCGCCACGAGGTTTGGAAGTCGCTTCGAAGAGGTGTTGTCTAATTTCGTTTAACGTTTGGCGATCAATATGCGGTGCCCAGACTTGGAAGAAAATCATCAAGTCGATGGTTTCGGGCGGCAGTGTTTTGCGGAGATGTGCCGTAATCCGTTCTGCAGTGGCAAGCGACAGAAGATCTGTTTTTTTCTTGTCTGAGAGAGCCAAGCCTGTCGCTATTTTTAGGATTGTTTTTTGTGATGGCGTTGGCCTTTTGCCGTTCTCAATTTCACTTAGATAGCCGATTGATATTTCAATTAAATTCGCGGCAGCTGCTTGAGAAATGCCGAGCTCCTGCCGTATGCAATACAGCATCTCTCCGACGGATGAGGGAGGTTTGGATACGCTCATTGACTAAGCATCCTGCAAGTTTGGAAAAAGAGCAAAGTTGCATAAGAAGGGAAATAGCACTTTGACAAATAGACAAACGAGTGATCTTGATCGCTTAAGAACGAGAACGTGGGCCATGTGTGTCGCGGCTGCCGTAGATGAGTTTTCTCCGACGCGGCTGGAAAAGCACTTGAACAACTTGCTAGGCGATGAGTTCAAAGATGCAACTGGTGTGTGGCGAAGCTACTGCGAAGGGTCATCGAAACCATTCAAGAGAAGAGCAGTAAAGCCAAAAGCTGTTTGGGTAGATGAAGTCGAGCGCCTGTATCCAGGTACATCGAGGTGGTTCTATACGCCAGTTTGGTATCTTTTGGAAGAAACAGAGTTCTATCCATCAGAGATTTATGAATGCGCTAAGCAGCTGCCACATGATGAGTTGGCGGAATATCTTTTGTCGGGAGAGGGATTGGAGGAATCAGCTGCGTTGATGCTTTCTGAGTTGACGATGCAAGTGCCTTGGCTTCTTGCGGTGAAGCCATCTCCAGAGGCTTTGGGCGCTATGGCGTGTGCGATGCGCAGAGCTGAGCTAGCAGGTCAGATGCCAATCTTTAGACGAGCTGGAATAGGTATGTTGTGGCTGCTGGATAGACTAATACTGAAGGAGCCCTTACCCGTTAGAGAGTGTTTGCGAGAGCTGCGGAAAATCGTCAAAGAAAAATTTGATAAACAGGTCTATCCGATGGGCGGTCTGATGCGCTCTCCTCCAAAGAGGAGGGACTTGGAGGAATTCTCAAAAAGAGTGAAGCTCTTGAAAGCCGCGGAAAAAGCTTTTGACAAATGCGATATGGAAAAGGGGGAATCACTGATTGATCAAGCGTTTTCGATAAAGTGAATTGCACCGTTCCGGCTCTCTTGGTGGTTTAAAATTGTCTAAAAAGCACTGGTCGATTCAAGCCGCTCTTTTGCCAGTTGGGTGCCTGCTGCCAGCGCTTTCAGCTTTCGCCATGCCACGTCCCTTCCCATGGGCGCTAGGCCGCAATTGGTGCATGGGAACAGACGTTCCTTGGGAACAAACTCCAGCGCACGGGCGATGGCGCCGGCCACTTCCTCGGGAGTTTCGACCACATCGCTGGCCACATCGATCACGCCGACCAACACATCTTTGCCAGCCAGCAGTTTCATCAGATTAGGTGGCACGTGGGAGTTGATGCATTCCAGGCTCACCTGGTCAATGCTGCTGCGGGCCAGTGCAGGGAATACGGTCTCGTACTGGCGCCATTCATCGCCCAGCGTGCTCTTCCAGTCGGTATTGGCCTTGATGCCGTAGCCATAGCAGATGTGCACAGCCGTCGTGCAGTTCAAGCCTTGCACGGCACGTTCTAGCGCTTGCACGCCCCAGTCAGCAGCATCTTTCATGTAGACATTGAATGCGGGCTCATCGAACTGGATGATGTCGACGCCATCGGCCTGTAGTGCCAGCGCCTCCTGGTTGAGCAGCTCGGCAAAGGCAAAGGCCATCTTGACCTTGTCGCCGTAAAAGCGGTCGGCCACAGTGTCGATGATGGTCATGGGTCCGGGCAGGGTGAACTTGAGCTTTTTCTTGGTGTGTGCCCGTGCCAGTTGGGCTTCAAACCCATGTACGCGGCCTTTGAGGCGCAGAGCTGAGACCACCTGCGGCACCATGGCGTCGTAGCGGTTGTTGCGGATGCCCATGGTCACCTTGTTGTCGAAGTCAATGCCTTCGACCTTTTCGAGAAAGCCGTGCACAAAGTGCTGGCGCGACTGCTCGCCGTCGCACACGATGTCTAGGCCCGCGTCTTCCTGCGCCTTGATCCACAGCAAAGTAGCGTCTGCCTTGGCCTGCAGCAGGGCATCGCCCTCGGCTTTCCACTTGGGCCAGAGTTTGTTGGTTTCCGCAAGCCATTCGGGTTTGGGCAGGCTGCCAGCAATAGATGTCTCAAACATAAGGATTCCTTTTAAAAATGGGGGGCTCACCGCAAGGCCGTATGCCTGTACGGTGAGTGCGACAGAAGTTCTTAAGCGGCCACTGCTTCCAAGTCAGCGCAAGTCGTCGCGCGGCATGCCAGCTCAATCATTGGCAATCCCTTTTCAACGGCTAATTGGGCTCGCTCAAGCAGAGCTTCATTGCGAAGGCAGCCGTCCGCAAAATCAGTGTCCGTCGCATAAACGCCTAAAGGCAAAGTGCGCGCTTGAAAAAAGCTGAATAAAGGGCGCAACTGGTGATCAATCATCAAAGCGTGACGCTGACTGCCGCCAGTGGCTGCCAGCAAGATGGGCTTATCGACCAGTGCATCCTGTTTAATAAAGTCGAAAAAATGCTTGAACATGCCTGTGTAGGAGCCACGAAAGACAGGGGTAGCCACAATCAGGATGTCTGCCTGCTCCACGGCAGCAAGTTCTTGCTCCAGCAAGCTTGGCAATTGCGTGCGAAATATCGTTCCTGCCAATTGCGGGACACGTTGCCCGATGCTGATCAGACGTACATCGCACGGTACCGCCTTAGCAACCAGACTGAGCAAATGCTTGGCCAAAACAGTGGACTTGGAGCTTTGCTGCAGCCCGCCAGAGACTGCAACTAAACGCAGTGGGCGCATGATTTTTCTTTCATGAAATTGCATCCAACAATCACAACCATGAGATGTAGAACCATTAAATCTGGACATGCGCAGACCATTGCTCAAGCACTTTTTGGTAGGGTTTGATAAACCATTCTTCCGTCAGCTTGCCCTGGCTCACAGCCAATTGGTTACGCTCTTCGCGATCGTAGAAAATCCGTGTCAATGAGTGGTCGGTATTCCTCAAGCTAGGCTGAAAACGAATGGCTGCTGGTGCATTGGCGTTATAAATCTCTGGGCGGTAGATTTTCTGAAACGTTTCCATGACGCTAATTGCAGCAATGATTTCCATATTTGAATAATCTGCCAGCAGGTCGCCAATAAAATAAAATGCCAGTGGGGCAACACTGTTTGCAGGCATGAAGTAGCGAACGTTCAGGCCCATCTTGGCGAAATAATTATCGGTAATTGAAAGTTGGTCTTGTTTGTACTCAACGCCCAGTACAGGGTGGGTTACACCTGTCTGGTAGTAGGTTTTTTCAGCTGCAATGCTCAGGCAGATCAGCGGGCTATTTTTGAAATTTTCTTTGTAGGCGCTTGATTCGAGAAAGTGCTTGAACAGCTTGCCATGCAATTCGCCAAAGCCCTCCGGCTCGCTAAACTGAATTTTGTTTTTGTTATGATTTTTCAATACAACGCTGAAATCATAGTCTCGAACGTATGAAGAAAAGCTGTTACCGCCGCTTCCTTCGATGTACTTACCTGTTTGATTGTCGAAAATATTTGTTTTCAATATTTCAATCAATGGAAGCTGATTCTTAAGCGTTTTCCGATTGATTTTCAGATCAGCAGAGATAATCTCTAATTCAATCGCATAGCGATCTCCATTCTGATTATCCAAATAGGCCAAGCTATTGAACCGATTGTTCATCATCTTGATGGTGCGTCGCAAATTTTCTTTGCGATTTTCGCCACGCGCCAAATTGGCAAAATTGGTCGTCAGGCGAGTCTTTTCAGAGGGTTGATAGTCCTCATCAAAAATTAATTTATCAATGCTGAAAGTAAATTCGGGGCACAAGGAGCTATTGCCCGCTACATCAATGCCATTAGGAGAAAGAGAACGACTCAGAGACATACAAACTTTCAAAAAAAGCACCACAACTGGGACAGGGCGGTGCCTAGGAATGCATGAATGCTATGAAGAGTACATCTTGAAGTAAAACGAGTTTTTTTCAGTGTGACTTGAGGTAAGCTAATGTTGTTGAGTTTTCGTACCCAAAGACTGCCGTGATCCTCTCCCCGTTTTTAGAGCTGCGTCACCTGCGGACACTCTCTGCCCTGCATGAAACCGGCAGCTTGGCTCGTGCTGCGCAGCTGCTGAATGTGACCCAATCCGCCCTCTCCCATCAGATCAAATTTCTGGAAGAGCGCTATGGCAGCCCCTTGTTTGAGCGCAAGTCCGTCCCCCTAAAATTCAGTGCCATTGGCGAACGCATCCTGGAGCTGGGCGCAAAAATACTGCCCGAGGTTGAACAAGCCGAACGCGATTTGCTGCGCTTATCGCAAGGTGGAGGTGGCACGCTGCGCATTGTGGTGGAGTGCCATACCTGCTTTGACTGGCTGATGCCCGCCATGGATGTGTTCCGCCAGCGTTGGCCTGATGTGGAGTTGGACATCGTCTCTGGCTTTCACCCCGACCCTGTGGCACTGATTCTGCAAAACCGTGCAGAAGTCGCCATCGTGGGAGAGCCCGATGACAACGACCCCGTGATCTACCATCCGTTGTTCCGCTATGAAATGCTGGCTCTCATAGCCAAGCACCACCATTTGGCGGAGCGCAGCTACTTGGAGGCTCAGGACTTTGCGGATGAAGTGCTTATCAGCTACCCGATTCCAGATGACATGCTGGACATCATGCGGCAAGTGCTGATGCCTGCCGGAGTCACCCCCGCAGGCCGTCGCACCAGTGAACTGACCGTTGCCATGTTGCAATTGGTCGCGAGTGGCCGCGGTATTGCCACATTACCGATGTGGACAGTGCAAAGTTATCTGGACAAAGGTTATGTCACTGCCAAGCCAGTGAGCAAACAAGGACTGCATGCGCACTTGTACATGGCCAGCACACCAGAAGTTGCGCAACGTCCATGGATGGCTGATTTCGTGCGTATTACCCGCGAAAGCACATTCAAAACACTACCGGGGATCGAATTGCTGTAGATCTGCTGCACCATGCGATGGTCGAGTCAGACTTCAGAACCTATGGCAGAGAGTCAGGAATAGCGCTTTTCCAGCGAATCCCAGAAGTCCTTGTTCACCAGGCGTTGGCGCTCTAGGAACGGGGTGACGATGGCGGGATCTTCATCCACTTTATGCTCATCGCGCAGCAGGGTTAGGCACTTTTGCATGCCAGCCACTGCACTTTGAAGGGCGGCGTTGGCGTACAGCACAAAGCCAAAGCCAAGCTGTCCGAGCTCATCGGCGTTGAGGATGGGGGTCTTGCCACCGATGACCATGTTCATCAACTGGGGTGCCTGCAGACGCTGGGGCAGGGCGCGCACTTCTTCGGCATGGGTGACGGCTTCGACGAACAGAATGTCGGCACCAGCTTCTTGAAACGCTTGGGCGCGTTCGATAGCGGCTTCAAAGCCATGAACTGCAGCGGCATCGGTGCGGGCCATGATGAGGGTGCCGATGTCGCGGCGGGCATCCACCGCAGCGTGGATCTTGCCCAGCATTTCGCTGGTTTCAATGACTTGCTTGCCGTTGAAGTGGCCGCAGCGCTTGGGTGAGACCTGGTCTTCCAGCTGAATGCAGTCGGCACCTGCGCGCTCAAGCGTGCGCACGGCGTGGTAGGTGTTGACGGCATTGCCGAATCCGGTGTCTGCATCGACTAACAGCGGCACTTCCACGGCATCACGGATGCGCGCCGTGTGGTCAGCGATATCGGCCAGACCCATAAAACCTTGGTCGGGCATGCCAAACCACATATTGGTCACGCCTGCACCGGTGACGTAAATCGCTTCAAAGCCTAAATCTGCGATTAGTTTGGCGGACATAGCGTTGAAAGCGCCGGGAACGATGACACCGCGGCGTGCGTCAGCCAGGGCTTTGAGTTGTTGCTTGGGGTTCATGATATGTCTCTTTAACTTAATAGCGGCTAGCGCTTATGCATCAAGTGCTACAGCCTGTTTTGTTTGTTATTTGGCTTCCAGCACCAATGCGGGCACACGTATCGCGCCTTCCATCAAAATGCGCGCACTGCGGCTCATCAAGGCCTTGGTGACTTGCCATTGACCGTCAACGAGTTGCGCTTCTGCACCCACACGCAGCGTGCCGCTTGGGTGGCCAAAGCGAACGGCACGGCGTTCGCCACCGCCCGCTGCCAGATTGACCAGTGTGCCGGGAATGGCTGCTGCTGTGCCGATAGCCACGGCGGCCGTACCCATCATGGCGTGGTGCAGCTTACCCATGGAGAGAGCTCGTACGACCAGGTCTATGTCCTGTGCGGCAATAGCCTTGCCGCTGGATGCGGTGTAGCTCTGGGCTGGTGCGACGAAGGCAATTTTGGGTGTGTGCTGGCGCGTGGCTGCTTCGCTCAGGTGTTTGATCAAACCCATACGAATCGCACCGTGGGAGCGGATGGTTTCAAACTTGGCCAGCGCTTCGGCGTCGTTGTTGATGTCGTCTTGCAGCTCACAGCCGGTGTAGCCCAGGTCTTTGGCGTTCAGGAAGATGGTGGGTATACCTGCGTTAATCATGGTCACAGCAAAGCTGCCAACACCAGGAACGTCGAGTTGATCGACCAGATTGCCTGTCAGGAACATCGAGCCACCGTCGTCGCCATCGTCAGCCGGGTCCAGAAATTCCAATGGGACTTCAGCTGCAGCGAAAGTTACTCCGTCCAGCTCAAAGTCGCCGGTTTCCTGCACTTGGTCATCGGTGATCGGCACATGGGCCACGATGGTCTTGCCAATATTGGCCTGCCAAATGCGGATGATGGCGGTGCCGTTTTGTGGAATACGGGCTGCGTCAATCAAGCCCATATGGATGGCACAAGGGCCGACAGCCGCGCTCAGGTTTCCGCAGTTACCGCTCCAGTCCACAAATGCCTTGTCGATAGCGACCTGGCCAAACACGTAGTCCACATCGTGGTCGGCGCGCGTGCTGCGGCTCAGGATCACGCCTTTGCTGGTGGACGACGAGGCATTGCCCATGCCGTCAATTTGCTTGCCATAGGGATCAGGGCTACCCAGAGTGCGCAAAAAAATGGCGTCGCGCACAGGGCCGGGCTGCTGTGCTGCTTCGGGCAAGTCCTGCAGTTTAAAGAACATCCCTTTGCTGGTGCCGCCACGCAGATAGGTGGCTGGAATCTTGATTTGCGGTGCAAACCGCTGGTTGTCACTCATGGTTGTCTCTGGCGTTAGGGTCGTTATCCAAGAGTGAGTAGCCATCGTCTTTGATAGCTACCCGTGCTAATTAAACCTGGGCTTCAAGCTCTTTTTGTTCAGAGTTCTTAGCCAGAAAGTCTTGTGCAAATCGTTGCAGCACGCCGCCAGCCTCATAAATGCTGACTTCTTCTGCTGTATCCAAGCGGCAACTCACAGGCACTTCGGTGCGGGCGCCAGTTTGGCGGTAGATGTGCAGCATCAGCTCGGCACCCGGTTTGCGCGTACCAATCACGTCATAGGTTTCGGTGCCATCCAGACCCAACGTCAAGCGAGTGGTGCCGGGCAGAAATTCCAGAGGCAGCACGCCCATACCGATCAGGTTGGTGCGGTGAATGCGCTCAAAACCTTCGGCCACGATAGCTTCTACACCCGCCAGACGCACCCCCTTGGCGGCCCAGTCGCGGCTCGAGCCCTGGCCATAGTCGGCGCCGGCAATGATGATCAGGGGCTGCTTGCGCTCCATATAAGTTTCGATGGCTTCCCACATGCGCATGGTCTTGCCTTCGGGCTCCACACGGGCCAGAGACCCCTGGCGCACTTTGCCGTTGTTGTCCACCACCATTTCATTGAACAACTTGGGATTGGCAAACGTGGCGCGTTGGGCGGTGAGGTGGTCGCCGCGGTGGGTGGCGTAGGAGTTGAAGTCCTCTTCGGGCAGACCCATCTTGTGCAGGTACTCACCGGCGGCCGAGTCCATCATGATGGCATTCGATGGCGACAGGTGATCGGTGGTGATGTTGTCAGGCAGGATGGCCAGCGGGCGCATCCCGCGCAGCGTGCGCTCTCCTGCCAAAGCACCTTCCCAGTAAGGTGGACGGCGTATGTAGGTCGATTGCGCGCGCCAGTCGTACAGTGCTTTTTCCTTGGCGCCGTTGTCCGCCTGGATGGTGAACATGGGCTCATAGACAGCGCGGAACTGTTCGGGCTTGACGGCGGCCTTGGCTACGCGGTCAATCTCGTCATCGCTGGGCCAGATGTCCTTGAGGCGAATTTCGCGCCCCTGGAAAACGCCGAGCACATCGTTTTCGATATCGAAGCGAATGGTGCCGGCAATCGCATAGGCGACCACCAAGGGGGGGGAGGCCAGGAAGGCCTGCTTGGCGTAGGGGTGGATGCGGCCGTCAAAGTTGCGGTTGCCAGAGAGTACGGCCGTGGTGTAGAGGTCGCGATCAATGATCTCTTGCTGAATGGCAGGGGCGAGCGCGCCGCTCATGCCGTTGCAAGTGGTACAGGCAAACGCCACCACGCCAAAGCCCAGGGCTTCGAGGTCATGCAGCAGGCCAGCCTGCTGCAGGTATAGCGGCACGGTCTTGGAGCCGGGGGCCAGCGACGATTTGACCCAGGGCTTGCGCATCAAGCCCAGGTTGCGGGCGTTGCGTGCCAGCAAACCGGCAGCGATCACGTTGCGCGGGTTGCTGGTGTTGGTGCAACTGGTGATTGCCGCGATGATGACGGCGCCATCGGGCATCTGATCCTCTTGCTCAGTCCATTCACCGGCAATGCCCTTAGCGGCCAGATCGCTGGTGGCCAGGCGGGCGTGCGGGTTGGAGGGGCCTGCCATATTCCGCACTACGCTGGACAGGTCGAACTGCAGCGTGCGCTCGTAGACGGCGTTTTTCAGCGCATCTGCCCACAGACCGGACTGCTTGGCATAGGTTTCGACCAGCTGAACTTGGGCAGGCTCGCGGCCCGTGAGGCGCAGGTAGTCAATGGTTTGCTCATCGATGGCGAACATGGCAGCCGTCGCGCCATATTCGGGCGCCATATTGGAGATGGTGGCGCGGTCGCCAATGGAGAGGCTGCGGGCGCCTTCACCAAAGAACTCCAGATACGCGCCCACCACTTTTTGCTGGCGCAGAAACTGGGTGAGGGCCAGCACGATATCGGTGGCGGTAATGCCGCTCTGGCGCTTGCCAGTCAGCTGCACGCCAATGATCTCGGGCAGGCGCATCCACGATGCACGGCCCAGCATGACGTTTTCGGCTTCGAGGCCGCCCACGCCGACAGCGATCACGCCCAGTGCATCCACATGCGGGGTGTGGCTGTCCGTGCCGACCAGCGTATCTGGATATGCTTCACCATTGATAGCATGGATCACAGGGCTCATGCGCTCCAGATTGATCTGGTGCATGATGCCGTTACCTGGTGGAATCACTTCCACATTCTTGAACGAGCGCTTGCACCAGTCGATGAAGTGAAAGCGGTCTTCGTTACGTCGGTCTTCGATGGCGCGGTTTTTCTGGAAGGCATCGGGGTCGAATCCGCCGCACTCTACTGCCAGCGAGTGGTCCACTATCAATTGCACGGGAACGACAGGGTTGACGGCAGCAGGGTCGCCGCCCTGGTCGGCAATGGCGTCACGCAGACCGGCCAGATCGACCAGCGCTGTCTGGCCCAGGATGTCGTGGCAGACCACGCGCGCCGGGAACCAGGGAAAGTCGCGCTCGCGCTTGCGTTGCACGATCTGGGTCAAACATTCGGTGAGGATGGCTGGCTCGCAGCGGCGCACCAGGTTTTCGGCATGCACACGGCTGGTATAGGGCAATGTGGCCCAAGCCCCGGGCTGAATTGCTTCGACAGCAGCTTGCGCATCGAAGTAATGCAAAGCCGTGCCGGGCAGGAATTTGCGGTAGACGTTGTGGGTGTTGTGTGTACTCATTTTTCTATCTTGTGACAGGCTTAGTCAGCAAAAGCAGCGCTGTGCTGCTCTGAAATAGCAGGGGTGTATGACGGGCGGGGACCCATTGCCAGTTGCAAGCGTGCTTGTGCAATCGCATAGACGCGCTGTGTCAGTTCAGTGCAGGATGTGCTGCTCTTGTGCCCGATCTCATTCAGGTGCTGTGCCAGAACTTGGCATAGCTGCTGGGCCTCGGCCTCCTGTGCGGCAGTGAGGCAAGTCACCGTCATTCCACGGCGGGGCTGTGCTGTGAGCAGACCCTCATGGCACAGCAGCTTCATGGCTTCGCGCACAGGGGTGCGACTCACGCCAAATTCCAGAGCCAACGCGCCATCGTTGATATCGCTGCCTGGCAGCATCTGATGGCTCAGAATGCGCTCGCGCAATTTGTCAGCTATGGCGATACACAGTGAGTGGGCCTGCAGGGTTTGGATAGTCATGGCGTGGGGCAGGGTGAGGTTTTACTGGCGCTCTTCAATGGGCACAAAGCGCAGATCGTCAGGGCCGGTGTAGTTGGCACTGGGGCGAATGATCTTGTTGTCCTGGCGCTGCTCGATGATGTGGGCCGCCCAGCCACTGGTGCGGGCAATCACGAACAAGGGCGTGAACATGGCGGTGGGCACGCCCATCATGTGGTAGCTCACGGCGCTGAACCAGTCGAGGTTGGGGAACATGTTCTTGACTTCCCACATCACGGCCTCCAAGCGCGCAGCGATGTCGTACATCTTGGTGCTGCCTGCTTCATCCGACAGCTGCTTGGCCACGCCTTTTATGACCACATTGCGTGGGTCGCTCACGGTGTAGACGGGGTGACCAAAGCCAATCACGACCTCTTTGGCTTCTACGCGGCGACGTATGTCGGCCTCAGCTTCGTCGGGGTTGTCATAGCGCTTCTGGATTTCAAACGCCACCTCATTGGCACCGCCATGCTTGGGGCCGCGCAGTGCGCCAATCGCGCCGGTGATGGCGGAGTACATATCGCTGCCGGTGCCTGCAACCACGCGGGCCGTGAAGGTGGATGCGTTGAATTCGTGCTCGGCGTACAGATTCAGCGAGGTGTGCATGGCGCGTACCCAGCTATCCGAAGGGTTGGCACCGTGCAGCAGGTGCAGGAAGTGGCCGCCGATGGAGTCGTCATCAGTCTCCACCTCAATGCGGCGGCCCGAGTTGCTGAAGTGGTACCAGTACAGCAGCATGGAGCCCAGCGATGCCATCAGGCGATCGGCAATATCACGGGCACCGGGCAAGTTGTGGTCGTCTTTCTCGGGCAGGGCGCAACCCAGGGTCGAGACACCGGTGCGCATGACATCCATTGGGTGGCTGGCGGCGGGCAGTTGCTCCAGTGCCGTCTTCACACTGGTGGGCAGACCGCGCAGTGCCTTGAGTTTGTTCTTGTAAGCCTTCAGTTCAGCGCGCGTGGGCAGCTTTCCATGCACCAGCAGGTGGGCGATTTCTTCAAATTCGCAGACCTCGGCAATGTCCAGAATGTCGTAGCCGCGGTAATGCAGGTCATTACCGGTCTTACCCACGGTGCACAGCGCTGTATTACCGGCCGTCACTCCCGACAGGGCCACGGACTTTTTGGGCTTGAACGTGCCTGTGGCAGCTGGATTGTTGGCTTGGACTGTGGGTTCGGCCACGATGCTCATATGGGTCTCCTTGGGTAGTTATGGATGGCAATCAAAAGCGCTTATGGGCTTTCTGGTCTGCCATACTTCGCAATCTACGCAATTGAATTGCACCGAGATAGCACTGAATTAGCGAAACATTGCGAAGAAGAATTCGCTAGATTGCAAATTTTGCGAATTTCTCTATCCATAAAACAGGGAGACGGTGAGATGGCCAAAACTTTCATGGGGGTACGGCTGCGCAGCCTGCGTGCCGAGCGCGGCATGACGCAAGCCGCGCTGGCGCAAGCTCTGGATCTATCGCCCAGCTACCTCAATCAGATTGAGCAGGATCAACGCCCGCTTACCGTGGCTGTGCTGCTCAAGATCCACAAGGCGCTGGGTGTGGACATCCAGCAGTTTTCGGAAGACGAAGAGGCGCGCCTGCTGGCGCAGTTGCGCGATGCCATAGCAGCCATGCCGCACGAAAGTGGTGGCGTGCCGCTGCCCGAGCTGCGCGAAGTCGCCTCCAAGCTGCCGCAGCTAGCAAAGGCGCTGCTGGCTATGCACCAGCGCCATCTGGCCGATACCGAGCGACTGGAGGCCTTGACGGTCCGCATGGGCGATGACCGCGCTGAAATGGATGAAGGCCAACTCCTGCTGGCCCATGCTCCGCGCCAAATGCCTTTCGAAGCCGTGCGTGACTTCTTTTTTGCCCATCGCAACTATTTTGATGCCCTGGACCGGACCGCAGAAAACCTGGCGATACAGGCCCAAGCTCAAATCAACGCTGAGGGCGGTACGCTGCAGGAGTGGCTGAAATATCGGCTGCAAGCCAAGCACCAAGTTCTGGTGCTACGAGATGGCCACAGCAACATGAGTGGGGAACATCGTCACCGCCACTTTGATCCAGCGTCGCGAACGCTTTATGTCACGCCGCAGCTGCGCCCGGCCCAGCAAGCCTTTCAATTGGCCACACAACTGGCCTTGCTGGAGTTTGACACCTTGATTGAGGAGCAGCTGCGGTCAACGCATTGGCAGGATGAGGCCACGCGGCGCCTGGCACGCATGGGGCTTGCCAACTATGTGGCAGGTGCCTTCGTGTTGCCCTATGACGAGTTTTTGCAGACTGCGGAGAACTTGCACTACGACATCGATTTGGTGGGCCAGCGCTTTGGGGTGGGATTTGAAACCGTATGCCACCGCCTCTCCACCTTGCAACGGGCAGAGGCACCTGGCATCCCTTTTTTCTTTGTGCGCGTGGACCGGGCAGGCAACATCAGCAAGCGTCAATCAGCTACGCATTTTCACTTCTCCAAAACCGGCGGTACCTGCCCGCTCTGGGGTGTGTATGAGGCATTTACCCAGCCGGGGCGCATCGTGCCGCAACTGGCCGCTATGCCCGATGGCCGCGTCTACCTCTGGGTGGCACGCACCATCAGCCATGCCGGCCACGGCTGGGGAGCACCCGGCAAGACGTTCTCGATTGGCCTGGGCTGCGACCTGCAACATGCCGCTCGGCTCGTCTATTCCAAGGGGCTGGATTTGCGTAATGTGGATGCCGCAGCACCTATAGGCATGGGCTGCAAGGTTTGTGAACGCAGCGCCTGCCCGCAACGGGCCTTCCCGTTTGTGGGCAAAGCCTTACGGGTCAATGAAAATGAAAGTGGTTTTGTGCCTTACGGATAGAGCATTGGTAAAGTG
Source organism: Comamonas jiangduensis (assembly GCF_030162955.1). NCBI lineage: Bacteria > Pseudomonadati > Pseudomonadota > Betaproteobacteria > Burkholderiales > Comamonadaceae > Comamonas > Comamonas jiangduensis. Next base: position 15,222 of record NZ_JARXOV010000001.1, read on the forward strand.
GCTTGGTCGAGGTCATGTTGCATTTGCGTTCCTGCTCACAACTCAGGCTTTGTCCCGAAAGCTCCGCCAAGGCGGTAAGCCATGTAATACGAAGTGAGTAAATGACCGGAGAGAATCCGGGTATGACTTACACCGAGCTGTAGATTTGCATGAGCGACTTGTGTATCACCAAGGTACTCTCTAGCACTCGGCCTGGTTGGGGTGGTTTGCGTATCTCCATTTGTAAATCCGTCAGTGACAGTCGATGCGCGGGGAGCTCCGGTGCACTGGTTCAACCACTGCAGGCTGCTGGAAACCATAGGGCATATACCGCCAGCGGAAGCTGAGGCAGACTACTAGCGGCAAGTTGCCAATACCGTGCAGGCTAGCCCCTGCACTTCAACAAACTAGCCTCCATCAAACCCGGTGTGATTCAGTCGTCGATCGCATTGAGCAGTCGAATGCTGCGTTCGTCCGCTTGAGGACGAAGCTAGGCATACTTCACCAAGTAGCTACCTAGTCATAGGGATCGACAAAGATGAGCACGTGCAGCACCGCCTCAAACAATCCAGCGGCAAAACAGCATAGTCCAGCTGTTGTCTACCTCGATTTCGATGGTGTCTTGCATCACCACAACGTCCTGTGGTCTACAAAGCGGGGACCACATCTAGACGCTTCGGCCCATGACGTGTTGTTCCAGCATGCTGAGCTACTCCTGGGTCTAATCCGCCCCTATCCAGACATCCGCATCGTTTTATCTACATCCTGGGTACTGAAATACGGATGCTACGGAGCCGCAAGACGGTTACCTGCAGAGCTACGGGCTCGAGTGATTGGAGCTACTTTCCACAGCAAAATGGACCGTACTACCTTCGAGGATGCCTTTCGTGGCATGCAAGTCTGGGGGGATGTGTACCGCCGCTGTCCTCGCGACTGGTTTGCTATTGATGATGACTACTTGCAATGGCCTGCGTGGTGTCGTCAAAACTTGGTTAGGACCCATCCAGAAAAAGGCATCAATGTCCCTGAAACGCTTGATGAGATACGACTGGGCTTGAAACGTATTTCAGCAGTCAAATCGATCGACTATCGCTTGCAGCTTAGTCGGTCACCAACGTCCCCGGGGTGGTAAATCGACCAGCATTTCCTGAACACTTGCGAAGCTGGGTAGAAGCGGCTTACTTTAGTTGCGAGATTGCGTACCCGCTTTATTGTTAGGGCAACTTGAATTAACCCTTGTAAGCCCTAAAGCTTGTCTAGGAAACTCTGGTCAGTTCACTTTTAGCTGGAAGGTTCTCCAACATTTCTTTTAGCAGCCTTATCAGTGTCTGTGCAGAAGCACTCAGTGGTGTATGCCTGTGCGTGACTACGCCCAAAGGCCGTTTTATTCCTGGAGAGTGCAAGCGCAAACAGCGGATCTGATTGGATTGCAGTAAGGCGATGGCCGTTTCAGGCAAGGCGCTAATGCCTAATCCCTGAACTACCAGCGCTCCAATTGTGGCGATGTGATCAACTTCGAAAGCTGGTATGAACTTGATGTCATGCTTTGCCAGTTCGGCATCCACATACTGGCGCACACTTGCCGAGCTGCTCATAGAAATATGTGGGAAATGCAGCGTTGCTTCCAGCACGATGGGCTTTACTTCTTCACATAGAGGATGGTCTGAACGACAGACCAGCAAGAACTCGTCAGTGGTGAGTTGCTCGTAAGCGAGATCTTCTTGCTTGGGATCCGCTGCTGTGAGGGCAAGATCTACTTTCCCATTACGCACTAGATCAAAGGCTGGGTCTGAGAGTGTGTCTCGCAAGGAAAGCCTAACTCCGGGATAGGCCTGGGAAAACGCAGCAAAGGCTTGAGGCACGATAGAAGCAGCCAAGGAGGGAAGAGCTGCCACGGACACCGCACCGGTTTTCAGCAGCACAGTATCTGCTACCGCTTGCAGTGCGCGCTGAGTGTCACGTATCAACTCTTGTGCATGAGCGACAAAAATATGCCCCACGTCTGTTAGCTCCACAGCGCGTGTCGTGCGTTCAAAGAGGCGCGCACCTAACTGGGCTTCCACTCGTGCAATCAACGCAGATAAAGCCGATTGCGAGAGATGCACCTGTAGTGCGGCTTGGCCAAAGCTGCGGGTTTGGCTCAAAGCGATAACCGCTTTGAGCTCTTTCGTTGATAAATTGGGTTCCACGAGCAGAGTATAGACAGCGGGGCAGCGACAAAAAGTGGCCCCGATTCGCTGCATTACTCAGGCTTGATGTTGCCGTCCTTGATTAACTTGGCCCACTTGGCATATTCATCGTTGATGATTTTCGATGTTTCTGCTGGGGTGTTGTAGGTCGCGATGGTGCCTTGTGCCAGCATGGAGTCTTTGACTTCTTGTTTGGTCAAAATTTCCTTCAAAGCACTGTTGAGCTTTTGGATTACAGCTTCGGGGGTGCCTGCTGGCGCAGAAATCCCAAACATCGAACTAACCAGCATGCCGGGGAAGCCTGCTTCACCAACTGTAGGCACATCGGGGAGTGATGCTACGCGCTCTTTAGTAGTAGTAGCTAGTGCACGCAGTTTGCCGGCCTTGATTTGGCTTTGTGCAGCCGGAACTGTATCGATCATGGCATTGACTTGACCGCCTAAGAGGTCTGCAATGGCGGGGCCGCTGCCCTTGTATGGAACGTGTACTGCATCAATCTTTGTCTGCAGCTTCAGCATTTCAAGGGCTAGATGCTGTGGAGAACCATTGCCAGCGGAAGCAACAGTGAGTGCGCCGGGTTTTGCTTTGGCGAGCTCAACAAGCTCTTTTACAGAGTTGGATGGTATTGAAGGGTTCACCACAAACACAAGTGGAACAGTACCAACCAGCGAAATATGCGCGAAGCTTTTCTGGATATCAAAGGGCGTTACCGCTGGCATTAGCGCCGCGTTGATGGTGTGGCTGGTAAAAGCGCCCATTAGCAGCGTGTAGCCATCAGCGGGGGATTTAGTAACTTGGCCTGCACCGAGGCTGCCACCAGCACCCGCACGGTTTTCCACGATGAATTGCTGGCCCAGTTCATCCGACAAGTGCTTTGCCAGCACGCGGCCAATCACGTCAGTCGCACCACCGGGAGCATAAGGTACGACTAGCTTAACAGGCTTGCTAGGGTAGTCGCTCTGGGCATAGACGTTACCCGATATACCGCAAAACATTAAAACAGTTGCAGACAGAGCAGTCAAAGCTTGGCGACGAGCCAGTTTAGGATTGGTGTTGGTAGTTTTCATTAAGTCTCCTTAGGGTTTGTAGGTACGCGTTTTCTTGTGAAGCGCTCGATTTTTTTGCAAATCAACAATATTATTAATAATTCAAATCTTCAACAGTGGTTAACCCTCCCATGACAGACAAGCCAAGCCAACAACCCACCATTCACCCTGAAGCTGCTACAAGCGGGATGGCAAAAGGTCTGACCAATTACGGAGACCGTGGGTTCTCGTTGTTCCTGCGAAAAGCTTTCATCAAGGGCGCAGGCTTCACGGACAAAGCGCTGGAGCGCCCGGTGATCGGCATTACCAACACGGGCAGCTCCTACAACCCTTGCCACGGCAACATGCCGCAGCTCATGGAGGCGGTAAAGCGCGGCATCCTTATGGCAGGTGGCCTGCCCATGGACTTTCCGACCATTTCTTTGCACGAGAGCTTTTCGCAACCCACTAGCATGTATTTGCGCAATCTGATGTCTATGGACACCGAAGAGATGCTGCGCGCCCAACCCATGGATGCGGTGGTATTGATCGGCGGCTGCGACAAGACGGTGCCTGCACAGCTCATGGGGGCTGCCTCGGTAGGATTGCCTGCTGTGCAGTTGGTGACCGGCTCGATGCTGACAGGCTCGCACCGTAGTGAACGTGTCGGCGCATGTACGGATTGCCGACGTTACTGGGGCAAATTTCGCGCAGAAGAAATTGACAGTGAAGAAATTTCGGACGTAAACAACCAACTGGTGGCCAGCGTGGGTACCTGCTCGGTGGCAGGAACGGCAAGCACCATGGCATGTATTGCTGAAGCTTTGGGTATTGCGATCCCTGGCAGTGCCAGCCCGCCGGCTGTCACTGCCGATCGCATCCGAATTGCCGAACGCTCGGGCGAAGTCGCCGTGCATATGGCGCGTGCTGGTTTGACCATCGACCAGATTCTGACGCCCGCTGCATTTGAAAATGCCATGCGCGTTTTGTTGGCCATGGGCGGTTCGACCAATGCCATCGTGCACCTGGCAGCTATTGCTGGACGTCTGGGTTACGAGTTGGATCTGAAAGCCCTGGATGTCTTGAGCCGCAATACGCCCGTGTTGTTGGACCTTAAACCCTCGGGTGATCACTACATGGAGGACTTCCACGCGGCAGGCGGCATGCCCACGCTGTTGCGCGAGCTTAAGCCTTTGCTCAACTTGGAGGCGTTGACTGTCACAGGCAGGACTTTGGGTGAAGAGTTGGAAGCTGCAGGTTCGGGCTTTAAGCAATCCATTGTGAAAACGCTCAAGGAACCGCTGTACCCCCAGGGCGGTATTGCTGTTCTCCATGGCAATCTTGCGCCTGCTGGAGCCATCATCAAGCAATCGGCAGCCAATCCCGCACTGATGGAGCACGAAGGGCGTGCCGTGGTGTTCGAGAATGCTGAAGATCTGGCCGCACGCATTGACGCACCGGATCTTGACGTTCAGGCTGACGATATTTTGGTGCTCAAAAATATTGGCCCTAAGGCAGCGGCAATGCCTGAGGCAGGCTATCTTCCTATCCCTAAAAAGCTGGCTGCGCAGGGCGTTAAGGACATGGTGCGAATCTCGGATGGCCGCATGAGCGGTACAGCGTTTGGCACCATCGTTTTGCACGTCACCCCTGAGGCTGCCATTGGTGGACCTTTGGCGTGGGTGCAGAACGGCGACAGAATCAAACTGTCGGTCAGTCAGCGCAGTATTGAATGGATGGTTGATTCTGCTGAGGTGGCCCGTCGCCAGAGCGCGCAACCGGTGCAAGTTCCTAGCGCTGAAAGAGGCTACGCCCATTTGTTCAAAAAGACGGTGTTGCAAGCCGATCGAGGGGCTGACTTTGACTTTCTGACAGCTACCGAAAGCAAAGGCGCTATTCCAAGGAGTTAAATCTGTATGTCGAATGGCATTCGTTTGTCCGAGTGCCGTCCCTTTGAGGGCGGTGCTTCGGTTATTGCGGCTACGCTGGAAGAAGACATTGTGTTGGGTCTTCTGGCGCCCAAGGTACGTTTGGTCGAAGACGAGCTCATAGGGCGCTTTGGGGCCAAGCGCCATCACGTGCGAGAGGCCCTGGTGCTGTTGGAGGCCTTGGGGCTGGTGGAGCGCAAGCGCAATATTGGTGCGCAGGTGAAAGCATTCAGCCGCGAAGAAGTCATTCAGCTCTATGAGATGCGAGAACTGCTGGAGGTAGAGGCGATGCGCAAGATTCCATTGCCTGTGCCGACGCAGCCGCTGCAAGTGCTGATGCAGATCCAGCATGCGCACGACAGTGCTGTGCAGCAACGCGATGCGCGCTGCATCTTCAGAACCAATCAAGAGTTCCATCGGCATCTATTTGCCCAATGCGGTAACGCTTTCCTGGCACAGGCCATCGAGGACTTCGCGCGTAAAACGCACGCCATCCGTTTTGGTGCGTTGATTTCCAGCGAACACCAGCTTCAGTCTCAGCAAGAACACCACGAGCTACTGCAGGTTTTGGAAAGTGGCGATCGACAGAGCTTGATCGAACTAACCATGAAGCATCTTGTGCCTTCAAGAGATCATTACTTGAAGGCACAAGAGATGCTGCAAGCTTGAAAGCAGCCAACACTCAGTTCAAGAAAAGTTGGCGAACTTCATCGGCCTTGGCCAACGGCCTGCCCAGTGCTTGTGCACCTTGGGCCACTTGGGCCACCAAAGCTGCATTGTTGGGTGCCTGCAGGCCATTCTTGAGGAACAGGTTGTTCTCAAATCCCACGCGCGCATGCCCCCCCAAACTAGCGGCCGCGATTGCACATGCATTCTCCTGCGCCCCAAAGGCGCACATTGCCCAAGGGGAGGCGCCATCATGTGCAGCCAGAAACGGTAGCAAGTCCGTGGGCGATGAGGTTTGCCCCACCGAGTAGCGGCCCAGCACAAACAGCAGAAACCACTTGTTGTCTGGAATAACTCCGCGTGCGCGCAATTGCTGCCAGCTTTGTACATCGGCCACGTCATACAGAATGATCTGTGTCATGACGTTGCAGCTTTTCAGCCAGGAAAAAAATGCTGCTATATCGGCTTCTGGTACTTCCGGCTTAATGATTTCACGCAAGCCGACAGAGAGAGCTTCTGGGACTACCTCACGCGCAACCTGCATCTGCTCTTGTGGCTGGTAGACCTGTGCAGCTTCGGTAGTGATCTGCACCACCAACTCTTGCCCGACTGCCTTGCGGATGGCCGCTGTGGCTTCCTGGTATGCATGCGCATCCAGCAAATGTTTGCCATCGGGTTTTCTGACATGAGCGTGAATCATGGCAGCCCCAGCATCCAGGCACTCTTTGGCGGTCTGCGCGAGTTCTGCAGCAGTCAATGGAACATGAGGATGTTGTTCCTTGGTCTTGTAGGCTCCATTGGGCGCGACAGTGACAATTAGTGGTGTGTTCATTGTGCAGCCCCTTATTGCTCAACAGCATCGCCAACAGGTGGCAGCTCGCTTTTAAGGAGATCCAAGCCTGCGAGCAACGTATTCTGATAACGCTGACGCTCTTGAGCGATAGTTTCAGGTGTCCACTTAAAGAAACCTTCACCAGTCTTCATACCAAATTTGCCTTCTGCCACCTTTTGCGCCAAGCACTGGCTGGGCACGGTATTGGCGGCAAGAGAGGGGTACATCGTGGCGCCCGCAGCGCAGTGCACCTCCAGACCCGCATGGTCGCGCTGCAGTACCGGGCCAGCAGCCAGAAAACGAAAACCAAATCCAAATCGCACGGCAGCGTCCACATCTTCTGGCGTAGCAACGCCTGCATCAATCAATGCAAAAGCTTCGCGTGCCAGCGCATGCTGCAAGCGGTTGGCCAAAAAACCTGGCAAATCCTTCTTCACTAACACAGGCACCATGCCGCATTGGCGCATGAAGGCATGTAGATTCTGCGCACATTCCAGGTGGCTGGCTTGACCACATACCACTTCCACCAACGGCGTCAGGTGGGCAGGCATGAAAAAGTGCAAGCCCAACATACGGTGGGATGTTTGTAACCCCTCGGCAATCGCCGAGATAGGGAAGCTAGAGCTATTACTGGCGAGCAAGGCGTCAGGGCGAGCTAGTGATTCCAACTCTGTGAATAAAACCTGTTTGATATCGAGACGCTCAGGGATGCACTCGATGACCAAGTCAATCTTGCCCCAATCAATATCTTGGAGAGACCCCACCACCGTCAGCTTGTCCTGTTGTGCTGATGCTTGCAGTTGAGATAAGCCGTTGCCCACGAGCTCAGGTACTTTGGCGCGGCGTTCCGCGTTGGCTTCGACGATGATGGTCTGTGATCCACCACGGCACAAAACTACTGCAACATCCACCCCCATAGTTCCGCCACCTACCACGACGGCATGCGAGCGGGAAGGCCTGAAAAAATGCGAGGGGACGCTAAAAGGGATAGGTTGCACCATTGACTCCATATTCAAATCTACTTGAACCGAAGTTTGAGGTGCTGAGATAAATTTGTTAAACGAATTTATTTCGTTAAATGTCCTGTTTTTTAAATTTATCTTGAGCGTGACCTTGGTGAATACAGATGGATAAGGCGCTAGCTATAAGCCTACATCCACTACGATTAGTCAACTCCAACTCAACTGGTGTTGCCCCTGTTTTGTGGAGTTCTTAGCTCCCTGCTTACGCGGCCTTTTTGCGCTGTGCCTCGTACCAGCGTTGCTCGTATTGCATAGGACTGAGATAGTCCAAGCTCGAATGCCGTCTGCGCCAATTGTAGAAGGCCGTCCAGTTCATGATGGCCTGCCTAGCTTGCTCCCGGGTAGCAAAGCGCTGCCCATGCACACATGCGACTTTCACCCCCCCCCAGAAACTCTCGGTCGGGGAGTTGTCCCAGCAATTGCCTTTACGGCTCATGGACGAGCGTATTCCCCATTGGGCTAAAGCAGCCTGGAAGTCATGGCTGCAGTATTGACTGCCACTGTCGCTGTGGAAGATGGCTCTTGGCTCTTGGTGCCTTCGCCACCAAGCCATCGCCAAAGCATCTGTGACCAAGCTCGCTTGTATATATGACTGCAGGCTCCAGCCCACTATCTGACGGCTGAACATATCCATGACAGCGGCCAAATACAGCCTGCCCTCGTTGGTAGCGATATAGGTGATGTCTCCGCACAGAAGCTGATTGGGTAGACGTGCTTCATTTCGTGGATCCATGCATACCTCGCAGCACGTCCTGCGCGAAGGACGCTGCCGCTTTTTTTGCGATATCACGCCCCATTCACAAGCGTGCAACCCCAGCTCGTAGGGGGCTTATCTCCATTTGCTCCGGCGTGACCTTGCTTACTGCGCTATCGGCAGCTCCAAGCTTTGGAGTGCCTTCACCCAACTATTCAAGCTGGCCTTCGGTATGCCCAGCGCCTGGCACACCTGCATTTGAGATTGCCCGCTTTGCACCAAGCGAACAGCCTCCAACCTAAATTCCTGCGTGTACGCCACTCGCACTTGCTTTGTCGCCATTTCTTAGCTCCTTGTCGATATTTTGGACAACGCTAAGAACTCCCATTTTTAGGTGCAACTTCAACTTCGTTGAATGTTTGTGTAAACGGCTCTTAGGAATATTTGAGACTTGCTTTTTTGGCTTGCATTCGGGTTATTCATAGTTTTCTTATTGAAAGCAAATCTCGGATAATGAGATTATTGATCTTCTATATGAGGTGCCGAATGAAACCGATGAGCTTCGAATGTCAAGGCTTTTCAGGTGCTGTGGGCTTGATGCAAGAGGTCAGCAGGCTGTATGACCGTTTTGATGGCGCCGTTTAGAGCCGCTACCACTACCTTTGATACGTCGTTGCTTTGCCTTGTAATACTTCTGTATTGCCTTAGGCTTCGCGCCTCGTCTCAATCGCAATTCGAAGGTTTGCAGGGTAGTGTTAGCGGCTCTTAATCAGCATTACATGGCTAAATCGGGCCACTCGCATTCAAGTTGAATCGCACGAAGCGATCAGGAGACAAATAGATGAACCGACGTGACTTCGGCGGCACAGCTGCCGCGCTGAGCGTGTACTTTTCCTTACCGCGTGTCGTGCATGCTCAGGGGAAGGGGCAGATTGACCAGTTACGCATCTTTGTAGGCTTTCCGGCAGGTGGCGCCAACGATATAGTTGCGCGCCATCTTGCTGAGGGACTTCGATCAAGCTACGCACGCACCACGCTTGTTGAAAATAGACCTGGGTCGGCAAACCGCTTGGCGCTGGCCGCAATGCACCGCAATCCGTCTGACGGCAGCTCAATGTTGGTGTTGCCAGATACCCTGCTCACTCTGATACCCCACGTAGATCCCCTTCCAGGGACTTACACGCCAGAAGATCTAGTACCCGTCTCTCCCTGCGCGATGGTACGACAGGGTTTTGCTGTGGGCCCTATGGTGCCGACTACGGTAAAGACAGTGGCAGACTTTTGGGAATGGGCAAAAGCCAACCCGAAGCTGGCCAGCTACGGAACACCAGGACCCAATTCGCCGCAGCGTTTCCTGATGCAGGAGTTGTTACGCAAAGCTGGCGTCACGCTAAACCATGTTCCTTACAGGGGGTCGATGCCCGGCATCATCGATTTAGTCGGCGGGCAGATCGCGGCATTCATTTCGCCGATCGGCGATTCGATGACGCACATCAAGGAAGGCCGCTTACGCCTTCTGGCAGTGGCAAGTCATCAGCGATCACCATTCTTGCCTGAAGTTCCCACCCTAGCGGAGCAGGGCTATCCACGCATCATCGGAGATGAACTTTCGGCTGTCGTAATGGCTAAGGGAACACCCCCCGAGATAGTGGAAGCTGCTGCCAAGGCCATCGCTCAAGCTATCAAGCGACCCAAGGTCCTGCAAGCGCTGGCAAGCTTGGGCATGGAGCCATACATTAGCACTCCGGCCGAATATGCTCAATCGCTGCGAGAAGATTTCAAAAACTGGGAAGAACGCGTTAAGGCATCTGGATTCAAGCCCGAAACGTAATTCACCATCGATCAGCACGTGAACGGTAAGCTCTATGTGCAGAGTAGGATCCTACTGATGTGTAGAAATCTGACAGGTGCACCCGTTTCAATTGGGTCAGTTGTCAGATGCGTTCAAACGTCTGCAAGCTCTGCTGCTCAAGCAGTGAATCGCACCGTGTTTGGTGGAGGCTAGTTTGTTGAAGTGCAGGCGTTAGCCTGCACGGTATTGGCAACTTGCCGCCAGTAGTTTGCCTCAGCTTCCGCTGGCGGTATATGCCCTATGGATTCCAGCAAGCTGCCGTGGTTGAACCAGTGCACCCATTGCAGTGTTGCCAGCTCCAGTGATTCCCGTGTTTTCCACGGCCCTCGCTTGTAGATGACCTCCGTTTTGTAAAGACCGTTGATGGTTTCGGCCAGGGCGTTGTCATAGGAATCGCCGGTGCTGCCCACCGAAGGCATCAGGCCAGCTTCCTCCAAACGCTCTGTGTAGCGAATGGACACGTACTGACTGCCCCTGTCGGAGTGGTGAATCAGCTCCGTATCACTTGAAGGCTGCCTTGCATACAGCGCCTGCTCCAACGCATCCACCACAAAGTCCGTACGCATGTGGCTGCTGACCCGCCAGCCCACTATGCGGCGGGCATACACATCAATCACAAAGGCCACAAACATTTGCCCTTGCCATGTTGATACATAGGTGAAGTCTGCAACCCAAAGCTGGTCAGGGCGCTGGGCTGTGAACTGGCGGTTGACCAGGTCTAGCGGGCATGGCCTTGCCATATCTGGGCGTGTCGTGCGCACCTTCTTGCCTCGCCTTGCGCCTTCAAGGCCCAGCTTGCGCATCAGGGTTGCACTGTGCAGCGGGCAATCGGCAAGCCCTCTCGGTGCATCTGCTTCCAGACTTTGACGACGCCATACACCTGCCAATTGGCGTGCCACACCCGTTGAATATGACTGCAACGTTCTTCATCTGATTGGCTGCGCTTGCAGCGCAGCCAAGGGCAGTTTCTTTGTTGAACCCTGCGCCTGTAGCCCGATGGGGCAATTTGCAGCAACCTGCAAATTGGCTCGACCCCATAGGCATCACGGTATCTGTCTACGAAGTCAATCAACTCTTGATGCGACGGTCCAGCTCCGCCTGCGCAAAAAAAGCGCTCGCAGCCTTGAGGATGTCATTGGCTCGGCGCAGTTCCTTGTTCTCTCGCTCAAGTTGCTTGAGCCGCTCACGTTCATCCGTGGTCAATCCTGGCCGTTGGCCTGCATCTATTTCTTTGCGCTGCACCCATCCATGCAGGGTGCTGACAGAGCAGCCAATCTTGGGGGCAATCGATTCACACGCACCCCACAGCGATGCGTAATCCGCTTGGCATTCCTGCACCAAACGTACGGCACGTTCACGTACCTCGGGGCTAAAACGAGCAGCTTTAGTGTTCATGACTCAAACCTCTCAGGTGTTGAGCCCTCACGGAAGTCGGTGCGATTCAACAAACAAATTGTGCGATCACAGGTGGTTGGAAAAGTCGATAGCTAGCCCAAGGAAAGACGTATGGCTGCGGATGCCTCCTGCAATCTGTTCAATATGCGAGCGTCTAAACTAGTATCAAAACGCTGGATGCTGCCTACAAGTGCCAGCGCAGCCACGCAATCACCTTCGGCATTGAAAATCGGAACAGCAACTGCGCCGAGGCCGGGCTCTAACTCGCCTTGAGAATGATAAAAGCCATCCTTGCGGATTTTCGTCAACACACTTAAAAACTCCTGCCAAGTATTTCCCATGCCATTGATGCTTATTTCCTTGGCGTGGATTTCATAAATCTTCTTGAGAGAGTTACGTGGCAGGTGTGCTAGAAGAACTTTAGGGGACGCAGCAAGGAACAAGGGACGGGGCCGCCCACGCCCATAAGAAAGGTGAAGATTTTTTTCCGCGTTGATGCGATGAACGTCGATGACCTGTGGCCCGGCAAACATGACACTGAGTGCTGCGTCGAACTTGGTATGGGTCGCCAACTCACGCATGACCGGATCGGCAGCGAACAGCACCGGGTCGGTTTTTCGCAGCAAATAGTCGAGTGCAATGATTCGTCCGCCGAGTGCGTAGTTCCCAGCCGAGATTTTTTGCAATAACCCCGCTTCGACTAATTCCTTCACATAGCGATAACCAGTGGGACGAGAATAGCCTAAAACGGCGTTGATGTTGTCCGGTTGCCAGACCGGATTTTCCTCTGTAAATAGATCGAGTATGGCAAAAACCCGGCTAGGGCTAGTCATATTGGATTTGTAGTAGTGAATTAAAAATGTACATCATCGCGTCTGGAGCGTTGCATATTTCATCCAATGAAACGCCTCCGACATTGTGACCAATCTCAACCCGGAGCCATTACTCACTATAAGTTGAAAGTTTTCTGTTGGGAGCTTGGTTCATAGACGTGACTGGCTGAGTGTTGTCGGAATAGGTAGCAAGGGGTGGGCTTGAGCTAGTCATTTTTTGGCTTGGTCGCGTAGATAGAAAATTTGTTCCCGGCGTGATGATGGGAGTTTTTCTGCAAAAAAAATTCTCATGTAGCACGCACAGGGTATTCCAGCCTCCTGTTTTCAGTGGAATCTGATTCGGGAGGGTTGTGTTATAGGGTTCTCCATGAATTGACAGTCGCTTTAGGCGAAAGTATAAATCTCAAAAAATGAGATTTGCTTATATAAATCTGTGAGATTTTTTACTTTCGAAAGTTTTCGATGAACTAGCTTTGTCAAGCGTAGCAAGTGACTAGTGTCATATGCACTAGCACTGCTTGTACGTTCCAGAGAAGTGCTCTCCTTAGGTGCTCCCTGTGTGCAACAGCGAGATGCTTCAGTCGACCATGTGCTGTGAAGAATCGGCTGGGGTTAATCAGATCACATGCTTGCAAGTCGCTCGTGTTTGCGAAGTAAATCAGGATAGCAATTAGAAAGAGGCATCTCTCTGTGCCGTCTGCCGAGTAATAAGAAACCTTTGTACTATGCCTCTAACCACGACTGCTATTGAACCCCTGAGTGTTGACGACGTTTATTGGCGCGAGGAATACGCGCAGATCCGCGAGGACGATGCCTTCCTCGAAGACATCGTTAAACAAGCTGATCTGCCATCGCTGCTGCCTGCGCTTGCCGCCGTCACCGGAGACTTGTCTATCCTGCGCACCCACCTGCGCCCACCGTTTCCGCCTGTTGATACGGTTGCACCTGCCAATGGTGGTATGAGTGAAGCCGCGCAAAACGAAGCGCGTGAACTTGTTTTGGCCGCACTCAAGCGTGTGCGCGACGAGGGTCTGAATCGTCCGCGTCCTCTTAACGATATCGAGACACGCGCCGTGATTGGTTTTCTCACGAATGGTGCCGGAGAGACCGATACGAAGATCCTCACCCATGAGTTGGATATCGCTGCTAAAAAGCTCGGTGCGCCTGATTGGAAACGCGACGAAGTAGCTGGTGATCGTCCGTTCTCTGTTGCGGTGATTGGCACCGGTATGTGTGGTATCGCTGCCATGTATCGTCTGAAACAGGCTGGCGTGTCATTCACAGCATTCGAGAAGAACCCTGATGTTGGTGGCGTGTGGTGGGCAAATACCTATCCGGGCGTGCGACTCGATACACCAACGTTCGGTTACAGCTTTTCATTTGCGCAGCGCGCAGATTGGCCGCATGCGTTTGCAACCGGTGGCGAAATTCAAGACTATGCGCGCAACATAGTTGAGCGTGCCGGACTTCGTGAGAATATTCACTTTGGTGTTGAAGTTGTTTCGCTCAAGTGGGACGAATCAACTGGTTACTGGGATGTAGTGACTCGTACAGATAATGACGAGCTGGAGCACCATCGCTTTAACGCAGTAATTTCGGCTGTCGGTCAGTTGGAGCGCCCCAATATCCCTGAGATCGAAGGTCAAAACGCGTTCAAGGGCGTATGCATGCACTCCGCTCGCTGGAATCATGATGTAGAGCTTCGCGGAAAGCGTGTCGCAGTCATCGGTACTGGCGCAAGTGCATACCAAATCGTCCCGACCATCGTTGACGAGGTTGAACATCTGACAGTGTTCCAGCGTTCTGGTCCGTGGATGGTTCCTGCCCCAAACTACTACGATGAAACGCCGAAGGCGATGCGCTGGTTGATAGAGCATGTTCCATGCTACGGCCAATGGTTCCGACTTTCAGCTTTCTACCAAGCTGCCGCTGGACGTCTGCATACTGCTATCACTGACCCGAATTGGAATCGAGAGGATTCAGTCTCGGCCAAAAACTTGGAAGTACGCGAGACGTTAACCAAGATCATTCGCGAGCAATGGAAAAACCATCCAGAACATCTCGACAAGATCGTGCCGACATACCCGCCTGGAGGCAAGCGAATGCTGCGCGACAACGGCGTGTGGGCAGCCGCGTTGCAGCGTCCCAACGCAGCGTTGGTGACCAATCCTATTGTTCGTTTCACGGAAACGGGCTTGGTGACTGAAGATGGGGTTGAACATCCAGTGGATGTTGTCGTCTATGCAACAGGCTTCACTGCTGCTGAGTTTCTTGATCCGATGGAGATTCGTGGTGTTTCAGGTCAGACCATCAAGGAATACTGGAAGGGCGACGCAAAAGCGTGGGGCGGCATTGCCGTGCCTGACTTCCCAAATTTCTTCATCCTGCTGGGCCCGAACACGAATTATGTTGTGCATGGTAGCCAGCACTTCATGATGGAGTGTGCAACGGAGTTCGCTGTCGAAGCGATCCACCAAGTTCTGCGCCGCGGCATTAAAGGCATCGAAGTCAAGCAAGAAGTGCTTGATGCCTTTGTTGAACGCGTCGATGCTGAGAACCAACGCCGCGCTTGGGGGCGCCCGCAAGTCAGCAATTGGTACAAGAATCGCTTTGGGCGGGTCTCTCAGGTGTGGCCATTCAGCCACCGTGAGTACTGGCAACTCACTCATGAAGTTGATTTTGACGGCGACTTCATCTCGCATTGAACTAACAGGCCTTTGGAGTGTAGAAGAATATGGCTTTAGATAGTGCCTCGAAGGCCT
This sequence comes from Comamonas jiangduensis, assembly GCF_030162955.1. Lineage (NCBI taxonomy): Bacteria > Pseudomonadati > Pseudomonadota > Betaproteobacteria > Burkholderiales > Comamonadaceae > Comamonas > Comamonas jiangduensis. The sequence goes on from NZ_JARXOV010000001.1 coordinate 30,399, forward strand.
TGTTACAGTCTTGGGCAGCAGCAGCGGGGCCGAATCCGACGCCGCTGTGGCAACTCGATGCCGTGCAAGCGCGGGCGGCAGCCAAGCGCAAAGCGCTTCAGCGTGAGCCTGGGCCAGCGATGGCTCGCTGCGAAGATGTCTTGATTCCGGTCGGGGGCGGCTCCTCTATCCCTGCTCGCCTGCTAGTGCCTACGCAGCAGCCGCGAGGTTTGCTGGTGTACCTGCATGGTGGCGGTTGGGTGTTGGGCGAGTTGTCCGAATTCGAGGTTATCGGGCGCAAGCTCGCTGCATGCACGGGCACAGCGGTATTGCTGGTGGGTTACCGCCTTGCGCCAGAGCATCGGTTTCCAATCCCGCTGCAAGATACATGGAACGCTCTTTTGTGGGCCAATGAGCACAAGGTAGAGATTGCTGGAGGTAATGTTCCTTTGGTCATTGCCGGGGACAGCGCTGGTGCCAATCTGGCTGCAGTCGTTGCGCGTTGGTCGCGGGAGCGAAACAGTCCTCAGTTGGCTGCGCAAGTGCTGGTGTATCCGGTCACCGATGCGGACTTCACGCGCGGCTCCTATCACGAGCCGGAGAATCAGACCTTCCTGCCAACTCCTGCCATGAACTGGTTCTGGGACCAATATGTGGCCGATACATCTGAACGCTCGCATCCCGATGCCTCTCCATTGCGTGCCCAAGACTTGTCTGGCTTACCTGTAACCTTTCTGGTGACAGGTCAACACGACATCCTCCGTGATGAAGGGCAAGCCTATGCTGCTGCAATGGCTGATGCGGGAGTTGAGGTAGAGCACCATGAGATGGCGGGTCAGATGCACGGTTTTTTCAATATGCCAGGGATCTTGCCGGCCAGCGATCAGGCGTTGGAAAAAATAAGCAGCTTTCTTGATCGCAAGCTGTCCCGCCCACAGACGTACCATCTACCAGATGACCAAGTTAACGCTTTCCAAGTCGAGTCATCTGTAAGCGCTTGACTTGAGTAACAGGCGGCCCTACTTGTGAGGCGCCGCCTGTTTAAGTACCTTCGTGCCTTTGTGTATTGCCGCCTCGCATCATTAGTGCTCTGACGTATCACTTCCTCTCTGACCAACACGTACTTCCATATACGCCCCGTGGTCGTCGAACGACTCGTGCTTGCCACGGCTATCGTCTATCGGCAATGGCGTAACGATTGGCTACTGGCGGCAGTCTTGCATCTTCCGAAATCTTGTCACGTGGGCAAGGCTCTAGTCTTGTCAGTTGGCAGATGCTGGCCGATATGAACTACTTCTTCTGTTGACTCAAGAGTGTTTTCCCCTTGCATTTTTGCGGCATGGATGGCGGGGGTTTTATTGATTGACTATGAAAAATAAATCTCGAATAATGAGATATTTGAATTTAGTTGAGTAGTGTTGAATCAGGCGATTGAGCTTTGAGCGGCAAGGCTTTGCAGGTTAATGCAGTGCTGATGTAGGCGCTGTGAGCTGGCATAGGTGCTTATGGGCTGTATTGGTGTGCTCAGTACAAGTTTGCCTAGCTCAAAGAACTCAGAACTATCCATCCCAAAGTCGCGCAGACCTGATCTGCTGGAGGCCACGTCAACCCAATGGCTTCCCAGAAAAAGGATGGGCCGACCCGGGGTATCTCCATCGGACAAATCAGAGCAAAGCTCTATCGAAAGCAGTAGTTATGCATGACGTTGCGATCATCGGTCTCGGCCCCACAGGGGTGACTCTGGCAAATCTGCTTGCACAGCAAGGCCTTCGGGTGCTTGCTCTCGACCGTGAAGCGGATATATACCCTCTGCCGCGCGCAGTGCACTTCGATGGTGAGTGCATGCGTGTGTTCCAAAGCATTGGCATTGCCGATGCTTTGCAGTCTCAAGTGCGTACATCGCCGGGCATGAAGTTCATTAACTCTGAAGGTCGACTGCTGATTGACTGGTCTCGTGAATTGGAAGTAGGCCCCATGGGTTGGTATCCCAGCTACCGTTGCCACCAGCCTTGGCTGGAAAAAACGCTGAGACAAAAACTGGCCGAGTACGCCGCTGCAGACATTCGCCTCAAGCACGAGTTGATCGATTGCATGCAAACGTCTGACGGCGTTGAGTTGCGCATCCAAGATGTTTCTAATGGCGAAGTGCTGCAAGAGAAAGCACGCTACGTCGTTGGTTGCGATGGAGCGCGATCCATCATTCGTGGACTCATCGGAGCGAGCTTAGATGATTTGCAGCAAAGCGAGCAATGGGTCGTCGTGGATGTGGTGCTCAATCGCGAGCGTCCGGATTTGGGTGATTACAGCATTCAGTATTGCGATCCAGCGCGTCCGGGAACTTACGTTCGTGGCGTTGGCATGCGTCGTCGCTGGGAGTTGATGCTCATGCCGAGCGACGATCCGGCAACTATCACCCAGCCTGAGGCCATATGGAAATTGCTTTCACGATGGGTGACGCCCGATGAGGCTGTGCTGGAGCGTCCTGCGCTCTATACCTTCCGTGCCGTGGTTGCGCGCGGGTGGCGCAAAGATCGTCTACTGATTGCGGGTGATGCGGCGCATTTGACGCCACCATTCATGGGTCAAGGCATGTGCGCAGGTATTCGTGACGCTTCCAACCTTGCATGGAAATTGGGCGCAGTAATTCGCGGCGAAGCCGGTGAAGAATTGCTAGACACTTATGAAACCGAGCGCGAGCCGCATGCACGAGAGTTCATCTCAACAGCAGTGCGCTTGGGGCAGGTGATTCAAACCACGACCCCAGAAGTCTTGCGCCAGCGTGAAGAGGAATTTGCACAAACTCAATTTTTTGCGACGCCTCAGCCAGCACTGGGCCCTGGCGCCCATGAAGGCGGGACGCTTGGGGGGCGCCTCATTCCCCAAGCAGTCTGCGCAGATGGTTCGCGCACAGACGATGACATAGGCTATGCGCATGCTTTGTTGGTAGCTCCAAGCGCAGTGGTTGCAGCGAAGGCCATGGTCAATGGTGCGATGCCTATCGTTGTGGCCACCGAGCCTGTCTTGGTGAAATGGATGGAAAAATCCGGTATTGTCGCGGCGCTGGTTCGCCCTGATCGCTATGTAGCCGGAGTGGCTGCAACGGCTAGCGAACTGGAGCAGCTGGTTCAGTCACGCAGACTGCAACCCCAGATCGCTGCGTGAGCGCAGAGGCAAGCACAATAAATGAAGCTGCATTACGCAGCTTCATTTTTGAGTTCACTGCAGCAGTGAAGCAGTGAAGTGCCACGCATCTGACGCAGCACAAGCCTGGTGTGTGCTGGGTCAGACCGAGCGGGTTTCTCCGCCATCCACCCGCAAGTTCTGCCCGGTGATGTAGGCAGACTCATCACTTGCGAGAAAACGAACAACGCGCGCCAGTTCTGCGGTACTTTGGGCGCGACGCAAGGGGATCTTGCTAGTCCATTCGGGGGGCACGGCAGAGGGGTCTTCCTTGGTAAATCCCGGAAGCACATTGTTCATGCGAATGCCTTGCGCTCCGTACTCATCGGCATAGATCTTGGTGAACGAACCCAGCGCAGCGCGCAGTGTTGTGGAGACAGGGAACATTCGGTTGGGTTCGAAGGCTCCGGCTGTGGAGATGTTGACGATAGATCCACCGCCCGAAGCAAGAAGGTGTGGGGTCACGATCCGCGCCATCCGAATGACGTTCAACAAGTACAAATTCACACCGTGTAACCAGTCATCATCGCTGAGCTCCAGCAGCGGCGAGCGTGCAGCGTGACCGCTGTTGTTGATGACCGCATCAATACGCCCAAACTTTTCTATTGCGAGATCTACTGTGGCGCGCAGATCTTCGACGTTAGTGTTCGAGCCTTCAATGCCAGCGCCACCCAGTGACTCTGCGAGCTGACGGGCGCGCCCGGACGGAGACAGCGCTACGACACACCAGCCGCAGGCCGCAAGCTCACGCACGCAAGCGGCACCAATGCCAGAGCCTCCGGCGACAACAATACCGACTTTTTCCTTTTCTGTGCCTTGTGAGTTGACTCCAATCGCGGCCATGTGCTGACTCCTTTTTAAGTGTGTGGTGCTGACGGCATGTGCGGGAATGTACCAATGCCGAAAATATCATTTTTCCCATCTATTGAGATAAACTGAATTAACTGATTATAAGAAAGAGACTTTCCAATGAAGATATCGGATCTCATCGCAGATTCTCCGATGACCAGCTTGCAGATGCGCGTCGTCATCGTTTCCATCATGCTTGTCGTGCTCGATGGCTACGACGTTGCGCTAGCGGCGTTTGCTGCTCCGTTCATTGCGAAAGACTTCGGTGTTTCAAAGACTGAGCTTGGCATGGTCTTGTCCGGCGCCCTCATCGGCATGCTGGCGGGCTCTGTCATCGTGGCTCCTATTGCTGACCGCATGGGCCGTCGTTTTACGGGCGTGGTCGGTGCAATCGTGATTGCCTTGGGCATGTTTATTGGCTTGTTTGCCAACGCTGAAAACGGAACCATGATGCTGGTGATTAGCCGCATAGTCACCGGCGTTGGCGTTGGTGCTTTGGTTGCCGTGGTTGGTGTGATCTTGTCTGAGTACACCAACAAGCGCGTCTATCCCATGGTCATGGCGATTTATGCCGCTGCGATCAATATCGGTGGCTTACTCGGTGCTTTGGTTGTTGGCCCCATGCTGGCTGAGCATGGATGGAAGTTCGGCTGGTGGGTCGGGTTTGTCCTGAGTGCTTTGGCAGCTGTCGGCGCTTACTTCTTGCTGCCTGAGTCGCTGACTTGGTTGGCTGAAGGCCGTCGCCCTGATGCATTGAGACAGCTGAACAAGATCTTGACCAAGATGCGCAAGCCTGTTTTGGAGGCACTGCCCCAAAAGAGCAAAACTGGCGCTGACAAGAAGGTGGGCGTGAGTGCTATTTTGAGCGGCTCGCTGCTGTGGCAGACCGTGCTCATGGTGGCGGCTTACTTTGCGTACATGGTGAGCTTCTACTTTATGACCACCTGGGCGCCCACCACCGTTGCATCGATCAATCAGCAGCCGCTGTTTGCTCCGCAACTCGTGATCGCATTCAGTATCGGTGGTATTGCAGGCAACATCGTGTTTGGCTTTATCGCTAGCTATGTGAACTTACGCATCCTGACGCCTGTTTTCCTGATCCTTGCTACTGCAGCGCTGTCGTACTTCGGCTTTGCTGGCGCGACGATGCCTGCTGCTTGGTGGACATTGCTGATCGCCTCGTTCTTTGTCTGCGCAGGTACTGCTGGCTTCTACGGAATCATCCCGGTTCTCTACCCAACATTGGTGCGTTCGACCGGCTACGGCGTCGTCATCGGCTTGGGTCGCTTTGGTGGTGTGGTTGCTCCCATCCTTGGTGGTGTGTGCTTCGACGCTGGCATGGGCATGACCATGGCATTCACATTGTTTGCACTGCCAATGTTGCTTGCAGGTATTGGTCTGCTGGTGCTCCACGTTGGACTCAAGCGTTCTGCAGCTCGTGAGGCAGCAGCTCCTGTTGCAAGCCCTTTGGCCACGAATGCGGCGTGTCCCCAACAAGCCTAATAAGAAGAACTAACGAGGGCTGACTGCAAGTTGGCCCAAGAAAGGAATACACATGTCAATCGCTGTTGCGGCTTTATCCCATGCACCATCTTTTGGTAGCGTCGATCCAGGTGGTTCTACCCTGGATGAAATCAAGGATGGCATCCAGCAGGTGCGAGCCTTTATTGACCGCTTCGACCCTGAGGTTATCGTCGTCTTCGGTCCCGACCACCTCAATGGCCAGTTGTATTCCCATATCGCTCCTTGGGTGATCGGTGCGCAGGCTGAAGGCGTGGGCGACTACGGCACGACTGCTGGCCCCATCAAGGTCGATGGCGACACTGCGCGTCAGTTGCATGCAGCCGTGTTGGCCGAAGGTATCGACATTGGCCGCTCTGAGCGCATGATCGTAGACCACGGCGTGATGCAGCCTGTGGACTTCTTGCTGGGCAAGGACAACACACGTCCCATCATCCCTGTGTTTGTGAACGCGATTGCGCATCCGCTGACGCCAATGAAGCGCGTGCGCGAGATGGGCGAAGCCTTTGGCAAAGCTGCACTGCAGCTGAACAAGCGTGTGCTGTTCATCGCCTCCGGTGGCATTTCTCACTCGCCTCCAATTCCTCGTTGGGATACAGCACCTGATGAGGTGAGAGCACGTTTGGTGACTTACGCGCCTACCAGCGAACAGCGACGCGCACGCGAGGAAGCTATGGTGGCTGGCATTCGGCGCATTGCTGATGGCAAGGCCCCAAGCACACCGCTAAACGAAGCGTGGGACACCATGGTGCTCGATACCTTGCGCTCTGGCAATTTGACCGAAGTGGATGCGTGGGAGAACGAGCAGTTCATCATCCACGGTGGCTCCGCCGCGCATGAAATGCGCAGCTGGATTGCTGCTTACGCCGCACTGTCGATGGCCGGTAAGTACGAGCTGCCCGTGGATCGCTACTGGGCCGTGAAGACTTGGGGTGGTGGTTTTGCCGTTCAAGCAGGATGTACAGCATGAGCCGACTCGTGACTTTTTGGGAAGCAGTGTCGGATCTGCCACATCGTTTGCACTATGTGAATGTTGGCCAGTGGCGTACGCGTGTGCTTGAGATTGGCGAGGGTGACAAAGTTGTCGTACTGGCCAATGGCACCAGTGGCCATATCGAAGCATGGACACAGAATGTGCGTGCGCTGGCACAGGCTGGCTACCGTGTGATTGGCTATGACTATCCCGGCCATGGCTACACCACCCTGACTGACCATGACTTGGAAATCCCAGAGTACGAGTCGCACCTGCTGGGCCTGATAGATGCACTGAATCTGCTGCGAGTTCACCTCGCAGGTGAATCACTCGGCGGTTGGATTGCGGCCAAGTTTGCGGCCCACCATCCTGAACGATTGCTGAGCGTGATTTTGAGCGCGCCAGGCGGTCGTGTGGTCGGCGAGCAAAAGGTCGACAAGGCGCAATCCGTGAGCAAGCAAGCAGTGACAGAGCCGACGTTTGAGAACGTCAAAAAGCGCCTGCAGGTGGTGATTCACGACCCACAAAAGATTACCGACGAGTTGGTGCGTGTTCGCCAAGCGATCTACAGCCGCGATCCGAGCGGTGCAAACATGGCGCATATCGCCGTGTTGCGTCAGCCAGAACCACGTTGGCGCAACCGTTTGACGGATGAAGATCTAGCGGCCATTCCTGTGCCCGCGCTCTTTGTCTGGACAGACCATGAACCCACTGGCGACGCTGCAGAAGGCAAGCGCTTGGCTGCGTTGATACCTCAGGGCGAGTTTTTGCTGGTTGAAGGTTCTGCGCACTGGCCTCAGTGGGAGGGTGCCGAGGTCTTTAATGCCGCGGCCGTGTCCTTCCTCAATAAATTGCACAGCCAGGGCTAAGCAGGAACGTAACCCGTATGACCATCTCCTCTGAAACTATCCAAGGCATCGCTCGTGAGCTCTTCGATGCCCAAGTCGGTGTCTACACCGTTCCTTACGTCAGCCCACGTTTGCCAGAACGTGACTTGGACGCAGCCTATGCCATCTCGGCAGAGTTTGCGGCGCTGCGTGAACGCCATCTGGGCGTGCGCAGAGTGGGGCGCAAGGTTGGCCTGACCAATCCGAACGTGCAAAAGCGCGTTGGCATCAGTGAACCCGACTACGGAATCATCCACGACGACATGGTCTTCCAGTCGGGCGTGGTGCTGCCTAAGTCGCGCTACAACCGCTTGCTGATTGAAGCAGAAGTGGCTTTTGTCCTCAAGAGCGACATCCTTGAGGCCACGAAGGAAGCGGTAGAAGCTGCGATTGACTATGTGACTCCGGCTTTTGAAGTTGTTGCTTTCCGCTACGAAGGCAGCGTCGGACAGATCGTGGACACGATTGCTGACAACGCAGGATGCAGCGGCATTGTGGTTGGCGAGGAAAAGCACCCCTATGGCTCGGTAGATCTCAAAACTGTCGAGATGGTGATTACTGGCGGTGGCCAGGAGATTACGCGCGGCATTGGCAGCAATGTGCTGGGCGATCCGATCAACGCCGTGCTCTGGTTGGCTGAAACTGCTATCCGTACTGGGCAACCGCTGCGAGCTGGAGAAATCCTGTTGTCCGGCTCCATTGGTTACATCGAGCCTTGGCCTATGGATGTCGAATGCGTTGCCACTATCACCGGGCTGGGCCGTGTGGTTGCGAGTGTCGACTCCAAAGCCTGAGTGACTAGATAACTTGAGAACTAGATATATAGCGAGAGAGCTACACAATGAGTAACTATCGCCCCGTTGATGCGGTCACCCGTGTCGAGATTGAGCAGCTCATTTCCGAGATGCTGTACCGCCTGGATCACAACCAAGCAGATACCGCGTGGGAGTTGTATACCGAAGACGGTATCTCCGTTGGGCCTTTGGGCACCATGAACCGCGAGCAAAGCAAAGCTTGGGGTGCTAAGCGTGCGAAGCAAACCGACATCATCAGCCGCCATTTCATCGGCGGAATTCGCCTGGTTTGGGACGGTGATGAAGTCGAAGGCACTGTGCAGTATTTGACCTTCCGCGACACCCATCAGCCGCAGACCCAGCCCGCTTCCGTGGGCGAGTTCCGCGAGCGTTATCGCAAGGTGGGCGGCCAGTGGCGCTTTGCTCGCCGAGAGATCGTGCCTGTCTTTGGTGGCAACGCTGCGGCTGCGCATGCCGCGCGTGTCACAGAAGGTGAGAACAAGTCATGAAAGCAGCCGCTCTCGGGGGGGGCCCCAAGATATTGGTGCACCAGACGCTGCCTGCGTTTTCCATTCCTGAATGGGCGAAGCTGGCTGGCTATGACGGCATCGTCCTTGATCTTCAACACGGGGAACTTGGTCTTGAAGCCGCATGCGGCATCATGCGTTCGATTCCTCGCGACAACGCGTACGCTTGGGCACGCGTTGGCTCGACCGACCCCGGGCCAATCCTGCGGCTGCTGGACAGTGGCGCGCGTGGCATCGTTGCTCCCACTATCGAGTCGCGTGAACAAGCGCAAGCCTTGGTGGCAGCGACCAAATATCTACCCGTGGGTAACCGCAGCATGGGGCCGTCTCGTCCCGGTCTTTACATCGGTGAGTCATATGCAGAAGCAGGCAACCTTGCTGTGTCGACCATTGCACAGATTGAGACCCGCATCGGTGTCGAACGCGCGGAAGAAATCATCTCAACTCCAGGGCTGGATTCGATCTACATCGGTCCTGCCGATCTTGCCGTTTCTTATGGGCTCCCTGGGCGTGGTGACTGGGAGGATGGCCCTGTTCGGGACGCGATCCTCCACTTGCGTGAACTTACTCAGGCTCATGGCGTGACGCTGGGTATTTATTCGGGCAAATCGACATACACAGCAGCATTGCTGGCTGATGGCCTGGTTGACTATGTTGCGTTCGGTATCGACCTCGTTTTGTTGAATCGCGCCTTCAGCGACAGCATCAATGAACTCAAGATCGCACTCTCTAAATAAAAGGAAATCATCATGAGCAAAAATGCGGACGTTCTCATTATTGGAGCAGGGCCTGTTGGCCTCATGCTGGGCAACTTGCTGGGTCAGCAGGGCGTTAAGGTTCTTGTTGTTGAGAAGAACGAAACACTGATCGACTACCCACGCGCTGTGGGTATCGACGACGAAGCGCTGCGTGCGATGCAGACGGTGGGTCTGGTAGATGAGGTGTTACCTCACACCATCCCAGATCAAAAGATCTACATGGTAAATGGCGATCGACAAATCCTGTCTGAAGTCAACCCAACAACGCGTGAGTTTGGCTGGCCCCGCCGTAACGGATTTGTGCAGCCACTGGTGGATAAGGTGCTGCTGGATGGCCTCAAGCGTTTCCCAAGCACATCGGTGCGTTTCTGTACCGAAGTTGTCGATTTGCACGAAGATGAAGCTGGCGTAGTCGCCACAACAGCCACTGGCGAAAAGTTGCGCGCAAGCTATGTTATCTCCGCAGAAGGTGGTGCATCGGCTACTCGCATGCGAATGAATATTTCGTTCGAAGGCGAGACTCGTCCATCTTGCGGCATCGTGATTGACGTTGCCAACGACCCCATCGGAACACCACATGCAGTGTTCGGCGGTGACCCCAAGCGTAGCTATGCCAGCATTGCGCTGCCCCACGGTATCCGCCGTTGGGAATTCACGTTGTTCGAGCACGAAGATCCTGCGCTGGTCGATAACGATGACTTCATCTTCGACCTGCTGGCACCTCATGTCCCCGATCCACGCAAGCTGGATATCATTCGTCGCCGCGTTTACCGCCACCATGCGCGTGTGGCTGGTCAGTTCAAGATTGGCAAGATCTTCCTGGCGGGCGACTCTGCACACGTGATGCCTGTGGTGGGTGGGCAGGGCTGGAACTCAGGTATCCGCGACGCATTCAATCTTGGCTGGAAGCTGGCTGCTGTGATCAATGGCGCATGCGACGAGTCGTTGCTGGACACCTACGAGATGGAACGTATGGGTCACGTCAAGCAGATGGTTGCTGTCTCGCTGGGCATGGCCAAGGAAATGACCGATCACGATCCAGTTAAGGCCGCAGAGCGCGATCGCATCGCTGCTAGCCGCACCCCTGAAGAGCGTGAAGCTATGCGCCGCCAAGCCTTCAAGCCTCAGCCTAAGTTTGACACTGGCGTGGTTGTGCAGACGCCTCTGCCTACCTTCAAAACTCTGCCCGCGCGCGATGTGCCACGCATGGCTGGCGCCATCTTCCCGCAGCCACGTGCAACGGATGCTGAAGGCGTCGAAATGCTGCTCGACGATGCGACCGGCCAAGGCTGGCGCGTGCTGATGTGGAACAACAATCCGATGGCATTTATTTCGGACAAGCACTGCGCTGCGCTGACACATCTGCACGCACGCGTTGTGCAGGTTGTGCCTAAGGCACAACTGCCTTGGGCACGCCGCAATGCACCTGAAGGTGTGACGGTCGTTGGTGACTTGGGTGGCGAAGGCAGCTTGCAAGCTTGGTTCGACGCACGACCTGTTGGGGCAGTGATTCTGCGTCCTGACCACGTGGTGGCCGCCGAATGCTTGGCGCAAGAGCTGGACGAAGTGCTCGGCCGTGTATTGGCTGTCGCACATTGTAGCGTGCCACAGGCCTAATCAGCCGATAGATCAGGCCAAAGGGGTGGTCAATTCATAGCCGCCCCTAGGCTGCGGCTGGACTCATAACTCGGGGGTTATGAATTCCACAAAACCGCAGCTCATGGTCAGGTGTTTCTGAAAGTGCTGCATACAGAGTCCATGCGGCACTTTCAGCTGCGTTTCACTGACACCAGCAAAAAGTTCAGTACCTGCCGGGGCTCTTACAAAAAAAGCCGAAAAGGCCCAAGAGCCCAGAGATGAGGAAGTGTCTCGCAAGCTGCCCCAGAGCTAGCCATCGAGCTCCACTTCCACTTCATCGCTCCCTTCGCGCACAGCACATCTACCGCACGGTCAAGCTTTCAAGGGCTGGATCCGTGAGGTCATCCCATGCTGTTCATGCAACTGATCCAACCACAGGTTTGTGCATGGCACAAGTCTGCGAGCAAGTGCGATGGCACCAGCCATTCACAGCCCTCCATCCCGCAGGTTCTGGGCTGCCTTATTTGGATGAGAGCCTGCAATACCAAGAACGTGGCTTTAGTGGCCGCACATACATAGAGGAGACAAACTCATGAAATTTCCAATGAAAGGCACAGCTTTAGCGCTGTCGACCCTGCTGGGTGCCATGGTGAGTGCACATGCTCAATCCAATGTATCTATTTATGGCATTTTAGATGCCAGCGTGTCCTATGCCAAAGCAGCGCAAAGCAAAACCGCATTGCGCTCGGGCGACTTGTTGGCACAGCGATTGGGCTTCCGCGGTTCGGAGGACTTGGGCTCGGGACTGAAGGCCAGCTTTATGCTAGAGGCGGGCGTGTCAGTTGATAACGGTACAGGCTCAGCTACCAATACGAACAACCAAGCGTCAGGAGGCACTGCCGCAGGCGCTTTGACATTCAATCGCCAGTCTTGGGTTGGGCTTGAGGGCGCATGGGGTGCTTTGCGTTTAGGGCGCACGTTTAATCCAACCTATCGTCAATATATTGACTTTGACCCCTTCGGTGGTGGTGGGCTTGGCGCTTCCCAAGCTGCACAGTCCTCGCTGGCCACCTATGGTTACAATCCTTGGGCTGTCGGGTTGCGTCACTCTAACGCGGTGGAATACTCCCTGCCAGCAAAAGGCGCACTTACCGGCCAATTTATGTACGCTATGGGTGAGAATGCATCCAATGCGACTACGACGATTAATGGGACTCCTACTGACATTTCTTCAGATGGAAACTATCTTGCCGGGCGTTTAGCCTACAAATTTGGCCAAGCCCAAATCGGTTTTGCGGCAGGTCAAATGAAAAATGCGGCCAAGAAAAATGTTGATGAATATGTGTTGGGTGGAAAGTATGCATTGGGCGATGTCGTGCTGATGGGCATGTATTCACACAGCAAAGAAGGCATCGGCACGAAGCAAAATGGCTGGTTGGTCGGGGGTACTATGCGCCGCAATGCCATGGCATATAGCTTGTCCTTGTCTGGATCACAGACAAAAAATTCAAGTGGGGCCTCGATCGGCAAGAGTCAAAAAATGGCTGCACTTGCACGCTATCACTTGAGCAAGCGCAGCAGTGTGTATTTGCTTGGTGTGTACACCCGCAATAGCGATGGCGCTAACCAAGTTCCATTATTTGCATTAACTCCTGCTGACACCGCTCCCAACCAGAATGCCCGCGCTATCTCTGTTGGGCTTACACACGTCTTCTAAAAATAGCTTGTATGTGGTGCGTTGGGGATGATTGCGCACTTTTTGAGTGAATAAATCAGAGCCTCGCATGCACCTTCTTTGAAGAGCTTGTACTGGGACTTCATGTCCCAGTACCTTTTTGTAGTGTTGCTAACACTAAGCCTGAAGCATCGCTATTTCGCCTCATCTTAGGTGTCAACATTTGATTTGCGAGGTCATGCAAGTGGCTCTTAGCAAGTGCTAGCAGTGCAGCCATTTGAATATCAGCAACTGATCGCAATTTTTAATGCTGCTGAAGTATCGGGCTGATTGCTGAAGCAAGAGAAAGTAAAGAATGAATTTGGAACTAGGGTCTGCTGGATGTGATGAAACGCTGGTCAAAGCCGCAGAGCTTGCACGTCAGCAAGCACTCGCAGCCAATGACGCGAAATTGCTGGGAGCGCTTCTTGATGAAAAATTGGTATTTGTGCATTCATCGGGCAAAGTCGACGATCGACAGTCATTGATAGAAAAGATAGAGACTGGGCGCATCCAATATCAAGCGGTCAAGTTACAGCCCGTCAAAGTGTTGCCCGTAGATGCTAATACTTGGGCGCTGTGGGGGAAGATGGATGCACAGATTGTGGTTGCCAATACCCAACGCCAAGTATCCAGCAGTTATGTAACCGTTTGGGTGTTACAGGCAAATGGGGTGCTCCGACTCGCCTTGCATCAAGGCACACCAGTGGCGAATGCCTAAGCGTTATACAGCGTAGTTGGCGATTCCAATTGATAAAAAATTTGGGCGCGGCATTGCTGCAGCCACTCTTTGGCCTTCTCTGTTTCTAGCAAGCGAAAACGCTCTGACGACATCACCAGGCCAAGGCCGCAGTAGATTGATTGCTCTGCAATTTCTAGCGCAATTGCAATACCCGCATTGTGTGGATCCAGCACTCCCAAACTGGTGGCATAGCCTTGTTTGCGTATTATTTTCAGTGTTTGGCTCAGTGTTTCTAAAGAAGCATCAACACTTGCAGAGATATCTAGTTCGGTAGAATTTTTTTGCAATAACTTGCGCAACTGGGGCTTGCTCAAGCTAGATAGCACGGCAAGCGACATAGCCCCTTTAAAGCTGGGCATTCGTCGCCCCCGCCCATAGCTGGCTCGCATTTGTGTGCCATAAGGCTCGTAGTGGATGGTCAGAACATGGTCGCCGCTCAGCATGACCAGAGCAACGTCACATTCCACTTGTTGGGCTAAATCCTTCATAGGTCCACAACTGGCTTGGATTAAAGGATCACCACTTCGCAATTGATAGTCAAGCTCTATGATGCGATTCCCGAGCGCATAGCGTCCGGTGCTTGCCGTACGTAGCAACCGAGATTCAGTGAGTTCTCGAAGGTAGCGGTAAGCAGTTGGAATGGAGCAATCTAGCTGCAAAGCGACTTCATCAGCACTCCATGTTACGTAGTCTTGGGTGAATAAATCCAAGACAGAAAGCATGCGTGTAAGGCTAGACATGACGTATTAAAAGCAAAGCCTTCGCAATGATCAATTCGGTGCGATGGCCAGTAAAAAAAATCAATGCTTATGGAATCAGTCGACCGCCATCGATGACCAAGTCTATGCGTGTAATTAGTTGCACCTAGTGAAAGGCCAAGAATGTCATAGAGGCTGTGACGTCATTAGTCGTGACCATATCACTTTGAGTTCATGCAACGCCCGGCTTGTTAGGCAGCTTTCAGTGTGCCGAACTGCTGAATTAACTTGCTTTAACTAATGGTGTTTACCAATAACCGTGGTTGCAAGGAATTAGCGTGGATCTTGTAGCCAAAAACTCATAGTGTTCAGCGCCGTTTCCTTTAGAGGCTCCAACATCACTTGCTCCGACTTTGATGACTATGGATCATAAGTTCATGCATGGACTACTATGCGCTTTTTGCTTCATCACATGGATTGTCGCTTTTAAATCTATCAACGTTCAATCCATATCGATAGAGAGCAGACGCTGCCGGTCATCTAAGTGCAACCTTGTCCTTGAAGACAGCGCCTTGTTTGCAACGTGACTAGAAGTCATAGATCTCTCCAAGTTAGGCCTATATCAAACCATTTTACGGGCAGAGATCTCGCTGAGTTAGTTGTTTAAAAATCGGCGCAACTTTTCTTTATTCGTCGCGAATACCGTTGCGCAAAATGCCAACTGCATCCACTTCAATTTCGACCACATCACCGGGCTGCATGAATACAGGAGGTGTACGTTTGTTCCCCACGCCACCTGGGGTACCGGTCACGATCACATCGCCTGCTTCCAAGGGAATGAATGTCGAGATGTAGGCGATTTGGCGAGGGATGCTGTGAATCATCATGTCCGTTGTCGCTTGTTGCATGACTTGGCCGTTCAAGCGAGTGGTCAACGTCATGTTCTGATTTGGAGCGATTTCGTCCGAAGTCACCATCCAAGGGCCAAAGCCACCGGTGCGCCAGAAGTTCTTGCCGGGGCCCCACTGGGAAGTAGCTACTTGCCAGTCACGAATGCTACCGTCGTTGTAGCAGGAGTAGCCTGCAATGTGATCCCAAGAATCAGCTTCGCTGATACGGCGACCACCCTTGCCGATCACGATGGCAATCTCACCTTCGTAGTCGAGGCGGTTTGACTCTGGTGGGCGCACAATATCTTGACCATGGGCGACTTGCGATTCATTGAGACGCATGAAGATCACAGGACTTTCTGTGATGGTCTTGCCTGTTTCGCGCACGTGTTCTCCGTAGTTCAGGCCAATGCACAAGATCTTGCCTGGGTTAGGCACCACGGGCAGCAAAGTCAGTTGGTCAAACTTCAACGTGGATGGTTGAGATGCCACCACTTGCGCCGCAGCGGCTTGTAGCTTGTTGGCAATCAGGCTCTTCAGGTCAGGTGCCTGTGCGCCGAGTGCTTGACCTAAATCCCAAACGTTATTTCCAACAACGGCTCCGTAAGTGGCGCGGCCTTGGTGTTCAAAGCTAATAAGTTTCATGCTGTCCTCTGTGGTTCAAGGTGGATATGTACTGCGCGGTGCGCAAAAATCTTTAAGCGGTGCGGCCTTGGTCGCGGTTCATGCGAACTTGCATCTCTGCACGCCATTCGGCACGTGGCATAAAGCGAGGGGTGCGCTTGGCGATGGCTTCGGCTTGCTCCATCACTTGCTCATCGCTGGTGTCAAAGTCGATGGGTTCACGCAAGGGTTGGTAGCAGTACCAAGGGGTGTCCATGAACACCTCGATGCGATTGCCTTCGGGATCTCGGAAGTACAAAGAAACAGCATTGCCATGTGTCGTCGCTTGCATATCACTTGCACCTGCAGCCAATGCACGTTGGTACACCTGACGTAGGTTAGGCATGTCAGGTACTTGGAAGGAGATTTGGTTGATCGGATTAAATGCTTGGACATCGTCAGGGCGGCCGGTCAGCAATGCCAACTGGTGATGTGTATCAGGATCGCGGCTCAGGAAAATTAACTGAAAAGCCCCCAAGCCGCCTCGATCGGTCTCCGTGAATTGAAGGACAGCTTTGTAAAAATTCGCCATGCCCTCCAGATCCTGCACATGAAAGCCAAAGTGGCTGAACTTAACCTCAAGTGTTTGGGGTGCTGTCATTTGATAAAAAGATAAAAATATGTCGATTTTTAAATCATAACAAGTATTTTTTATCAAATAAAGATAATTTGTAGCCTCATGGTAAAACCCCTGTTAGGGTTTTTATGTAGCTGTTGCATATAGCTAGTTTGTAACGAGCGCCCCCCAGCCGTGTCATAGCCACGGCTGGGGTTTGGTGTAACTCGCCTCAAACTGGATTTGTGAAACAACGCCGGGTGAGGACAAAGGTAAGGAAGATGTCAAAGACGAGAGAGTAGAGTCCTAACATCGGCCTCGGCGTGCAGCGTTGCTCACCTCTTCCTATCTCATGGCTTTTGTGGAGAAGCGTATGAAGAAATCATCCTTAAACTGGGCGTGCATGATCGGTGCAAATGGGCTTGTTGCGCTTCCGACAGGCCATGGTTTCCGCGCGGGCCAAAGAGTGTTTGTTTGCATCAAGAATGAAGCCATTGTGTTGACGCCCAAGCCTGCTGGTCAAATCACTGGAAAGAGGCGCTTCAGCATGAGGGTAAGGCGGGTAACTACTGCCTCACGTAATGTGATTTGTCACCGGCCTCATTTCAAAAAGGCTGTCATGTTGGATGCTCCTCATCTTCAGCCGCATGGCGAATTTGTGGGTCTTCCCGAGCGAGATCAGCCGACGATACAAGAACGTTATCCACTTCTTTGATTGGGCCGTACGATAGTTTTGATAGATACGACGATGACTTGTTGCCCGAGCACGATTTTGTGTTTACGACATTAGGCGAACAGTTGCTTCAGTTGTCCCTCTTGAAAGCCGCATGAATCCACACTCCGTGTTTACGACTTTAATTAGCCAGAACACTTATTTTTGGTAAAAAAGTCTCAAAACCAGTGTTGATATTGCATTAAATGCTATGAAAAAAGCGCTTCAATGGAGCGCTTTTTGTTGGGTTGGTGCGATACAGATAGGTGTGTGGCCTGAGCCTCCCGAAAATGCCTTGCCGGGCTGGATTCCTGAGATTTAGCCGGTCGATACAGCAGGGTGAGACGGTACTCTCCCGGGGAAAGCATGTTCGTTGCATACCAAGCGAATCATGGGCAGCGATGGTGCGCGCGCCAATGCGGCGGTGGCCAACTCCACGCTGCAGCGCATCGCCTGCGGCGCCTAACTGGTCCAGCGTAAAGACGCAATATCGTGCGTATAGATGGGGTAGTTCATCCAAAGGCCCTGCAAGCCCTTGCGTGCGACTGCGCTGACTTGTGAATTGAACAACCAGACGTTGGCTGCATCCTGGGCTAAATACCGTTGCATGGCGGCGTACAACAACTGGCGCTCACGCGGGTTGCGGGATGCTGTGTGGCGATGTGTCAGGTCGCGGAAATCTGCGCTGTCATAGCCAAAGTAATACCCTGGATCGGCATAGATCATGTGATCCAGCGGCTCGACATGGTTGATGAGCGTCAGATCGAAGTTGCCCTGGAAGGTATGGCTGAACCACTCTTGCCACGTCACTGGCTGGAGGCGCACCCGAATGCCAACTTTCTCCAAATACGCGGCGATGAAGGGGCCTCCTTCGCGGGCGTACGGCACGGGAAGCAGGGTCAGCGTGAGTTCCAGGGGCGTCTTCACGCCAGCTTGTTGGAGCAGCTCTTTGGCACGCTCCGGGCTGTAAGCATGCAGGTGCGCAAGATTCAGGAAGCCAGGGTCTGTAGGGGCAAAGTGGCTGCCGATGACATTGCCTTTGCCTTGCAAAATGCTGCTGACGAAAGCTTGGCGATCGATTGCATGGGTGATTGCACGGCGTACCCGTACATCTTTCAAGACGGGGTGGCGGTGGTTGACGGCCAGCATGCCTTTGCCACTGGAAGAGCCCAGTAGCACTTGGTAGCGTGGATCCCCGTGGAAGCGGTGCAGATCGTGCGTGATGAAATTGATGAAGACATCCACCTCACCTTGCTCCAGCGCTCGAGCCTGTTCTTCCAAATTATTGATAAAACGGAACGTGGCGTGCTCGATCGCTACTTTTTCTGGTGCTCGAAAGGTCGCAGACTTGCGCATTTGCACACTGTGCCCCTTGCGCCATCTGACAAATGCATACGGACCTGTACCAATCGGTTGCGTGGCTGCTGAGGCGGCTGAACTAGGGTGCAGGATGACAGCGCTGGCTTCTCCCAGGTGAAAAAGAAAATGCGGATCAGGATTGCGCAGTTCTAGCTCGAAGCGAAGAGCGCCTTTGGCGGTCATGCGCTGAATGTTGTCAAAGACGCTCTTCTTGGCCTTGTTTGGAGAGTTCGGGGCCTGTGCTTGGCGAAAGCTGAAGAGCACGCACTCCACATCTAGCGGAGCACCATCGTGAAAACGCACATTGGGCACTAACTCAAAGCTGTAGATGCGTTGACTGGCGTCGATCTGCCAGCGGGATGCCAGCAACGGTTCGACGGCTCCATTTTCGCTGATTTTGACCAAGCCCTCAAAAATGTTGTAGAGCACAACTTGGCCGCAGGCGGCTGCTGCAAATCGTGTGGGGTCAAGGCCATCAGGCTCCAGTGCAATATTCAGCGTCACGCTGTCACGCCGGGTTTGAGCGATTGCGGACAGAGGCAGGCAAGCGGCCAACCCGGCCGCACCCAATTGCTGGAGGCAGTGGCGACGAGGAAGATTCGGTGCAGGCTTGAGAGGGGGCATGGCGTGCTCGGTTATTGGCTGGGAATACAGCATGTATCTATCAGTATCTGATAATCGACTAAGCGCATGCTGCTTGTTGGCAGTTATTTGACGCCAAGTATTAATGTTAAGAGGCTGGGTTTTATCTTTCCAACCTGCAGACAAGCTGGGAACTCGCGTATCGGCATGACCCATCGGTCGCCGACATATGGCTGAATCGGCATGCACAAGCTTCAACAGTACAAAGACAAACATCTCTGGCATGTGATCGCAGTCGTGGTCATCGTGCAAGTTGTACTTGCTTGGGCAGGCATGCACGTCTATACAGAGCGTGAGCTGCGTTATCGCCACCAAATAGAGAGTGGGCTCAAGAGCAACAACGACCGGGTACTCCAGAGTTTGGCCAAGTGGCGGGCCAGCACGCTGGCTGCAGCTGAGTCGCTGATGGACGACAGGCTGTTTGCTCAGGCTTTATCGCGTTGGCTGGTTCAGCACGAAGCACTGGTGCGCGATGATTTGGAAAACCGTCTGCGCAGCCTGACGGAGCGCAATGAATTTGCCAAGGTGCTGCTACTTGATGCAGAAGGGCGCATCCTGATAGCAACGGCGGGCGTGGAGGAGCGCACGCTCCCTGAGCGTGAACAAGCGGCGTTGCAACAAGCCTTGCTGCAAGCGCAAGCGGTGGTGGTTGAACCTTACCGACAAGCCCAGTTTGCGTACCCCACGTTCTCCGTGCTCACCCCTTTGTACGATGGTTTGCAACCTTTGGGGGCGCTGTGGATGGTGGTGGACTTGCGCGCCAACCTGTTCCCGCTCTTGAATGCGATTCAGCAAGGCAGTGCTACCGCAGAATCGATGTTGTTGCAGCGCGAAGGCTCGGACGTGGTGCACATCAATCCGTTGCGGCATCGCATTTCCCAGCCATTGGAAAGGCTGGCTTCGGTTGAACAGGATGATGACCTAGTGGCGGTGCAGGCCTTCGCTGGTATTCGTGGCGTTCTTTACGGTCCTGACTATCGCAGGTACCAGGTGTTGGCAGCCAGTGGTGTGGTGCCCGATTCACCCTGGTTGCTGGTGAGCAAAATCGATGTGACCGAAGCGTTTGCCCACGATCAGCGCAAAGAAGGCGTTTTTTTGGGCTTGCTGATTGGGGTTTCAGCATTTCTCATGTTGTCCACGGTGCTGTACTGGATATGGCTCACGGGAAAGCGCGAACATGGGCTCAAACTCGAACTCGAAAACCACATGAGGTGGCTGGAGCGAGCACAGAAAACGGCATTGCTGGGCTTTTTCTCGATTGATTGGTCTAACCAGAAGATCGCGCTGTCTCCGATGGCGGCAGAGATCTTGGGTACGCAAGGGCTGCAGCAGCTCACTTTCTCGGATTTCGCACGCTACATACCCCCAGAACAAATCAAACCCATACTGCGCAAACTTTTGGAAGTACGTCGTCACAGGACGGTGCAAAAAATTGAATTTGATCTGCGTACTCAGCACCAGCAAGCACAGATACGTACTGTCGAGTGCTGGTGCGAACTGGAAGATGTCGCTGTATACGATCAAACAGCCAAGATCATTGGAACCATCCAGGACATCACGCAACGCAAGGCAACAGACCAGGCTCTGGAGCAATACCGCAACTTGCTAGAGCACCAGGTACGCAAAGACAGCTTAACGGGGCTGTCCAACCGCCGCGCCTTGGATGAGGAGCTGGATCGAGCATGGCGACATGCCATTCGTGAAAACCAACCTTTGGCGGTTTTGGTAATTGATATTGACCATTTCAAAGGCTACAACGACCACTATGGCCATTTGCAGGGGGATGTGTGTCTGCAGCAAGTCGCCCAAGTCCTTGAAAAGCATGTGCAACGCGGTCACGATCATGTATTTCGCTTTGGCGGGGAAGAGTTTGTGGTGTTGCTGCCTAACACCACGCTCTCGCAGGCGCAGCAGATGGCTGCCCATCTTTGCCAGACCGTTCAAATGCAATCCATCGAAAATGAAGCTGCGCCTGAGAGCCAGGTGATCACTATCAGTGTCGGAGTTGCCAGCATGACACCGACCAAGAGCGATAGTCTGAGGGCCTGCCCTTTGCTGGAAATGGCGGATACCGCGCTGTATCAAGCTAAAAGTGCTGGGCGTAACCAAGTCTGCGTGCAAAGACCAGACTGACCTTGTCCGGGTATTTTTGAAAGCTGCTCCGAGCGGCGCCTCTGCACACATCCAGTGTGGGGCTAGCGTTCCTCCAAGCTGAATCACACCGGGCTGTGTGGCGGCGAGTGCGTGTTTACCTTGCCAAGTGCTCAAGGATTAGCGCTGAGGTAAAGGCGATGTACCCGACATCCGGGCTGTCATAACGTGTAGTGGACGATAGCGTCGATTCGCCGAAACACCTGCCTGCCTTCGTTGCACTGGCGGTATTGCCTCTTATCTAACCGCCGGGGATGTCTTCGTCTGGGGTGTGCAGCCTCGGCAGCAGTAAATTGCATCGCAGTGCTGCTGCCCGAATGTCATCGCCCTCGCAGGCACTATCCGTGAGCAGACAGACAAGTGCAGGTTGTGGGTCAAGGACGGCTTTTACGCCTACAAGCCGTCCTGCTGATCTGTTCGGTGTGACAGCAGGCGAGTAATGCGCGCTCTTACAACGAGCGGCGCATTGCGCCCCATGCAGGGTCACTCTGGCTTATTCAGGGTGCGTGGTACGTTGGCTGATGAACAGGCGGTGAACACTTTGTTCATCTTGCCTTCAGGACGATCTTGCAACAATTTCACAACGCAGAAAACTGAACCCATGCTTGCTGTCGTTCCAACGGGAATTGGCTTGGATGGGCGCAAGCAGGAGGAGGGTTGCGTGACCCGCGCATTGTCATAAGGCGTCGACTGTGCAAGTCTGTATGCATGGGCCATTTGTTGTAGGAACTTTCGATGAAATATCCACTTTCTTTGCGCCGTAGCTTGCTGGTGCTGTCGCTGGGTCTGAGCGCCTTGCCCACCTGGGCGGATGACGATTGCGAAGCACCGTTAAATCGCTGGCAGACACGCGAGGCGGTACGTCAAATGGCGGCTGCACAAGGCTGGCAAATTCAGCGCCTCAAGATTGACGATGGTTGCTATGAAGTACGCGGCATAGATGCCCAAGGGCGCGGCTTCAAAGCCAAGATTGACCCGGAAACGCTGCAGGTGTTGAAGATGAAGCAAGACCACCGCCAGCGCACTCGGGAGCATGCGCACGATCACGAGGAGGGTGAGGCGGAGCAGTACAAACGCTCACCGTCATCGGAAGGCGCGCCGATGTCTACCCCCTCACCTGCATCTGGCTCCATTCCACGTGGCCAGGTTGAGTAACTGCTGTTCTTCATTCTCACGAGGAGTATCACCATGTCCAAGCCCATATCTACCATTTTGGCCACTGCCTGTGCGCTGGCTCTCCCCACACTGGCGCACAGCCGCCCACTCACATTGACCGCACAGCTCAAGAACTACGGTGGTGATGGCGCTTACCTGGCTGCGTACTTGACCGATGCCAAGGGCACGTATGTCCGCACCCTGTGGGTGGCTGGTGGCAAGGCCAAGTACTACAAACACTTGGCAGACTGGAACCGGCTCTCGGCCGGTGATGCCAAACGTCTGAACGGGGTCACTGGTGCCAGCGTGGGTGCGGGGCGTACGCTCAAGGTGACGGCCGATCTGGCCGATGTGCTGATCGACGCTGGCTATGAAATCCGCATCGACGCAGCGGCCGAAGACATGCGGGACAGCCCATCGGAGGTGCGTATTCCGCTGTCCAGTACCAATGCGGGTAAGCCCCAGTCTGGCAAGCAGTACATCCAGTCGGCCACCTTCCAATTCCAGTAAAGAGACACACATGGCCTGGAAAGTAATTCATCGCTGGCTGGGGCTGACCTTGGGAGCCCTGGCGGTGGTGCTGGGACTCAGTGGCGCTGTGCTGGCAATTGATCCGGTACAGCAAGCCTGGGAGGCTCCGGCGGTTCCAGGCGATTTGCCCGTGGCTACGCTGGTGGATCGTGTGACCCATACCGTACCGGGCGTGGAAGAAATCCGGCGGCTTCCCTCAGGCGCCATCGTGGCCTTCAGTTTTACGGGGGATCAGCCCCAGGCGTCGTATGTAGACCCCGCTGATGGTCGGGTGCTGGGTGCATGGCAGCCGTCGTCACTGCCGCGTTGGGTGAAGAATTTGCACCGTTCTCTGCTGCTGGGTGACGCCGGGCGCTGGGGCGCAGCAGCTGTTGCGCTGACCATGGGGCTGCTGTGCATTTCTGCCTGGGTGCTGCTGCTGCGACGCATG
This sequence comes from Comamonas jiangduensis, assembly GCF_030162955.1. Taxonomy (NCBI): domain Bacteria; kingdom Pseudomonadati; phylum Pseudomonadota; class Betaproteobacteria; order Burkholderiales; family Comamonadaceae; genus Comamonas; species Comamonas jiangduensis. The sequence goes on from NZ_JARXOV010000001.1 coordinate 53,688, forward strand.
GGCGGTTGGCGTCGGCTGGCTGGGCGCGTGCGTGGCTCGCTGGCGCAGCGTATGCACGTGGTGACAGGGCGCGTCGTGCTTGCCATTCTTTGCCTCTCCTCCATCACCGCTCTTACCATGAGCGCATCGACGCTCGGGCTGGTCGAGCTGGATACCCGTGTGGAGCCCGAGGTGCTGTCGGTGGTCACCGGCCAGCCAGATATGCCAGGTGCAAAGCTTACGGCGCTGCAAAGCATTGTGGCCAAAGATTTGCGCAAGCTGAATATGCCGTACGCCACAGACCCGCAGGACACGTGGCAGGTGGTGACCGCCCAAGGGCAAGGGTGGATCGACCGGTACTCTGGCCAGATGCTGGCCTGGCAGGAGGCCACCTTGGCGCAACGTGTGTACGACTTGGCGCTGGTGCTGCACACCGGTGAAATGGCGTGGCTCTGGGCGGTCATCTTGGGTTTGGCGGGTGCCAGTGTGCTGTTGTTCTGGTGGTCAGGCATCGTCATATGGTGGCAAGCACGCCGCCTGGCACCCCGCATCACGGGCAATGCCCCGCTGGCCCAGGCAGATGTGCTCATCTTTGTTGCCAGTGAAGGCGGCAGCACCTGGGGGTTTGCCCAAACGCTGCAAGATGCGCTGCGCCAGAGGGGGCACCGTGTGCACACCAGCGCGCTGGAGCACTTTCAAGTGACACCCGCGACGCGGCAGGTGTTTGTGCTCGCCGCGACCTATGGCGAAGGGCAGGCTCCGGCCCATGCCCGCCACACCTTGGAGCGCATCACCCTGCAGCCGAATACCAGTGCGGTGCCCGTCACCGTGTTGGGGTTTGGCGACCGGCAGTTCCCCGCCTTCTGCGCGTTTGCCAAAGCGCTGGATCAAACCCTGCGTGCGCAAGGCTGGCCGTCGTTGCTGCCCATCGAGTGCATCCACCAGCAATCGGGCCAGCAATTTGCGCGCTGGGGTGCTTCTCTGGGGCAAGCGCTGGGTGAGCCGTTGGTGCTGGAGCATGTCCCACGGGTGCCGCCAACCACGGCGCTCACGCTGATCGCGCGGCAAGACTACTGCGCAGCTTCAGGGCAAGCCACAGCCATTCTGCGCTTTGCATGGCCGGTACAGACTCAGGGGGCTCGCCTGCGTGGGCAAGGACTGGCGCGATTTGCCGCCGGTGATTTGGTGGGCATCCTGCCCCCAGGATCGATGGTGCCGCGCTACTACTCGTTGGCGTCAGGCTGGGACGACGGGTTTCTGGAAATCTGCGTGCGCCAGATGCCTGCTGGCCAGTGCTCTACACACTTGCTGAACCTGCACCACGGGGATCAGATCCAGGCTTTTATCCGATCCAATCCTGGGTTTGCCCTGCCGCGATCCACACGACCGGTGATTCTGATCGGCGCGGGCACGGGAGTGGCTCCGCTGGCCGGTTTTATTCGCCGTAACGACCGTCTGCTACCCATGCATCTTTATTTTGGAGCGCGTGATCCCGCGCGAGATTTTTACTTTGCCCCTGAAATTCAACAATGGCTGGCAGAAGGACGCTTGACCACGCTGCAAACGACGTTCTCTCGTATCCCCGATGGCGGTGGCTATGTGCAAAACGCCCTCCACCGTGATGCCGAGCGCATGCGGGTATTGATCACCCAAGGCGCCATCGTGCGTGTGTGCGGCAGCCGTGCCATGGCCCAAGGCGTCGCCGAGGCACTGGATGCGGTACTGCAACCACTGGGATCGAGCGTTGCCACGCTGAAAGCCGAGGAGCGCTATGCCGAAGATGTCTTCTGAAGCGGCACTCCGTAGCCAGCGCATGACATTGCATGGCCCGACGATGGGCACTCGCTGGTCTGTCTGTATCGACGCGGGCCCAGCTGTTGAGCTGCCTGTCTTGCGGCAAAACCTTGCTGCTGCGGTGGAGCAAGTGGATACACAGATGTCGCCCTGGAAACCGCACAGCGACCTGGTGCGCCTGAACCGTGCGCCTGTGGATGAATGGGTGCCCCTCTCTCCTGAAATTTTGGAGGTGCTGGACTGCGCGCTGGAGGTGCAACGCCTGAGTGCAGGTGCATTCCATCCCTGCGTGGGTGCTTTGGTCGATGCCTGGGGGTTTGGTGCGGTGCGCGAGACGCCCGATGCGCAAGCCATTCGCGCAGCACGCCAGTCTTTGCCCCTTGCTGCGCACGGATGCCTGGAGCTGGACAAAGCGGCAGGCCGTGTTCGCAAGCATGCGCCGTTGCAAATCGACTTGTGCGGCATTGCGAAAGGATACGCGGTAGACCGCATGGCCGATGTGCTGCACCAGCACGGCGTGCAGCATGCGCTGGTGGCGCTGGATGGGGAGCTGCGTGCTGTGGGCCCCCAGGCCAGCGGCATGCCCTGGGCCGTGGCATTGGAAAGCCCTGAGACTGGCCGCCGCACAGTACACAGTGTGATTGAACTGGAAGATCTGGCCGTGGCCACCTCGGGTGACTACCGCCGTTATCTGGAGGTGGGTAAGCAGCGCTTGTCACACACCATGGATGCACGCAGAGGTGCTCCCGTGAACAACGCCGTAGCTTCCGTCACCGTGCTGGCACGCACTTGCATGCAGGCGGATGCCTGGGCCACGGCCTTGCTGGTTGCAGGCCCTGATGAAGGGCTGGCGATGGCACAGCGGATGGGCATGGATGTGCTCTTCTTGCTCCGTCATGCGCGAGGGTTGACGGAGGTGGGGTTGGGCAGGTTTGGCAACTCGACTGCTCCGTTCCAGTGTACTGATCGGGTCAATCGAAATAGGTAAGTGGCGTGCCGACAGCAGCGATGATTTTGCAGCTTCTGCATTAATTTCTTCAGCAAATCTTGCTGGTTTATGGGCTTCTATGGGCCCTGAACTAGAAGGCCTGCTCGTCTGCTATTACTTCTCCATGCAAAAAATTTTTCTTGTGCTGCTCATAAACAAGCATGCAGCAAAAAAATAATTTAAATAAATTCATGAGTGACAACTTGCTGGAATAATATTTTTATGTTCATCCAAGTTGCTATTAATATTTATCGATGCTTTAAAGCTCTTGGTTTTTAATGGTTTCTTCGCGCTTTTGGTCGATAAAAAATAATTATGCTTTGCTTGTTTTGCATAGGTTCTATTTTATTTTGGCAGTTTGTTGGTTTTTTAGATTTGATGATTATCCTGGATGCGATTTTTTTGCTTTTAATTACCTTGAACAACTTAATTTTACACATTGTGAGATTTCCGTTTTTCTTACAAAGAAGTTAGGGTGCAAAACAGATTGTTTTCCATAGGGAGCCTCTCAAAACCTCGGCAACTTAAGCCAGTTGAGGCGGGCGGCATGCAGTAAATTCAGAACATGATCACCCCACGCAGCGCCCTGAAGTTCGACCTGTTTGCTGATACCTGCCGCAAAGGCAAACTCGATGAGGTGGGGGATCCGCTGCAGGTGATAGCCCGCCACATAGACTTTGCGCAATTGGCGGCACTGGCTGATGCCTTGATTGAGCGCAGTGATGGGCGTAAGGGCGGCAGGCCGGCGTATCCCACCGAAGTCATGGTGCGCATCTTGGTGCTCAAACGGTTGTACAACCTGTCCGATGAGCAGATGGAGTTCCAGTTGCTCGACCGCACGAGCTACCAGCGTTTTTGCCTGCTGCAAAACGCCAGGAACGTACCTGACCGCAACACCATCTGGCGCTTTGGTGAGCGCATTGGTGTGGATGGTGCAACAGCCTTGCTGCATGGTGTGGATGCGCAGTTGCACAGTCACGGCTTTATGGCCCGAGGCGGCCAAGCGATCGATGCCACACTGGTTGCAGCGCCTGTGCAGCGCATCAACAAGGCCGAGCGCTGCGAGCTGGCTGATGGCCAGCAACCTGCGTGGAGTGAAGCCCGGCGCAGACAAAAAGACGTGGATGCCACACATACCAAAAAGCATGGCAAAGGCTACTTTGGCTACAAGCTCAGCGTGAGTGTGGACCACAAGCATGGCTTTATCCGTGGCGTGGCTACAGGCACCGCCAGCGAGCACGATGGACACCACTTTGAAGAAGTGCTTGATGTCAACAACACGGGCAAAGAAGTCAACGCAGACAAAGCATACCCAAGTGCCCAGCGCTTGGCCATGCTCAAGACCTTGGGTTTCAAAGAAGGCATCCAGCGCAAGGCCCAGAAAAACAAGCCGCTGAGCGCCTGCCAGCAGCGGCGCAATCACCGCATTGCCAAGCGAAGAGCCAAGGTTGAGCACGTGTTTGCTGGCATACGGCACATGGGCGGCAAGTTCTTGCGCACCATAGGTCAAGCTAGGGCCAGTGCGACCATGGTGTTAATGGCTGCCTGCTACAACCTCAAACGCTTGGCATCGTTCTTGGAGCGAGGGGTAGATTCCTTCTACAAATCCAAGCCTTCAAAGACACAGGTGCGTGTTCAAGCAGCGAATTGATGGGCAATGCAGGCCCCAAAGGGCCTGCATTGCTTCAAATCGTCGTTTTAAACAGTTGGAACGCTCAATTCACGCCTTTGCTTCTGAAAAGCGTGGGGTTGTGAGAGGTTCCCCATAATTGAATTTTGATTTCAACCGAGGATAAGTAGGTGAAATCTGCAGACTTCTTATGCAGCCGTTGAGGTTGTATTTACAGCGCCGGTATTTCGTGTGTGTAGGTATATGCCCACGGCAGCATGCCTGCCTGCCCGACAAAATGGATTATTGGAGATCGGTAGATTCTGTTTTGTGCCACGCAAAAGTGGTCACCCCTTAATAAGTCTTGCAAAGACTATCTGGGTTCTGATAAACAGCAACGATCTAAAGGAGTGCTCATGCAGTTCACGCAAAAAATTCTCTCGGTATGTGTGGCAACACTGATGGCGTCGTCTGCCTTCGCTTTAACACCTGCGGAAAAAAATGCAGAAAAAACGCGTATTGAGGCGGAGTACAAAGCTGCCAAGCAGCAATGCAAATCGATGAAGGGCAACGCCAAAGATATATGTGAGAAGCAAGCGAGTGGTCGCGAAAAAGTGGCCAAGGCCGAGTTGAATTTTCGTGCAGACGGTAGCGAGTCCAATCGCCATAAACTTGCCAAAGCGAAGGCCGATGCGGACTACGACGTAGCCAAGCAAAAGTGTGACGATCTCTCGGGCAATGCCAAAGATGTGTGTGTAAAAGATGCCAAGGCTGCGCATGTAAAGGCCTTGGAGGCGGCCAAAGTGGCGGAGGCACGCATGGAGACCAATACCAACGCCGCCAGCAAGAAAGCGGATGTAGCCGATGCGCGCCAGGAAGCGGCGGAAAAAGTGCGTGATGCTGAGTACCAAGCCGCCAAAGAACGTTGCGATGCGATGTCAGGCAATGCAAAAGACGCTTGCGTAGCCGATGCCAAGCGCAAGTTTGCGCAATAAGCACGCGACATCAGTGCAACCTGACCCCAGGGGCCTTCGGGCCCTTTTTTATTGGCTGCGTACTGGGGGGCGGAACCCAAGCTCTCGCGGTTTGTCTTTGTGGGTCATGCGCTCAGAGAGCGAAAGTTAACGCAGGGCTTGGCTGAGACAAATCCGGTGCGCATCTTCCTTCGCGCTGGGATTTGTACGCATAAGACAGACGCATTGCCCTGCTTTCGCCACGCCAGCAAAAGCACATAGGGCGGGCTGAAAGCGCTGCCCTAAGAGGTCACAGCGTCAGGGGTCGCTTGTTTCATGGAGGGCTTGGCCCCTAGCTTGGACATCAAAATGGGGTGTGAGGGACTGCTCAAGTCTTGAATCACGAATGCACCGTCTGAGTGCAGGTACAGACACAGTCCAGAGTGCTCAATGCTCTGCAGGTGACAAGGATCGCCTTCTAGGTTTTGCCAGCCATCTTCCGCACGCAGTTGCATATGCCGAAAGGCTTCAATGTCTTTGTCCGGGGTCGCGGACTCCATATTCACCTTGAGCCAAGTGGAGTGCACCAACTCGAACGCTTCCTCTCGGGAAGCGCAGTCGGGTGCTTTTTCTAGCGCCGCCAAAAAAGCAAAGATTCGGCGTATGCGTTGCTGCGGCATATGGTCTCCCTATATTCTTGTCATAGGTCAATGTAGCTGTTTCGTCACAGCATAGCGTGAAAAAAATTAAAGGTTTTTCACAATCGGCCACAGGTAATTTTAAGATGTGATGGGCGTGCTTTTTTCTGATAAGACGCCCAGCGCTTCAAGCCTTGGCGCCTAGGGGCGGCGATGAGGGTGAACGGAATGCGCGGGGCTTGGTAAGAAACCATTTTTTCGTCGGCCGCGTGGGTGTCAGGCCGCTGTTTACGAGCATGTTTACCCAGCGCCGTCGCCTGCGCGGGCAGGGCACGCAGGCCTGGTCTTCAGGGCTATGGGGCATCGGTGGCAGGCATCAGGCCCAGCCGCTTGGCCAGGCGCTGCAAGTTAGCGCGGTCCATGTGCAAGGCCCGGGCCGCGGCGGCCCAGCGGTAACCGTGGGTTTGGAGGGCTTGCTCAACCAACTGGCGTTCGTACTGTGCCACGGCGCTGCGCAAACTCACACCGTCAGCACAAGCGGTGGGGGCGGTGAAATTTACGTCAAATTGGCCTTTGACGCTTGCTGCATCTGCGTTGGCAGCTATCAATGCGGGAGTTAATGCAAAGTCTTGGGCCGTGACCCCCAAGAACTGCCCAGTGGGGCGCGGGCGCCGCAGGGCGTGCAATACAGCGCGGCGCACGGCATGCTCCAGTTCGCGGACATTGCCGGGCCAGTGGTGGGCCAGCAGTGCGGACTGCGCATCGGCCTCCAGCCGCAGTCCATCCAGCCCGAACTGTGAGCGTGTGCGCTCCAGAAAATAGCCCGCCAGCACCAGCACATCCCCTTCGCGCGCGCGCAGCGGCGGCACCTGCAGGGGGTAGACACTGAGCCGGTGGAAGAAGTCTGCCCGCATGCGCCCGGCATGCACCGCAGCAGCCAGGTCTTGGTTGGTGGCGGCGATGATGCGCACATCCACCGTGCGTTCGCGGTCCAACCCCAGCCGCTGGATCTGTCCGCTTTGCAGCACGCGCAGCAACTTGGCCTGGGTGACCAGGGGCAGCTCTCCCACTTCATCCAGAAACAGCGTGCCTTGGTGCGCCTGCTCGAATTTGCCTTGGCGGTCACCCACGGCGCCGGTGAAGGCTCCGCGCACATGGCCAAACAGTTCGCTTTCCACCAGCGTGTCGGGCAGGGCGGCGCAGTTGATGCTGACAAAAGCCTGGTCGGCGCGGTCAGACTGGGCGTGCAGCGCCTGGGCCACCAGTTCTTTGCCCACGCCGGTTTCACCCGTGATGAGTACGGCCAGATCACTGGCCGCGACGGTGGCAATGTCGCGCTGCAAGGCACGCATGGCGGCGCTGTGCCCCAGCAGGCGTGGCGAGGCCACGGGGATGTGACGGCGAAAGTGTTCGGCGCGCTGGCGTTCGTTGTGCACGCTTTGCTCGAGCTGGCGCAGGTGGGCTGCGGTGGCGACGGTGGCTGAAGCCAGGTTGCAGAAGGCTTGCAGCGTGTTCAGGGGGCCATCCCCCGCAAAACGCCCGGGTTGCAGCGCATCCAGCGTCAGCAGCCCCCAGGGTTGCCCGTCAACCTGCAGCACGCAGCCCATGCAGTCGTGTACCGGCAGTGGTGCGCCGGAATGGTGGGCCACCAAGCCGTCATAGGGGTCGGGCAGGTCGGTGTCGGTGGGGAAACGCAGCGCTTGGCCTGCTGCCAGCAGTGCGGCAAAGCGGGGGTGCTCGGCAACGCGAAAACGCCGGCCCAGGGTGTCTGGGCTCAGGCCATCAATCGCCAGGGGGCGCAACCAGTCATCCCCGTTTTCTCCGCGCTCGCAGCGCAATAGCGCGGCGGCATCGCCGGGGAGCACGGCGCGCAGCGCAGCCAGCAAACGGCGGTAGCGCTCTGTCTCGGGCAACCGACTTGGCAACTCCGCCACCAGAGGCAGCAGGGCGTTCAGCAGGGTGGTGGGTGTTGTCATAGCGACATCATATGTTGTCGATATGACATGAATTGATGCGCGTCAAAAAGACATATTTTTAAATAAGTGATTGATATGTTTCAATAAATTTGTTGGCACAGGCTTTGCAAAGTAGATTGCATGAATGCCGATCCGCACCACGGCCCATGGGGGGCCGCACGCAGACGGCCATGGAGAGATGTTCCACATGCTGACCGACCGCCAACGCGCCATTGTCAAATCCACCGTGCCCCTGCTGGAAACCGGGGGCGAGGCGCTGACCACCCATTTCTACCGCCTGATGCTGTCTGAAAGCACCGAGGTGCAGCCCCTGTTCAACAGCGTGCACCAGCAAACAGGTGCCCAGCCGCGTGCGCTGGCCCGCAGCGTGCTGATGTACGCCAAGCACATTGATGACCTGTCCGGTTTGGGCGATCTGCCTGCGCAGATCATCCACAAGCATGTCTCGCTGCAGGTGCAGCCCGAGCATTACCCCATCGTGGGCGGCTTTTTGCTGCGTGCCATTCGCGAAGTGCTGGGTGCCGAGGTGGCCACCGATGAGGTGATTGATGCCTGGGCCGCCGCCTACGGGCAACTGGCCGACATCCTGATCGGTGCCGAAAAAGCCACGTACGACGCCAATGCCGATGCACCCGGCGGCTGGAAGGGGGCGCGCCGCTTTGTGGTGGCCGCCAAGCAGGCAGAAACGCCCGAGATCACCAGCTTCACGCTGCACCCCGAAGACGGTGGCGCCGTGCTGGCTTACCAGCCCGGGCAGTTCATTGGCCTGCGGGTGGAGGTGGACGGCAAGGAGCAGCGCCGCAACTACTCGCTGTCGCAACTGGCCGATGGCCGCAGCCTGCGCATCAGCGTCAAACGCGAAGCGCAGGGCGTGGTCTCCAACCACTTGCACCAGCAGGTGCACGTGGGGGATGTGCTGGAGGTCTTCCCGCCCGCTGGGCACTTCACCCTGGATGACACTGCCAAACCCCTGGTACTGATGGGTGCGGGCGTGGGCATTACCCCGCTGATGGCCATGCTGCAACAAGGCTTGCAGGCGGGCCGCGCCGTCACCTTCATTCATTGCGCGCGCAGCCCCGAGTTGCAGGCGTTTCGCAGCGATTTGCTGAACCTGGCCGCGCAGCACCCGCAGTTGCAACTGCGCTTTGGCTATGAGCAAGCGGCCGACCAGTTGCCTGCCCGTGGTGCCGAGGTGGCCCAAGGCATGCCCGATGCCGACTTGCTGACCCGCTGGCTGCCCGCCGAGCGCGACGTGCAGGCCTACTACCTGGGCCCGGTGGGCTTTATGCGCTTGGCCAAGCAGGTGCTGCACCGTGCGGGTGTGCCGGATGCGCAGGCGCGCTGCGAGTTTTTCGGCCCTGCCCAGACCTTGGCAGCCTGAAACCCTGCTGATGGTGGTGCCAGCAGCCTGTGGCATGCTGGCGGTGTGGGTGATCTGCACCACTGCGGTGCTTGCACCAAGGCAGCACCCACCACCTGCCCGCACTGCTGCGGGCTGACCCCGCCTTTGGGCGGGGTTTTGTCGTTTGGAATGTCATGCAATTTGGAAATGGATGGAAACCTGTCGTGGCGCCTGCTGCCCGGCTGGATGTGCTGCGCGTAGGTTTGGGTGCGGTATTGGGGCTGGCAATCGCTGCCGTACTGGTGCAATTGGCGCTGTGGCGTGGCGTGCAAGGCGGGTGGGCCTTGTTTGCCCCCTTGGGGGCTACGGCGGTGCTGGTGTTTGCCGTGCACACGGGCCCGCTGTCACAGCCGTGGTCCTGTGTGGTGGGCAATACCGTCTCGGCCCTGTGGGCCTTGCTGGTGGTGGCCTGCTGGCCTTCGCAGGCGCCGGATTGGCTGCTGCCTGCGGTGGCGGTCGGCGGGGCGGTGGCTGGCATGCAGTTCACGCGCGCCCTGCACCCGCCAGGGGGGGCGGTGGCTTTGCTGCTGGTGCTGGAAGCCCAGCACGGCGTACACCACAGCTGGAGCTATGCCTTCTTGCCGATTGGTCTGCTGACGCTGGCGCTGGTGCTGGTGGGGGTGGCCTACCACCGCGCCTGGGGCAAACACTATCCCTTGCAGGCGGCGGCGCCCCAAGCTGCGGGCAAGAAAGAGCTGCACTTGCAGTCCGATGGGCTGTCGAATGCAGATCTGCAAGCCCTGCTTGCACGCTTTGACCAAGACTACAACCTGACACCGCAAGAGCTGGGGCAACTGGTGCGTGCGGCCGAGGAGCAGGCCATCTCCCGGCGCTTGGGGAGCGTCACCTGTGCGCAGGTGATGACGGCTGCGCTGTGGACCTGCAGGCCCACGGACGATGTGGACAAGCTGGCGGCGCAATTTCGGCAACACCCTATCAAAAGCTTGCCAGTGACCGATGCACAGGGGCGCTTGCTGGGTGTGGTGGCACGCAGTGCATTGTTTGACTGGCTGTGGCAGCAGCAACCGCATGCCCGTGACAAGCAATCGCGCAGCATCTGGCGGCTGTGGGGGCGAAAACCTGCGGCGGCAGCGTCTGTACATGCGGCGGCGCTGATGGAAGATGCGCCACTGAGTGTGGAAGACCATACCCCGGTGCTGCACCTGCTGGAGACCTTGTCCCAACACAGCGTGCCTTTTGTTGCGGTGCTGCGCCAGGGCAAGCTGGTGGGCATCCTGACGCGTACGGATGTCATGCGCATTCTGATGGAGCTGGCCTTGTAACGCCCTGGGTTGGCAGTGGGCCCTGCGGTGCAGGTGCTGTGTGGAATGGCTCCCGTGTGCAGCGCTTGCTGCAGGAACCCAATGGCCGGTTATGGGCAAGCCGCGCCGTGTCTGCAAGCCACCCCTGGCACTGGGTACATTCCCCACTGCCGCACCCAGGTCTGAAGGCATGGGTGCATTTTTTTTTGTGCACTTTGCCAGCGGCAGGGTGCTTTGCTTGCGGGGGCAGCTTGGCTGCCCCGTGATTGCCCATGACTTTGTTTGCTTCCCCGCCTGCGGCTGCCGCAGCAGCTTGTGATGTGTCTGCCGCCTGGGCGCTGCAGTGCACGGCCTTTGATGCGCCTGCGTCCGACCAGTTGCGGGTGCAGGCCGATGTACTGGTCTGTGTGAATGCACAGGGCGTGATTGAGGCAGTGCTGCAGCAGGGCGACCCGCGCCGGCAGGTTGCGCAAGCCGCCCATGCGGCTGCCGGTACGCTGCGCAGTCTGCCGGCTGGCAGCTACCTGCTGCCCGGCATGGTGGATTTGCATGTGCATGCCCCCCAGTGGCCGCAAAACGGCAAAGCGCTGGATGTGCCGCTGGAAGTCTGGCTGCAGGACAACACCTTCCCGCTGGAGGCGCGCTACCGCGACCCCGCGTTTGCCAAGTGCGTGTACGACGTGGTCGTGCCTACGCTGCTGGCCAACGGCACCACCACCGTCATGTACTTTGGCACCGTGGACAACGCGGGCAACCAGGTGCTGGCCGAGCGCTGCTTGGCCTATGGCCAGCGCGCGCTGGTGGGCAAGGTGGCCATGGACGAGCCCACGCAGTGCCCACCGTATTACAAAGACGCCAGTGCGGCCCAGGCCGTGGCCGACACCCAAGCCTTTATGGACTGGCTGCGTACCCACCCTGCCAACGCGCAGCAGCGCGTGCTGCCCGTCATCACCCCGCGTTTTATTCCGTCTTGCACCGACGCGCTGTTGCAAGGCCTGGGCGATCTGGCCCAGCGCACCGGTGCCCATGTGCAAACGCATTGCTCCGAAAGCGACTGGGCCCACGGCCATGTGCTGGCGCGCACCGGCACCACCGATGCGCATGCGTTGCACCGCTTTGGTCTCATGACGCGCCGCACCGTGGTGGCCCATGCCAACTTTCTGACGCCCGAGGACGTGGCGCTGATGGCGCGTACCGGTGCTTCGGTGGCGCATTGCCCGCTGTCCAACTTCTACTTCGCCAACAGCGTGTTTCCCGCACGCACCGGCCTGCAGCAGCAACTGGGCATGGGTCTGGCCACCGACATTTCGGGCGGCTACAGCCCCAGCATGTTCGATGCCTGCCGCCATGCAATGACGGCGGCGTTGGCGCTGCACGAAGGCACCGACCCCGACCAGCCCAGCAGCGCGCGCGGTCGCGCCGCCCAAGGCCGCCCTGCCAAGATCGACCATGTGTTTGCACTGTGGCTGGCCACAGCCGCAGGGGGGCAGGCGCTGGATTTGCCGATTGGCCGTATTGAGCCCGGCTACGCCATGGATGCCATCGCCGTGGATTGCCTGGCGCCGGATTCCAACATCTGGCTGTGGGCGGGCGAGGACAGCGACGCCGATGTGCTGCAAAAAATCATGCACAACGCCACCCGCGCCAATGTGGCGCAGGTGTGGGTGCAGGGGCAGCACGTCCACGCACGCACCTGATACGTACCAGCGGGTGGCGCAGCCTTGGTTCGCCGCCTTTTTGGCCTTTTGGGATAGCGCTGTAGGAGCCTAGCCACTGTGCCTATCCCCAATTCCCTCGTTTTCTTTTTGCCCTTTCGCCCTGTCTGCCATGAACGACCCCCACACCGCTTACGAAGGGCATCTGATTGCCCGCCCTGAGGACCGTGTCACCTTCTCCAAAGCCTTGTTGCTGGGCCTGCAACACGTCATGGCCATGGATGTGTACGTAGTGCCCTTCATCATTGCCACTGCGCTGTCGCTGTCACAGGCCGATGCGGCGTCCTTCATCCAGTCCACGTTTTTGGCGGCAGGCATTGGCACCATCATTCAGACCGCGTGGTGCATGCGCATGCCGGTGGCCCAGGGGCCTTCCTACATTCCGCTGGGCGCCATTTTGGCGATTGCGTTTGCCGCAGGCGGCGGTTACGCCGGCTTGGGCACCGTGTTCGGTGCGCTGATTCCCGGTGCGCTGCTGGTCATGCTGCTGGGTATTACCGGCGGGTTCCACCGCATGGTGCGCTGGCTGGTGCCGCCGATTGTGGGCGGCACCATCATCTTGGTGGTGGGCTTGTCGCTGCTGCCGATTGCGCTGACGGCCAATGTGTTCAATGTGCACGGTGGCACCACGCTCAACCAGTCGCTGCTGCTGGCCGCCACATCGGCGGTGCTGCTGATCGTGGCCATGATGCTGGGCCTGCGCTGGAACAACCGCCTGGGGCTGTGGATGCGGGTGTCGTCCGTGGTGATTGCGCTGGTGGGCGGCACTTTGGTGGCCTGGGCCATGGGCCTGTTTTCGTGGAGCAGCATTGCCGCGGCGCCCTGGTTCACGCTGCCCAAGCTGGTGGGGGTGGACTATGCCTTGCACTTTTCGCTGCCCGCCAGCCTGACTTTTGTGGTGATTTACCTGGTGGTGATTGCTGAAACCACCGGCACCTGGTTTGCCGTGTCGGCGGTCATCGACCAGCCCATCACCGACCAGCAACTGGACCGTGGCGCGGTGGGTGAAGGCCTGAGCTGCGGCGTGGCCGCCATGGTGGGCGGCACCCCCGTCACCGGTTACTCCACCAATGCGGGCGTGATCTCCATCACCGGCGTGGCCAGCCGCATGGTGTTTGTCGCAGCCGGTCTGGTGCTGGTGGGGCTGGGCTTTTTGGGCAAATTCTCGGCGGCGATTGCGGCCATTCCTTCGCCGGTGATTGGCGGCATGTTTGCCGTGGTGTGTATCACCATTGCCATGGCGGGCATTCGCATCCTGCGCCATGTGCATCTGGATGAACGCGCCATGCTGGTGGTGGGGGTGCCCATCATCTGCTCGTTTTTTGCCACCTTGGCGCCCAAGGAGTGGGTGGCTTCGCTGCCTGACATGCTGCAGTACCTGCTGGGCTCGGCGGTGACCATCGGCGCCATGGCGGCCATGGTGCTCAACCAGATCCTGCCGCGTGCTGCGAGCGATCGCGCGCCCAAGTCTCAGGTTTAAGCGCTGCGGTGGCATGCGCTGGCGCGCTGAACGCACGTAGCCCCCACCATTGCGGCACCAGCACAGCGCCTGCCAAGGAGCGTGCTGGTGGTGTTGGTGGGGTGGCCGTTCAACGTACCGGCGGGTACTGCCTTTACACAGCGCGGTAGCGATGGGGGCGTGAAGCCGGTAGAGTGGCGCACTCTTTTAGCCTTCCTCGGGTCATGTCTCGCAAACCTTCCGCCCCACCCACCCCTGACAGTTTTGATGCTTTCTTGCAGCCTTCCGATGTAGAGCAGATTTACATCGTGCTGTCGCTGGCCAAGCAATCCCACGGCAATGATCTGGCACGTGGCATGCAGGCCCTGCTGGAGCAGCCCGCCGCATTCGCCCGCCAGGCGGTGGCGCACCAAGACCGCATTGCCAAGCGCCATTACGGCATTGCCACGCTGTTTGGTGTGATTGTGCTGGCCATGGGCTATGTGATGTACCAAGCGTTCACCACGCCGGGCGTGGGCTTGCCGGGGCTGCTGCTGCCTGCGGCCATGGCCTGTTTTGCAGCCTGGCGCATGGAGCGCTCCGTGCACCGGGGGCGCCAGGGCAATCTATTGCTGCTGCGCCTGCTGGATGCGCTGGACGGTCAGCCCTACAGCTATGACGCCGCTGCTTTCACGGCGTTTATGGCGCAGCACCCCGCATTGCACGCGGCACAGCCGCCGCAGCAAATGGCCCTGAAAGATTTGGCACGCTTGAAGTTCGATGAACTGGTGCAGCGCGGGCAGGCGGTGCAGCTTGATCCGCACATGAAAAAATAAATAGCAGCTAACGCTCATCAAAAAAGGACTTCAGAGTGTTTTGTCTCTGAAGTCCTTTTTTATTCAGCGCAGGCAGCTCTTATTTTTTAAGCACTGGCACATCCACAAAATCATCCAGGCGCAGGCCTTTCTCGGCCAGCAGTGCCTCCAGCACGGGCTTGAGCTTGCCCAGACTGGCTTGTACGGTTTCGCGCACCGTATCCACCACCACCTGCGTGCTGCGTTCGATTTCGATGTTGACCGCATCGCCCACGCGCTTGTGGCCAAACACGGTCATGCGCAGGGTTTCAGGAATCAGCCACACCTCAAACCAGCCTTCTTGGCGGCTGACTTCCGCCACCGTCAGGCTGGCGCCATTGATGGCGATATAGCCTTTGGCAAACACATAGGGGCGAAAGGCCTCGGGAATGCCAAAGCGAATCTTGTGGTTGGTGTCGGTGCGTAGCACCTGCAGCACGGGCGCGGTGAAATCCACATGGCCCGACAGCGGGTGGCCGCCAATCTCGGCACCGTCTTTGGCTGCGCGCTCCACGTTCAGCACGTCGCCCACCTGGCAGCGGCCCAGCGTGGTGATGTTCAGGCTTTGCTGCATCACATCAAAGGTGGCGCGCGTGGGCGAGAGTAGCTCGGTCACCGTCAGGCACACGCCATCGTGCGAGACGCTGGCGCCAATGGCCAAGTCCTGGCAAAAGTCTTCCGGGAATTCCATGGTGAAGGTACGCAGACCGTCTTGGTCGTGCAGCGCGGCAATCGTTGCCACGGCTTGGATGATGCCGGTGAACACGGGGTGAAGCCCTCAATCAAACAGTGAAAACAAAGGTCTGGGCGCAGTGTAAGGCGCGCTGTGGCACAGCAAGATGTGTACGGGCAATCAGGCTACAAAGCGCTGGTAGAGCGCCGCAGCCCAGACGCCGCCGCACAGCAGCAGGCACAGCAGCACGGCGCCACTGCCCACGTCTTTGGCCATTTTGGACAGGGCATGCCACTCGGGGCCAATGCGGTCAATCGCCGCTTCAATGCCGGTGTTGAGCAGCTCGGCCACCAGCACCAGCACCACCACGGCAGCCAGCAGCGCGGTTTCTACCCAGGTCTGACCCAGCCAAAAGCTGGCAGGCACCAGCAGCACGGCCAGCAGCGTCTCTTGCCGGAAGGCTGCAGATTCTTGGATTGCGGCGACCAGCCCTTGCACGGAATAGCGCCCGGCGTGCCAGATGCGCGAGAAGCCGCGGCGTTGCTTTTGAATGTTGACAGGTTCGGTGGTGGGGGTGGGCATAGCGCAGTCCAAAGCAAAAAAATCGCCACCCGCTGGTGGTGCTGTGGCGATTGTAGAAACTCTGGGCGGGGTCTGTGTGCCCAGCGCTAGGCGGATTGCGCCTGCAGGGCGGCGCGGCCCAGACGTTGCACGGCCTCGGCCATGTCCTGTGCCTCGGTAGCGGCGAATGATAGGCGTAGCGCGTGTCGCTCTGCAGCATCAGGGTAGAAGGCTTTGCCCGGCACATAGAGCACCCCGTGCTGCACGGCGGCCTCAAACAAGCGCTGCGGTGCAATGTGGGGCGCAATGTCGGCCCAGACAAACATGCCGCCTGCAGGCATGGTGCAGCGCAGGGGCTGATCGGGGATGGCATTCAAGCCCTGCACCAAGGCATGCATGCGCCGCTGGTACTCGGCGCGGGCGCGCTGCACCGTGGGCGCGTAGCGGCCGCTGTGCAAATAGCTGGTGGCCACCATCTGCGCCATGGGCGAGGTGCATAAATCTACGGTTTGCTTGGCCACTGCGCAGCGGCGCAGCAAGGCCTGGTCTGCCAGCATCCAGCCAATGCGCAGTGCCGGGGCCACGGTTTTGGACAGGCTGGAGAGGTAGACCACCGGGTTGCGCTCGACAGGGGCCAGGTGCGCAGCCATGCTGCGCAATGTGGAGGGTGTGCCACTGGCCGTGTCCTGTGCGTGGGCAAAGTGCAGCTCGCCATAAGGGTCGTCTTCCACGATCCAGAAGCCGTATTGCAGGGCCAACTGCACCAAAGCCTGGCGCCGCTGGGCACTGAGCAAACTGCCACGCGGATTGGAGAAGTTGGGCACGGTATAGAGCAGCTTTGGGCGCTGCGCCGCAGGCATCTGCGCCAGCAGTTCGGCCAGTGCATCGGTGTGCAGGCCGTCGGCATCCATGGGCACGCCCACAATGTTTGCTTGTGCCAGGCGCAGGGCTTGCAGGGTAGCGGGGTAGGCGGGCACTTCCACCAAAGCGATGTCGCCGGGCTGCAGCAGCACGCGCACCAGCAGGTCGAAGGCCTGTTGCGAGCCCGTGGTCACCAACACATCCGGTGCGCTGGCTGACATGCCGCGCGCTTGCGCTTGCTGCGCCAAGGCATCGCGCATGGCAGGCAAGCCTTCGGTGGCGCCGTATTGCAAGGCGCTGATGCCTTGGCCCAAAGCGTGGCTGGCAGCCTGTGCCAGGCCTTCGGCATCCAGCAAACTGGCCGAGGGGTAGCCGCCCGCCAGGGACATCATGCCGGGGCGGCTCAGGAGGGGAAACAGCTCCCGAATCGGTGAGCCGGCGGGCTCGGCAAACAGCGGGGCAAAAGCCGCCAGCGGCGTGAGGGTGGGCGTGGTGTTCATGCGGACCAAAAAGAGGGCCCACGGCGGATGGTGCCGTGGGCGTTGAGGGATCAGGCCGTCACACCCTGCCAGGCAGCGCGCACTTGCGCCATGGAGCGCTCCTGGGCTTGCGCGTACAGCGCAATCTCATCGTGCACCTGGGCGCCCAGTGCCGCTTCAAATACTTGCTGCGCGGCATTGGCTTGGTAGTGCTTTTGCTCGTCGCCGCCGAGGTTGGATTGGAAGATGCCTGCGGCGCTGACTGGCAAAAAGTCTTCGTAAGTAATCGGTTCTGCCTGCACCAAGCCCTGGGCAATCAGGGCCTCCCAGTCGGCCGTGCTCTGAGGAAGCTGGGCCGGTGCCGGGGCACCCGCAGGCACGCTGTAGCGGTAAAAAGCCAGACCCTGGCTGCGCAGTTGCGCATGGGTGTCAGGGAATTGCGCAAATGCCTGCTGCAGGCGCGTGCTGTAGTCAGGCGCGGCACTGCCAGCGCTGCCCATGCTGCGCACCTGGGCCAGCAGCTTGTCATACAGCGCACGGCCCTGGTGCGTCAGGGCGACGCCGCGTTGCTCAATTTCGCCAAAACGGGCGGTGTGTGCACCGTTGCTGTCGCCTTGCGCATCGGTAAAGCGGATGGCTTCCTTGAGGGCTTTGAAGCTGGTTTGGCGCAGCAAAATCGGGCAGCGGCGGCGTGGCGGGCCTTCCACCACCTCCTTGGCATCCATGCCGTGGGCAGGCATGCCTGCTTGCGCCGCGTCAATATCGAGCGTGCGTGGCGTCAGGTGGTTGATGTGCGGGCCTTTGAAGCACACCACATCTGCAATCAAGCGGTGGGCTTTTTGCAGCGCATCGTAGGTGGCTGCATCCACGGTGGCATCGCTGTGCCAGCGGAACGTCTCCAGCGCTTCTTGCACAAATGCGTTGGCATCGGCATCGCTGAGGCCGCCTTGTGCTTCCGACTGCGCAATCAGCGCCAGTGCACGCGGGGTGAAGATGTTGCGGCGCGCCAGAATGTCGCTGGCTTGCTGGCGCAAGTCGGGGTCGGCAATCAGCTCCAGGCGCAGCAGCGAGGTAAACACGCGAAACGGGTTGGCGCGCAGTGCGGCATCGCTGACCGGGCGAAAAGCGGTGGAGTGCACAGGGACCCCTGCCACCGAGAGGTCGTAGTAACCCACGGGTTCCATGCCCATGACGGCAAACAAACGGCGCAGCGTGGCCAGCTCTTGCGCCGTGCCTACGCGGATGGCGCCGTGGCGCTCGATATCCAGGCGCTCCAGCTCCCCGGTGCGCACCATCTGGGCATGCAACTCGGCGTCTGCTTGCAGCGTCTGCTGGTTCACCTCGGCCACCAGCGCCACCAGGCTGCCGTATTGCGGCACTTCGGTGCGGTACATCTGGGACATGGCGCGTGAAAAACGGGTGCGAATTTCATCGCTGGAGACGAAAGCGGCGGTGGGGTGATGCGTGGCGCTCATGAGTGGGCAGTAGGAAAGACGATGAAAAAGCAGGGTGCCCAGCGCGCAGTGATCGTATTACTACGCATGGATGCCACCCCAATTCCAAGGCATGGTGGTGCAGGCTTTGACTTTGGTCAAACGATAATCTGGTGCCGATGTCATGCAATCCAGGAATGACCTCGGATTTCTCCATGTTTGCCAGCACCTGGGTGCTGGGGTTTTTATGCAGCTATCCCGACGTTTTTTGCCCCCGATGTCTTTGTTGTGTGCGTTTGAGGCCTCGGCCCGCCACCAGAGCTTTACGGCTGCTGCGGCTGAGCTGCACCTCACGCAAAGCGCGGTCAGCCGCCAAATCCGCGCCCTGGAAGACCGGCTGGGCATAGATTTGTTTGTGCGCGAACGTCAGACAGTGCGCCTGAGCCCCGCCGGGCAGGCCTATGCCCAAGAAATTCGCGGTGCGCTGATGCGCATCTCCAACGCCACCTTGGGCTTGCGCACCAACCCGCAAGGCGGCAGCCTGAATTTGGCCATCTTGCCCACGTTTGGCACACGCTGGCTGGCACCGCGATTGCCGCAGTTTTTCAGCGCACACCCGGGCATCACCATCAATCTCACCACGCGCCTGTCGCAGTTTGACTTTCAGCTCGAAGCCGTCGATGCGGGCATCCACTTTGGCCTGCCACATTGGCCCGGCGCGGAGCTGGCGTTTTTGATGAGTGAAACCGTGGTGCCTGCCTGCAGCCCTGCAATGTGGGCGCAGCACCAGTTTGCCCAGCCGCAGGATTTGTTGCGGGCGCCGCTGCTGCACCTGGCATCACGCCCCGACGCCTGGCACCGCTGGTTTGAGCACCAGGGCCACCCCACCAGCGAGGTGCCCGGCATGCTGTTTGACCAGTTCGCTACGGCAGCGCAGGCCGCTACTGCGGGCGTTGGCGTGGCGTTGCTACCTTCTTTTTTGATAGCGCAGGAATTGGCCAGCGGAGAGCTGGTGCGCGCCCTGCCGCAGTTGCCTGAAATGGAAAGTGCCGAGCGCTATTACCTGGCCTGGCCCACCAGCCGCAGCGCTTATCCGCCCCTGCAGGCATTTCGCACCTGGATTCAAGCCTCGGCCAGCAGCTTCATGGCGCAGCATGTGCAAGGCCCTGCGACGCCCCCAGTAGCCCTGAGCGCGGCGCTGGCTAGATCCTGATGCCCGCCTTTTGGATGATGGCTGCATTGCTGGCGCTTTCTTTGCGCAGCACTTCTTCAAACGTGGCTTGATCCTGGTGCAAGGCGATGTTGTCCGTAGCTTTGAGGATGGCTTGAATGTCATCGGTTTGCACCAACTCCTGCACCAGGGTGTTGATTCGCTGGACGACCTTTGCGGGTGTGCCAGCAGGCGCCATAAAGCCAAATAGCGAGGTCAGGTTGGCTTGGGGCGCGCCGAGTTCGGCCAAGGTTGGAATATCTGGGTGGCTGGGCGCGCGCTGTGGGCCGGTGGTGGCCAGAACGCGCAGCTTGCCTTGCTCAATCAGGCTGTTAATGGTGGAAAAAGGGTTGCCCAGCATCAGCTCAAAATGCCCGCCTACCGCATCGGTCACGATCTGCCCCACGCCCCTGTAAGGCACATGGGTGAACTGCAAACCCGTTTGGGCCTGTAACTGCTCCACCATGATGTGACCAACCGAACCCATGCCCGATGTCGCAATCCGCACACTGCCCGGCTGTGCTTGGGCCTGCTGCAGCAAATCGTTCCAGCGCTTGCCCAAAAAGCTGCTGGTGGCCAGAACATATACGGGTGAATACATCATGGGAGCCACCGCAACCACATCGTTAAATGGCTGGTAGGGCAGCTTCATCAGGTGGGGTGACAACGTGAGCGGGCTGATGGCACTGAGCGCCAGCGTATAGCCATCAGGTGCGGCCTTTGCCACGTCTGCCATGCCCAGCGTGCCGCCAGCACCTCCTTTGTTTTCCACAAAAAAGCTCTGGCCCAGCGCTTGTCCCATCTTTTCCACCAACTTGCGGCCCACGCTGTCCGTGACACCTCCTGCTGCATAAGGAATCACTACGCGCACAGGCTTTTGGGGCCAAGCGCTTTGTGCCCAGACTTGGGGCAGGCCCAGTGCCAGCGCACTGGTACACAGGAAATGTCGACGATGCATCATGTTGCTCTCGGTTCGGCAGCGACCGCGCTGTGGGGGGGGGCTGTGTCCTGCCTGTGGATTCGACGCAAGACGGTGTCACAAGCGGTGGCCCCTAGAAGAAACGCAGGCGTGTTTGCACGCGCTTGCAGCGCATGCGTGGCGGTCATCTGTGGGGGACATTCAGCCACGCGGGGTTTGCAAGGTTGCAGTGCCCGCGTGGAGCGCATTACAGGCTGTACGCTTCCAGCGGCTTGTCGTTGGGCGCTTGCAGCAGCTGCTTGAGGGTGTCACCCATGGGCAGGTTCAAAGATATGTTCTTGGGGGGAATCGGCTGCACAAACCATTTGTCATAGATTTGCGCCACTTCGCCCGACTTCATCATGCTGACCAAGGCATCGTCCACTGCTTTTTTGAAGCTCGGATCATCCTTGCGAAACAGCAGTGCAATCGGCTCGGAGCCCAGCACTTCGCCCACGATTTTGTAGCCCTGCGGGTCTTTGGAATTGGCAATCACACCGGCAAGCAAGTTGTCGTCCAGCACAAAGGCTTCGGCGCGGCCCGCTTCCAGCATCATGAAGCTCTCGAAGTGATCCTTGCCCAGTTGGGTGGGCAAATTCACGTTGTGGTCCTTGGAAAACTTGCGCAGCAATTGCACCGCTGTGGTGCCTGCGGAAGCCGCCACGGTTTTGCCATCGAGCTGCTTGAACGAGGTGATGGGCGAGTCTGCGCGCACCGCCATGCGCACTTCGCTCACATAGGTGGTGACCGCAAACGACACCTGTTTTTGGCGGCTGAGGTTGTTGGTGGTGGGGCCACAGCCCATGTCCACCGTGCCGTTTTGCACCAGGGGCAATGTGTTTTGGGCCGTCATGGCCATGTACTCAATCTTGGCCTGGGGGACGATGCGGGCCAGCACCTTCTCGCACAGCTCGACGTGGTAGCCCACAAACTGGGCGTGAGAGCCCAGTGCGTACGCCATGGGCGCAGAGCTCTCGCGCACGCCGATGGTGACTTTGCCTTGTTGCTGAATTTTTTCGAGGGTGCTGCCAGTTTGGGCGTGCACGCTGAATGCCGAGGCCAAAGCGACACAGGCCAGGCTCCAGCGGGTGGAAAATTTCGTCATACCAATCTCCTTCGTGGTGTTATCAGCAATCTGCGTGCCAGGCACAGCAGATGCCGTCGTCGTCAAGGACTTGCGTCAACTATCTGGCAATTGGCGACGCAGGCATAACGATGAAACGGAAGGAGGTCATGCGGGGTGTGTATGACCTGGGGGTGACCCTAGGGGCCAGGGAGATGCGGCCTTGCTGCGTGACCGCTGCGCAGCCGCCGCCATCGTCCCCTATAGCCCCTCAGGCCCACAGCACCCAGTTGGGTGCAGCTTAAGCCCCCTGCAAGCGGGCCTCTGCAGGTGCTTCCCACCAGCCGCTGACCAGCCCCTGTGGCTTGCGCAAGGCGCGCACCCAGGCGCAATCGGGCCAGGCGGCTTGCTGCACATTCATGCCGGCAAACACGCCATAGCCTTCACCGGCCACGATGTCGCCGTCGGCCTGCATGCTCTCGCCAGCGCGAATGCTGCAGGCGGCGCGGATATCGCCCAGCGCCTTGATGCCCCAGCCTGCCTGAATGTGGTTGCCGCAGTGCAGGCTGTCCTGTGTGGCAATGCCGTGGCCCGCCTCCAGCAGGCCTTGCACGTGGATGGCACCGCCAGCGCGCACGCCCTTGGCGCATTGCAGGCTGCCTTGCACCTCAATCCCTTGGCCCGCCACGGCTTCGCCGCTCAAGCTCACATTGCCTGTGCAGCACAGCTCCCAGCCTGCGCGCACATGCTCGGCACGCATATCGTCTGCCACGTCCACACTCCACACGGCCTTGACGCTGCCGCCCGCTTGCAGCGTCTGGGCAAAGAGGGCGCCACCGCAGTGGATGTCTTCCTTGACCTCCAGCGTGCCTGCGCGAATGCCTGCCCCCACTTGCAGGCTGCGGCCCACCAGCAACTGGCCGGGCACACGCACATCGCCGCGCACGATCAGCGTGCCCGCAAACACAAAGTTATCGGCCTCCAAATGCTCCAGCTCCAGCACGGCATTGGTGCTGCCAAAGTTCTCCAGCAGCCAGCGTGCGTCGTCCACACGGCCCGCAGCCACCTGGGTGTCCATGGCCGTCTGGTAGTCACCGCCGCTCAGGTTGTTGCGCACAAACCAGCGGTAGCCCATGGCACAGGGGTTTTTGCCGCGTAAAAAAGTCTGGGTCAGTTCCATGTCCATGGGTCAAGCTCGTCGGTTCCGGGGAGAGGGGGACGGACACGTGGCTGGGGCCTGGCTGCCAATGCAGACGTGGTGGGGCCAAGGTGCGCACATGCCCTTGCTGGGTGCAAGAGGTAGAGGCCGTGCGGAGGGGATGAAGGGGTGTGGTCTTACGCCTTCCGCACGGCGGCGGAAAGCATGGCGGTGACACCGCTGAGGCTGACGAAGGCGGTCGGAATGCCGTGGCGCTGGGCCTGCTGGCGGCGCAGCGCACGCGCACAGGCCTGTGGCGCCGCTGCCAAGGCAGAGCGGCGCAGACCAGCAGCAAAAGATGCGAGCGCGTGCAGCATAAGAAGGGGGAGAAGGGCCTGTGCGGCGGAAAAAATTACCGCCTGCAATTATGGCCAGTCCCCTAATCTGGCACGGCCAGGTGCGACATTCTTGCGGCGGCCAAGCCGCAGGCCTGCATGGCGGCAGATTCCTTGCTGCCGTGCAAGGCATCGGGCTTTGGTTAACATCGCTGCCTCCTGCGGGCGCGCGCCCGTGATGGCTGGGCGCAGATGGTGCGCACCACCCTGCGCGCGCCACGCCCCCCTTTTTTTGCCTGCGTTGCGCGGTAGCGGCGCTGACGTGGGCAGGTCTTTTGAGACTGTCGTATGACCCAGAACACCCCCCCGTCCTTTTTCAGCCGCATCGCCATTGCGATCGGTAGTTTTTTTGCCATTCTCGGCAACGGCCGCCTGGCCACCGATGTGGTGCGCGTGCGCGCTGGTGAAGCCTTGGCCGCCGATGTTGCCCCCAAGGAAATCCGCGTCGAAGTTCCCGTGGAAAAGATCGTTGAAGTCCGCGTGGAAGTGCCCGTGGAGAAAGTTGTCGAAAAAACGGTGGAGCAGCGTGTCGAAGTCCCCGTTGAGAAGATCGTCGAAAAAACCGTGGAAGTGCCCACGCAAACCGCCGCGCTGCAACTGCTGGGCCTGCTGCAGCGCGAAGCGCGCTTTGTGGACTTCATCCAGGAAGACGTGGCCCCCTATACCGATGCCGAAATTGGTGCCGCTGCCCGCGTGGTGCACGAAGGTTGCCGCAAGGTGCTGCGCGAGCACTTTGCGATTCAACCCGTGCGCACCGAGGCCGAAGGCAGCCGCATCACCCTGCAAGCAGGGTTTAATGCCACCGCCGTGCGCCTGACCGGCAATGTGGTGGGCCAGGCGCCCTTCACCGGCACGCTGGGCCACCGTGGCTGGCAGGTCTCCGCTGTCAAGCTGCCCCAGCTGACCGATACCGCCGCCGCCCACGTCATCGCGCAAGCCGAAGTGGAGCTGTAAACCATGAATACGTTGGCTTCCATCGCCCAGTCGGGCCACGCGGCTGCAGCGGGTCAGGTAACTGCAAATACTGTAGCTGCCAGCGCAGATACAGCAAGCGCTACAGGCCAAAATAGCTTGAAAGCTGCCGCTGCCCAATACAGCATTGGTATTGACCTGGGCACCACGCACTGCGCGCTGTCCTTTGTCCACAAAACCGCCAGCGACGGCGAACAGGTGGTGCAGGGCGTGCTGGACATTCCCCAGCTCACTGCACCCGGCAGCGTGGAGGCCAAGTCCCTGCTGCCGTCCTTTCTGTACCTGCCGCACGAGAGCGAGTTGACCGAGGCCGAGCGCACCCTGCCCGGCGCGCCCAGCGACTGCATCACCGGTGAATTCGCGCGCAGCCGCGGCGCGGCCACGCCCATCCGCCTGGTGTCCAGCGCCAAGAGCTGGCTGTGCCACCCCGGCGTCGACCGCCGCGCAGCCATCCTGCCGGCCGATGCGCCCGAGGAAGTCAGCCGCATCTCGCCGCTGACCGCCTCTACCCGCTATCTGGAGCACCTGCGCTGCGCGTGGGAGCAGGCCCACCCCGAGGCCCCGTTTGCCCAGCAAGACATCACCGTCACCATTCCCGCCTCGTTCGACCCCGCCGCGCGCGAGCTGACGGCCGAGGCCTGCAAGGCCGCCGGCTTTGCCAATCTGACGCTGCTGGAAGAACCCCAGGCCGCGCTGTACAGCTGGATTCAGGCCAGCGGCGGCCACTGGCGCAAACAGGTCAAGCATGGCGACGTCATCCTGGTGGTGGACGTGGGCGGTGGCACCACCGACCTCTCGCTGATTGCCGTGCTGGAGCGTGATGGCAACCTGGCGCTGCAGCGCATTGCCGTGGGCGAGCACATCCTGCTGGGTGGCGACAACATGGACCTGGCGCTGGCCTACGGCGTGGCGCGCAAGCTGGCGCAAGAAGGCAAACCGCTGGACGCGTGGCAAACCCGCGCCCTGGCCCACGGCTGCCGCGCCGCCAAAGAGCAACTGCTGGCCGATGCCAACCTGCCATCCGTGCCCGTGGTCGTGCCCAGCCGGGGCAGCAAACTGATTGGCGGCAGCATCCGCACCGAAGTCACGCGCGACGAAGTGCTGGCCCTGCTGGTCGAAGGCTTCTTCCCCAAG
This sequence comes from Comamonas jiangduensis, assembly GCF_030162955.1. Taxonomy (NCBI): domain Bacteria; kingdom Pseudomonadati; phylum Pseudomonadota; class Betaproteobacteria; order Burkholderiales; family Comamonadaceae; genus Comamonas; species Comamonas jiangduensis. The sequence continues at coordinate 79,173 of NZ_JARXOV010000001.1, forward strand.
GTCAAGGTCAGTGACAAGCCCCAGACCCGCGCCCGCGCTGCGCTCACGCAACTGGGCCTGCCCTATGCGCAAGACGCCGCCGTCACGCGCCATCTGGCCGCCTTCCTGACGCGCCAGGTCCATGCGCTGGCCGAGATTGAGGGCCTGAACATCGATCAGGTGCAAGGCTCTACCTTCCTGCACCCCACCGCCATCTTGTTCAACGGCGGTGTGCTCAAGGCCCCGCAGATCGAGCAGCGCATTCTGGACGTCATCAACGGCTGGCTGGACGACGAGGCCTGTGAGCCCGCCCGCCTGCTGGACGGCGCCAACCTGGACCTGGCCGTCGCCCGGGGCGCGGCCTACTACGGCCACATCACCACCACCGGCCGCGGCGTGCGCATCCGCGGCGGCACGGCCCAGTCGTACTACGTGGGCGTGGAAAGCAACATGCCCGCCATCCCCGGCATGGAGCCGCCCATCTCCGCCCTGTGCCTGGCCCCGTTTGGCATGGAAGAAGGCACGGCCGCTGCCGTGCCTGACCTGGAGCTGGGTCTGGTCGTGGGCGAACCCGTGCGCCTGCGCTTCTTTGGCTCCTCCGTGCGCCGCAGTGACACCGTGGGCACCATGCTGGACTTCTGGGGCTCCGAAGAGCTGGTCGAGCTGCAGGAGATCGAGCTGAACCTGCCCGCCGCAGGCCGTGCCGCTGGCGAGGTGGTGCCGGTGACGCTGGAAGCCCGCGTGACGGACATTGGCACGCTGGAGCTGAATGCGGTGCCGGTCGGTGGCTCAGAGCGCTGGAAGGTCGAGTTCGATGTGCGTGCGGAGACTACTTCCGACGAGGGGTAAGCGGCCTCGTCGCTCCAGCTTGTGAAAAGCTGTTTGCAAAGCCTGCTGGCTGATCGGTCAGTGGGCTTTTTTATTGGTGTTTTTAGGTTCTGGCGCTTATGTGGCAAGCGCTGGTAGCTCTGTTTTTATGGTTGCTGTGGCATTGCTGTCCGAGGCCGGTAGTCGACCGGCGACGACCCGATTTCTTTTGTCTTGCCAAAAGAAACCGCGGAAAGAAAAGGCGCGCCTTGCAGGCGGCTGTCCGGCGGAACTCACTGCGCTCCTGCGTCGCTACGTTCAAACAGCCGCCGGAAAAGTGAAGGACTTCCACGAACGGGGCGCGACGCTTGCGCGCGCAGCTATGTATTTATGCCTAGCTGATGTGTAATAAGAGCTATGCCAATTAAAGCGGAAATTACTGATGACCATCCTAAACAAGAAGAAATTTTAAAATAAATTTCTTTCTTAAAGGAGATTGTTTTGAATGCTTTATCTAAATCATTGTAAAAATTTGATTTTTTAATTTCGTCTGATAATTTTGAATATTTATCAGCTCTTTTTTGATATCCTAAGCTGCAAAAATAAAAATCTGCAACAGCACAGAATAGTCCCAAAAGAAAAAAAACGAAGGCGATTTTTATTTGTGTGCCTTCAATGATTTTTGCAGCCAGCAAAGCTGCACTGCCTGCGAGCGCAGCAGCGTTTATAACAGCTAGATGTTTGACAGTCTCTAAAGTCCATTCAGAGTTTCTTTGCCAATCTTGCTCTGAAGCGGTAGAGAAGTATTTTGATAAATTTTCTTTTTTATCGTTGAAACTTTCTAGATGCAGAAGCAGCACTTTTTTTATTCTGTAGTTTTCTTCTGTTTCTTTAAACCATATGTTTGCAAATTCTTTTGCAGAAATGATATCTTTTTTATTCTCAATCGCCCATCCAATCGCAATTGTTTGGGTTTGTTCTATAGAGGTTAGATTCATATTGCATGATTTTGTGAAATTTTATTGATTATGAAGAGTTCGCTTGAATTAGCAATATGTGTTTAGCCACTTCTACCCGTGCCGAGGCGCACAGCCCCAGACGGAAAAAGCCAGACGCGCTGTTTGAGGCTGCGAAGCAGCCGAGTTTGCGGCTGGCCCGGCTGGGGCGAGCACCGCAGGTTGCCCGGAGCGCAGCGCAGGGACACGGGTAGCAGGGTCGCCTTTTCTTTGCTTACTTTCCTTTGGCGAAGCAAAAGAAAGTAAGTCGCCTGCCGCGCGACAAGCGGCCAGCCAAACTCAAAACAACAACAACAAGAGACCAATCAGCCATAAACGCTTATCCAGCAAGCACCCCCAGCTAACATTCTTGAAAAGAACGTTTCACCCCTCACAGCCCTTGCAGGGCAAAAGTCACCGCCCCCCACGCGTTGTCACCGCTTGATACGATCAAGCCCCTCCGGCTTCCCTCGCCCCCGCGTTGATTTTTCATGACTGCACTGACCGCCTCTCCCACCTACGTTGTTGGCATTGACCTGGGCACCAGCCACACCGTCGTTGCCAGCGTGCCGGTGGGTGGTGTGGCGGCAGACATTGCACTGTTGCCCATTCCCCAGCGCAGCGCTGTGGGTGAGGTGGTGGCGCAGCCGCTGCTGCCTTCAGTGCGCTACCAGGCCGCGCAGGGGGAGTTGGGTGAGGCCTGGCTGCAACCCTGGCTGCCACAAGGTGCCAGCCCCGAGGCCCCCGCCGTGATTGGCCGCTGGGCGCGGGAGCTGGGCGCGGCGGTGCCGGGGCGCTTGGTGGCCAGCGCCAAAAGCTGGCTGTCGCACACGGGGGTAGACCGCTCGGCGGCCATCTTGCCCTGGGGCGCGGGGGATGAGGTGGCCAAGGTCTCGCCGCTGGCCGCATCGGCCTCGTACCTGGCGCATGTCAAAGCCGCTTGGGATGCAGCGCACCCCGGTGCCCCTTTGCAGCAGCAAAGCGTGGTGCTCACGGTGCCCGCATCGTTTGACGAAGGTGCGCGCGCCTTGACGTTGGAGGCCGCGCAGTGGGCGGGCCTGCCGCAGGTGCAACTGCTGGAAGAGCCCAAGGCCGCGTTCCACGACTGGTTGCTGCAGCAAGGCGCGCAACTGGCGCAGCAGTTGGCGGGCAGCCGCCTGGTGCTGGTGGTGGACGTGGGCGGCGGCACCACCGATTTGACGCTGATCCGCGTGGATGCCGCCGCAGACGGGGGCGTGCCCACGCTCACGCGCACAGCGGTGGGTGAGCATTTGATGCTGGGTGGCGACAACATGGATTTGGCGCTGGCCCACCAGCTGGAACCCGCATTTGCGGGCGCAGGCCAGCGCCTGCCGGCGCAGCGCTTTGCCCAGCTGGTGCAGCGCTGCCGCATGGCCAAAGAGCAGTTGCTGGCCGCCGATGCGCCGGCGCAAGTCGGCATCACCTTGCTGGGCGGTGGCAGCCAGTTGCTGGCGGCCACGCAGACGGCCACGCTGACGCGCGACCAGGTGCAGCAGCTGGTGGTGGAAGGCTTTTTGCCCGCTGCGCAGATCACCGATGGGCCCACCAAACGCCAGGGCGCGCTGCGCGGTTTTGGGCTGCCGTACCCGGCCGATGCGGCCATCAGCCGCCATCTGGCGCAGTTTCTGCGCCAGCATGCAGACGGTGCACTGCCCGATACGTTGCTGCTCAACGGCGGTGTGTTCCACGCCCATGCACTGGTGCAGCGCCTCACGCAGCAGTTGGGGGATTGGCGCGGCAGCCCGGTGCGCGTGTTGCACAACCCGCACCCCGACTGGGCCGTGGCACGAGGGGCCGCCGCCTATGGGCTGGCACGGGTGCAGACACAAGTGCCCCCAAATTCTGAATCAAATCAGCTGCTGGCGAAGGCACAGCAATCGCCAGCAGCTATCAAAACAATCATCCCGCACATTGGCGGCGGCGCAGCACGCAGCTATTGGCTGCTGCTGCCAGGCAAAGCAGGCGCAGCCCCCCAAGGCATTTGCCTGCTGCCACGCGGCACGGAAGAAGGGGTGCGCATGGTGCTCAGCGGGCGGCGCTTTGCGCTCAAGCTGGGGCAGGCCGTGCGCTTTGTGTTGCTGGCCAACAGCCGCAGCAATTTGCCGGCACAGGCCGGGCAGTTGCTGGCGCTGGAAGGCGAGGGCTGGGTGGAGCTGCCCCCGGTGGCCACGGTGCTGCCCGCCCTGCCAGGCAGCACGCAGACGCAGGTCGAAGTGCAGCTGCAAGCGTGCATGACCGAGGTGGGCACGCTGGAGGTGCGCTGCGTCAAGGTTGAGCACGGCGTGGCAGACCCTGCGCAATCGTGGTTGCTGCCGTTTGCGGTGCGCGGCGCGCTGGGCGGGCAAGAAGCCTCAGAAAGCATAGCTGCCAGCGCAGACGTAGCAAGCGCTAAAGGCCAAAAAGGCTTGTCATCGCCAGCAGGCAGGCTGCCCGAAGCGGTGGCGCTGATCGACCGGGTGTTTGGCACGCAGGCACAGGCTGTGACGGCCAAGGAAGTGCGCCAGTTGCGCCAGTCGCTGGAAAAAATCCTCGGCCCGCGCGAGGGCTGGGAGGTGGCGCTGCTGCGTGCCCTGTTCGACGCCTTGCTCGCCCGTGCCAAACGCCGCCGCCGCACGGCCGACCATGAGCGGGTGTGGTTCAACCTAGCGGGCTGGTGCCTGCGCCCCGGCGTGGGGGCTGAGCTGGATGCCTGGCGCATCACCCAGGTGTGGGCGCTGTACGGCCAAGGGCTGGGGCACGGCAAAGAGGCCGCCAATTGGACGGAGTGGTGGGTGTTCTGGCGGCGCGTGGCGGCCGGCCTGAACGAAGCGCAGCAAATGCAGCTGCTGGAAGACGTGGCGGGCCACATGCAAAAGGCAGTGCAGCAAACCACGCGCAGTGGTGGCAAAAGCAGCCACGGCAGCTATGACGACATGCTGCGCCTGTTTGCCGCGATGGAAGCGGTGCCTTGGCAGTACCGCCAGGAAATGGGCCAGTGGATGTTGCAGCGCCTGCAGCGCCCCGATGAAACCGTGCAAACCTGGTGGGCGATTGGCCGCCTGGCGGCGCGCCAGTCGCTGGCTGCCAACGCCCATCTGGTGATGCCGCCCGAGGCCGCGCAGGAGTTTGTGCATGCCACGCTGGCGCAAGACTGGCGCAAGAACGAAACCGCCATGTTTGCGGCCGTGCAAATGGCGCGCATGACGGGTGACCGCGCCCGCGATCTGCCCGATGCCCTGCGCGCACAGGTGCTGGAGAAAATGCGCGCCTCAGGTGCCCCACCGCGCTGGCAGGAACTGGTAGAGCGCGTGGTGCCCATGGAGGCGCAAGACCAGCAGCGCAGCCTGGGCGACAGCCTGCCGCCGGGGCTGGTGCTGCTGTAGCGGCCATCCCGCTGAAGCTGACAATACGCTGGCTGCGCCGGCGGCCATGGGGGCCGGTGGCGGCACGGCTCTTTATGATGCGGCGCATCCCTTCGCAGCGGGGAGCAGGCCTGGAGACCCCGGGCCTTGCTGCCCCTGTTGCCACGCCGTCGCCCACCTGGCCAGCGCGTGGCTTTGCTTGCAGGCCATAAGCAGCAAGTTCGCCTTTTTCACCTTAGACGTACTTGGTATAGCTATGAATTTGCACTTCTCTTTGTCGCGCCGCCGTGCGCTGGCTGCTGCTGCGGCAGCGTGCGTGTCGGCCGGTGCATGCCAGGCCTGGGCACAGGCCAACTGGCCCTCCAAACCCATCACCTTTGTGGTGCCGCAAAACCCCGGCGGTGCTAATGACGTGGTGGCACGCGCCGTGGCGCAGGGCCTGGAAAGCACGCTGGGCCAGCCCGTGATTGTGGAAAACCGCCCCGGTGCCAACGGCAATGTGGGCACAGGCCAGGTGGCGCGCAGCGCCGCCGATGGCTATACGTTTTTGGTCACGGCGCAAAGCGCCTACACCATCAACCCGGCGCTGTATTCCTCGGTGCCGTTTGATCCGCTCAAAGACTTCACCCCCGTGATGCAGCTGGCAGTGGCGCCGTACCTGCTGGTGGTGAACCCGAGCTTTCCGGCCCAGAATCTGAACGAGCTGGTGGCCTATGCCAAGGCCCATCCGGGCAAGGTGGAGTACGCATCGGCCGGTAACGGCACGCTCAACCACCTGCTGGGCGAGATGCTGAAAAAGCAAAAAGGCATCGACTTGCTGCACGTGCCCTACAAGGGCGCGGCCGCTGCGGCCACCGATGTGGTGGCGGGCCAGTTGCCGATGACGTTTGGCAGCTTCCCCGGCGTGATGCCTTTTGTGGCCAGCGGCAAGCTGCGCGTGCTGGGTGTGGCCTCAGACCAGCCTACGCAGCTGGCGCCGCAAGTGCCCGTGCTGGGCAAGGACTTGGCCGTGACCAGCTGGTATGGCCTGTTTGCGCCTGCGGGCACGCCCAAGCCGATTATTGACAAGGTGTACCAGGCCGTGCGCACGGTGCTGGCCACCCCGGCCATGCAAGCGCGCCTGCAAACCCTGGGTGCTGAGCGGGTGGAGTCGTCGCCAGAGAGCTTCAAGGCCAGCTTGCCTGCCGAATTGGCGCACTGGAAGCAGGTGGTGGACGCCGCAGGCGCCCGGATTGACTGAGGCTTGGCGCCCACTAGCACCGCTTTCCTGCGTAAGCCACGCGACAGCGCAAGGCTTGGCAGGTGCGGTGCGCTTTGCTAGGGTGTGGCCTTTGCAATCTTTGACATTGCCGCATGCCTACTCCCAATCTCTTTAAACGTGGCTTGCAAGCCGGTCAGCCGCAGATCGGCTTGTGGTCGACCTTGCCTGCGCCCTATGTGAGTGAGCTGCTGGCAGGCAGCGGTTTTGACTGGCTGTTGCTGGATGCCGAGCACACCCCCACCGATGTGCCGCAGATGGTGCAGCAGTTGCAGGCCGTGGCGGCTGCCCAGGTGCGCACGGGCTGTGCGCCCACGCAAGCTGTGGTGCGCCCGCCGGTGAACGACACGGTGCTCATCAAGCGCTACCTGGACATTGGCGCGCAGACGCTGTTGCTGCCCTTTGTGCAAAACGCGGAGCAGGCCAAGGCGGCCGTGGAGGCCGTGCGCTATGCCCCGCATGGGGTGCGCGGTATGGGTGGCAGCATGCGCGCTTCCAACTTTGGGCGCGATGGCGACTATGTGCACCAGGCCGCCGACGAGATTTGCCTGCTGGTGCAGGTGGAAACGCGCGATGCCTTGGTCCATCTGGAAGAGATCGCCAGTGTGGATGGCATTGACGGCGTGTTCATTGGCCCGGCCGATTTGTCGGCCAGCCTGGGCTATGCCGGCAACTCCAGCCACCCCGATATGCAGCTCATCATCAATGATGCGCTGCAGCGGGTGCGCCAATGTGGCAAGGCGCCGGGCATTTTGGTGACACAGCCCGAGCGCGTGCAAAGCTGCATCCACCACGGCGCTTTGTTTGTGGCGGTGGGCATGGACATGCTGCTGCTGCGCAGCGGTGCCGACGCGCTGGCGGCACGCTTTAAGCCGCAGCAGATTGTGCCGGCGGCAAGTGCGGCCATGTATTGAGCGCGGTCTGGCAGTTTTGCGCATGTATTGCATGCTTAGAAAACTGCAGCACCTGGCGCAGGTGTAGCATGGCTTAGAGGGCTTTTTGATCTCAAGAAGCTTGGCAAGTCTTTGGCTGCTGCCCGCAAATGCAGCGGCGTTATTGATGTTTTTTGGCGAGGTAAATCACCATGTCTCACACATACCCGGATACCCAGTTGCTCATCAACGGCCAATGGCAGCCCGCTGCCAGCGGCAAAACCATGCCCGTGCACAACCCTGCCACCGGCGAAGTGATTGGGCGGCTGGCCCATGCGGGCAAGGAAGACCTGGACCGCGCCCTCGCTGCCGCTGAAAAAGGCTTTGCCATCTGGAAGCACACCAGCGCCCATGAGCGCCAGGCCACCATGCGCAAGGCGGCAGCGCTGCTGCGCGAGCGCGCCGATGCGATTGCCGCGTTGCTCACGCAAGAGCAGGGCAAACCGCTGGCTGAAGCCCGCGTGGAAGTGCTGGCGGGCGTGGGCATCATCGAGTGGTTTGCCGATGAGGCCCTGCGCCTGTACGGTCGCATCGTGCCCGCGCGCCGGGGCGATGTGCAGCAGTTGGTGATCAAAGAGCCGGTGGGCCCCGTGGCGGCCTTCACGCCGTGGAACTTCCCCGTCAACCAGATCGTGCGCAAGATCAGCGCGGCGCTGGCCACGGGCTGCTCCTTCCTGTGCAAAGCACCCGAGGAAACACCAGCTTCGCCCGCCGCGCTGTTCCAGTGCTTTGTGGATGCGGGCGTGCCTGCGGGCGTGATTGGGCTGGTGTATGGCGACCCGCATGAAATCTCCAGCTACCTGATTCCCCACCCCGTGATCCGCAAGATCACCTTCACCGGCTCCACCCCCGTGGGCAAGCAACTGGCGGCCATGGCGGGCGCGCACATGAAGCGCTGCACCATGGAGCTGGGCGGCCACGCCCCGGTCATCATTGCCGAAGATGCCGATGTGGCGCTGGCCGTGAAGGCGGCGGGGGCCGCCAAGCTGCGCAATGCGGGGCAGGTGTGCATCTCGCCCACGCGTTTTTTGGTGCACCACAGTCTGGAAAAAGCCTTCACCGAACAGGTGGTGGCCTACTTTGAATCGATCCAGGTGGGCAACGGGCTGGAGGCGGGCACCACCATGGGGCCGCTGGCCAATCCACGCCGCATCACGGCCATGAAATCCTTGGTGGCCAATGCCCAAGCGCAGGGCGCCAAGCTGCTGCTGGGCGGCAAAACGCTGGGCGATGTCGGTAATTTTTACGCCCCCACGGTGCTGGCCGATGTGCCGCTGAGTGCCGAAGTGTTCAACAACGAGCCCTTTGGCCCTGTGGTGGCCATGCGCACTTTTGACCAGATGGATGAGGCCATTGCCGAAGCCAACCGCCTGCCCTACGGCTTGGCAGCGTATGCGTTTACCCGTTCGCTCAAGCACGCCCACCAACTGAGCCAGCAGGTGGAAACCGGCATGCTGTGGATCAACCAGCCTGCGGTGGCATCGGCGGAGATGCCATTTGGCGGGGTGAAAGACTCGGGCTATGGCTCTGAAGGTGGCAGCGAGGCACTGGAGGCCTACCTGATTCCCAAGGCCGTCTCGATTGCCATGGTGTAGCACGGCGCACGTTGGCTGACCCATTTCAAGGCCGCTGTAAGCGGCCTTGTTTTTTGAAGGGCCAAAAGCGTGTTCCCGTCCAGTGTGGGAATCGCTGTGCCCGGTGAAGGGCTAGCCTGGCTCGCCGCTGCAATGCAGCTGCCGCCCCACTGGGCGCCGCGCAATGAAAACTTTTATTCAGCGGCAGCCAAGGTTGATGTGAACACGCTTAACGGGCCGCGCGGCGGCTGCCCAGCGGGGTGCCGTCGGCCGCGCGAGCATCGGTGTCAACCAGGCCTTTTTTCAGGTCGCGGTGGGCTTGTTGCATGACTGGGTCGGGCTGGGGGGCGGTCATGTTGATGGAGGCATCGCGCTCATGGGGCAGCTTGCTGGCAGCTTCTGCATCACTGGGGCGCTGTTTGCGCTGGGTGTTGATGTGCGGCGCCTGGGAGGCTGCAGTATTGGTCGTTGGGTGAGGGGGCTTGGATGCTGAGTTGGGCATAGCGGTTCTCCTTGCTGGCAGTGTGCGCGAGGTCTGCGCACGTGGCTGTAGGGCAAGGGCGGATGGGTGCGCGCGATTGAAAAGTTCTTTTCAACGTGTGACGAACTCCCTGCGGGCCAGGTGCGGTGACCAATGCAGTCCTACAGCTGTGCCTGGCAATCTGCGGCAACATGCAGCCATGTGCAGGCAGCTTGGTGGGCTGCAGGCGCTGAAAAAAACTTTTGCCATGACACCAAGGAGGACGTGTATGACGACATTGACCCCCGGCGTATCCCAACCCGGTTTTACCGAACTGTTTGCCCAGTTGGGCTTGGACAATGATGAGGCCAGCATTCAAGCATTTTTGCGCCAGCACCACCCCCTGGCGGACGATGTGCTGCTGCACGATGCCCCGTTCTGGAGCCCCCAGCAGGCGCAGATGCTCAAGGAAAAAATCCGTTGCGACGATGACTGGGCGATTGTGGTGGACCAGTTGAGCGTGGCGCTGCGCAAAAAGCCCGATCTGCAAAAGCTGTAGCGATGACAGCGCTACCGGCAGGTGCGGCGCAGAAGCTGTGCCTGCGGCACGCGCTGCACGTGCTGCGCAGCTCGCGTGTCCATCGCAGCCACCCGCCCCCGCAGGCCGCTTTGCAGTTTTGCAAGCGGCCTGTTTTTTTGCGGAATGAGGCCCGCGCCCACCCCACCAAAATTGCCCCCTGTACGTCATTGCTTCGCGCTGGGTCTGGGTGGTAGCCGCCAACCTGCGGTGGGTTGGCTGGGTGGTGGATACGGGAACGCGTCAGCGGGATGGCTCTATGCAATATATAGCTGTTCACGCAGGCTAGATCTGCGTGAGAGGCACTTTGGAGGCTTGATCCCTGATGCCCTGGCCGTGGCCGCGATCAGCCCAGCCAGTAGGTCAGCAAGCCACCCGCACCGAGCAGCCAGGCAAACAAGATGGCTGCCAGCAGCAAGGGCTTGATGCCTGCTGCGCGCACGGCTTGCCAATGGGTGGTCAGGCCCAGGGCGGCCATGGCAATCGCCAGCAGCAGGTTGTCCAGCTCCACCCCCACACGCACTACGGCGTCGGGCAAGATGCCCAGGGAATGGATGCCTGCAACGGCCACAAATCCCAGAGCGAACCAGGGAATGCTGATGCCAGCTGCATCGCCTGCTTGGCGCAGGCTGCGTGCCAGCGCTGCCGAAAGCAGCACCAAGAAGGGGGCCAGCATCATCACGCGCACCATTTTGGCGATGACGGCGGTGTTGGTTGCTTCAGGGCTGACGGCAGCGCCCGCTGCCACCACTTGTGCCACTTCATGCACGGTGGCCCCCACATACAGGCCGTACTGCTGGGCATCCATGGGCAGCCAGCCGTGGGCGGCATTCCATTGGTACAGCGCGGGGTAGAGGAAGGTGCCGACCGTGCCAAACACCACCACGGTGGCAATCGCCATGGCCACATCCTGTGCGCGGCCTTTGGCCACAGGGGCGGTGGCCAGCACTGCAGCGGCGCCGCAGATAGAGCTGCCCGCGCCAATCAGCAAGGTGGTGCGATTGTCCAGGCCGAACACCCGCAGGCCCAGGATGCAAGCCAGGCCAAAGGTGCTGGCCAGCACCAGCGCATCCAGCGCAACGCCGGCCCAGCCGACCTGGCCAATGTCCTGGAACGTCAGGCGCAGGCCATACAGCACGATGCCGGTGCGCAGCAGTTGTTGCTTGCTCAGCGCCACGCCGGGCGTGGTGGCGTGGGCCCAGCGGGGGTACACGGTGTTGCCCAGCAGCAAACCCAGCACGATGGCCAGGGTGAGAGCGCCCAGGCCGTGCTGGGTGAACCAAGGAAGCTGTGCCAAGTAGATGGCGGTGAGCGCGACGGCGGCGCTGAGTGCCAAGCCGGGAGCGGTGCGGCGCAGCCATTGCCAGGGTTGAAAAGCCAGTGAGGAAGCAGACAAGGTGTTCATAAGCGAGCCTGTCTCCGGGGTTCAAAAAAGAGCAGGAGCCTTGCACTTTAGATAAGTTGGTTATATATGTATAACGATTAGTTTTTGTATGATTAACCGATTGCATCGATAGATAGAAAGTCCACCAAACCATGCTGCATCTCACGCTGCGCCAGCTGGAAATTTTTTGTGCCGTGGCACAAAGCGGCTCTACCGTGGCTGCGGCCGAGGTGGTGGGGTTGTCGCAATCGGCCACCAGTGCGGCGCTGCAGCAGTTAGAAGCTGTGCTGAATACCCAGGTGTTTGAGCGCGTGGGGCGCAACCTGGTGTTGAACGATGCGGGGCGTGCGCTGCTGCCGCAGGCGCTGTCGGTGCTGGAGCAGGTGCGTGGCATGGAGCAGGCTTTTGCCGGGACAGGTGGTGGTGGTTTGCCGGTGCGCTTGTGCGTGGCCGCCAGCACCACGGTGGGCAGCTATGTGCTGCCGCCGGTGCTGGCTTTGCTGGCACGCAGCCACCCGCACATCAGCGTGGATGTGCGGATTGCGAATACGCGGGAGGTGGAGCACGCCGTGCAGGCGCTGGAAGTGGATGTCGGCCTGATTGAAGGCAGCAGCCACGGCGTGGGGCTGGCGGTGCTACCGTGGATTGCCGACGAATTGGTGGTGGTGGCTGCGCCCGGTGATGCGCTGGTGCAGGCTGCGCAGACCAAACCGGTGGGCGTTGCCATGCTGCGCCAGGCGCGCTGGCTGCTGCGCGAAGAGGGTTCGGGCACGCGGGAGATGGTGGAATACGCCTTGCTGCCGCGCCTGCACCAGTTGCCCGCCGCGGCGGTGCTGGGCAGCTCCGAGGCGATTGCGCGCTGCGTGGCGCAGGGCTTGGGCATCAGCTGTTTGCCCCGGGTGCTGGTGCAATCCATGCTCAACGATGGCAGCCTGGTGGTGCTGCCCACATCGCTGCCCCGCATGGAGCGGCACTTTTGCATCGTGCAACGCGCGGGCAAGCATGTGTCTGCGGCGTTGCAGGCTTTTTTGGATGCCTGTGCCGCGCAGGCGGTGCGGCAGGCGGGTGCGGTGGAGGTTTAAAAAATAAGAGCTGCTTGCGTTGTATTTGCAAGCGTTTTCTGTGTATTTCGATATGAAATTCTTTCAAATCAAGCGCTGCCAGCTCTTATTTTTGCAGCGGTTTATTTCACCGGAATGGAGGTGCTGCGCGGCACGGGCACGGCCGCCACGCTGTTTTGGGGTGAACCCTCGATCACCCGGTCCGAATAGGTCATGTAGACCAGCGTGTTGCGCTTGGCGTCCACCATGCGCACCACGCGCAGGCGCTTGAACAGCAACGAGGTGCGCTCACTAAACACCTCTTCCTGCTGCCGGATGGGTGCGGCAAAGCTGACCGGGCCTGTGGCCTGGCAGCTGATGGAGGCCTCGGAGCGGTCTTCGGCCAGCCCCAGCCCGCCCTTGATGCCGCCCGTCTTGGCGCGCGAGACATAGCAGGTCACGCCCGCCACCTTGGGGTCGTCATAGGCGTCCACCACAATTTTGTGGTCAGGGCCGATGAACTTGAACACGGTGTCCACCGCTCCAATGGTTTCCGAGTCCGCTGCGGCATATCCGCAGCCCAGCAGGAGCAGGGCGCTGGCCACCCACAATCTTTGTGCTTTCATAACGCACAAGCATACGGCTTGCGCGCATGCTTTGCAGCGCCGTGATGCACCAGCACGGCTTGCAGGATTGCAGGCCCTGGCCTGCAGCAGGTGCCGCAGCAAGAGAAAATTGCGGTCTTGCTGTTCAGCGCCACTCCAAAGCCACGCCTTTGGGTGGGGCGCAGCGCGGCCTGTGCCCACAGGGCGTTGCTTTTATTCTGCTTTTTTCCATGTCCCGACTTTCTTCTGCGGCGCAGCCCACCGTATTGGCTGCGCCCGCTTTGCTGTTGATGGCCGTTGCCTGCGGCCTGTGCGCAGGTGGCAATTACTACAACCAGGCACTGCTGCACTCCATCGCTTTGTACTTTGGGGTGGACGATGCGGCGGCAGGCCTGTCGGTGACCGTCGCGCAGGTGGCCTATGCCGTGGGGCTGCTCTTGATTACCCCGCTGGGCGACAAGCTGGAGCGCCGCCGCATGGCCGTGGTGCTCATGTTGCTGGCGGCGGTCGGCCATGCCTTGGTGGGCTGGTCAGAGAGTTTTGCGGTGTTCATGGCGGGCACGCTGATGGCGGGGCTGTTTTCGGTGGCGGCGCAGGTGCTGTTGCCCATGGCAGCGGCCTTGGCCGCACCCGGTCATGCGGGGCGCAATGTGGGGCTGGTGCTCAGCGGTTTGCTGGTGGGTATCTTGCTCTCGCGCAGCGTAGCCGGTGGCTTGTCTGCCGTGGGTGACTGGCGGCTGGTGTACCAAGTCACCGCCGTCACCATGGTGCTGATGGCAATGGGCATGCGCAGCATCTTGCCCACTTCCCGCCACCCGCAGCCGTTGCCTTACGTGCACGTGCTGCGCTCCATGGGCCACCTGCTGCGCACCCAGCCGGCACTGCGGCTGCGCACCACCGCCAGTGCGCTGGCCTTTGCCTCGGTCAGCGTGATGTTTGCCACCATGGCGCTGGTGCTGTCGGCACAGCCTTTGCAACTGAGTGATGCACAGATTGGCTTGGTGGGGCTGGCGGGGGTGACCGGTGCACTGATTGCGCAAATGGCAGGCCGCTTGGCGGACCAAGGCCGTGGCAATGCGTTGCTGCGCTGGGGGGCGCTGACTTTGCTGCTGTCGTGGCTGCCGCTGTGGTGGGGGCAGGCTAATGTGTGGTGGTTTGTGGCCGGGGTGCTGGCGATGGACTTGGGCCTGCAAGCCGTCAATGTGACCAATCAGTCAAGCATCGCCAACTTGCTGCCGGATGCGCGCAGCCGCATGAATGCGGTCTATATGACGGGTTACTTTGCGGGTGCTTCTGCAGGCTCTGCCTTGGGGGTGTGGGCATGGAATGCAGCGGGATGGCTGGGCGCTTGCAGCATAGGCGCCGTGCTGGCCGCTTTGGCCGCCCTGAGCGTTTGGCGCGGCGTGCGCTGGAGCCAGCGCCAGGGACTGACTCAGGCAGCACCGGCGGCCTGAGCGCCGCAGTTCCCCTCTGCGTGCTTGGCCGTCACGGACTCTGAGTCAGGGACGTTGCGGCCACGTGTTCAATCCGGTTGCGGCCATGGTGCTTGGCGGCATACAGCTGCTGATCCACGGCATTCAGGAAATCGGTGTGCAGGGCCGCCTCGTCGGGCACCACGGTGCCCGCACCGATGCTGACGGTCACGCGCCGGTTGAACGGTGACAGTGCATGCACGATGGATTTTTTCTGGATCAGGCGCTGGCAACGCTCGGCCACCTTGTGCGCGACTTCGGCGTTGGCTCCGGGCAGCAGCACGATAAATTCCTCGCCGCCGTAGCGCGCCACCAGATCCCGGGGGCCGTCCAGTGCCAGACTCAGCATCTGGGCGATATCGATCAGGCAGCCATCGCCCTGGATGTGGCCGTACAGGTCGTTGTACTGCTTGAAGAAGTCCACATCGAAGAGCAGCACGGACAAGGGCTGCTGTTCGCGCTGCGCCTGCTCCCAGGCCGCTTCGAAGTGGGCATCAAAACTGCGGCGGTTGGCGATGTTGGTCAACCCATCCTTGAAGGACAGCACCTCCAGCTCCTTTTGCAGGCTCAGCAGCTTTTCCTCGGTTTTCTTGCGCTCGCTGATGTCGAACATGAAACCGACCAGCGCTTCTGCCTCACCTTGGCTGTTGCGCACCACGTGCACCACGTCGCGGATCCAGACGTAGCCGTTGTCCTTGGTCAGTGCCCGGTAGTCGGCCTCGTGGTCTATGCCCGCCTGCGACTGGGCCACGCAAAAATTCACCACCCGTTCGCGGTCGTCGGGGTGCATGCGCATGGCCCAGTCTTCCACGCTCACCCAGCTGTCGGCACTCCATCCCAGCAGTGCTTCGATCTGGGGCCCGATGTAGCTGAACTTCATTGAGGCCCAGTCAATCTTCCAGGGAATTGCCTTGGTCGACTCCAGCAGGGTCTTGTAGACGCCGTCATCGTTCTCGAAATTACCCACCTTGGACATATGCATTTCCTCTCCGGATCACTGCGGCGCCGTGTGTGTACCGCGAAGCAAGTTATGTGTGTAAATGTAGAGCATCTCGGCCGGTGCGCAACAGTCTGTAAGCGCTTGCCCGCTGAACGGTTGCTGTTACAGCGCATGGTTGGCCCATCAGGCAAAAAAAAATGGCTCCTCAAAGAGGAGCCATGCGCAGGCAATGCCGCGTGCAGATCAGGCTTTAGCCGCCTCTTGCACATGCTTGCGCAGGTGTTCGAGCGACTCCTCCACCTGGTCCACCAGCACCAGGCACAGGTCGCCCGGTTGCAGGCGGCTCAGTGCATGGTCGATGGCGATGAACTCACCGTGGATGTCGGTGCTGTAGCTGGTGCGCGTAGCGCCTTCCAGGCCCTTTTTCAGCAAGGCAATCACTTCACCGTCTTCGCGGCCACGCTGGCAGGCGTCTTGGTAGAGGATGACGTCGTCAAACGCAGCGCCCAGAATGCGGGTTTGCTCGATGATGTCCTGGTCACGGCGGTCACCGGCACCGCTGATGACCACGCTGCGGCGCTTGGCGGGGATGGCAGATACGGCCTGTGTCAGCGCGCGGATGGCGTCGGGGTTGTGACCGTAGTCGGCCACAATGGTCGCGCCCTTGTAATCCATCACATTGAAACGGCCTGGCGCATTGGCGGCATCGTTGTTGAACGAAGCCAAGCCGCGGCGAATGGTGTCCCACGGCAGGTCGGCGGCCCATGCGGCTCCCACAGAGGCCATGGCGTTGTCCACCTGAAAGCCAATCGTGCCGTTGCGCGTCAGCGGAATCTCAGCCAGCGCAATGCTTTCCTTGAATGCACCTTCGGCGCAGACGATGTGGCCGTCATCCACATACACCACGCGGTTGCCCTGGGCGCGGTGCGTGGCCATGACGTGGTGGTGGCGGTCAGCGCCAAAGTAGATGATCTTGCCTTGGCAGATATTGGCCATGGGCGCCACGTGCGGATCGATGGCATTCAGCACGGCGTAGCCCGTAGGCGCCACGTTTTGCACGATGACGCGCTTCAAGACCATCACGTCTTCCACGGTGGTGATGAAGTTCAGGCCCAGATGGTCACCTTCGCCCACGTTGGTCACCACGGCCACCTGGCAGCGGTCAAAGCCCAGCCCTTCGCGCAAGATGCCGCCGCGCGCGCATTCCAGAATGGCCGCGTCCACTTCGGGGTGGGCCAGTACATTGCGGGCACTCTTGGGGCCGGAGCAGTCACCGCTGTCGATCTGGCGGCCATTCACATACACGCCATCGGTGTTGGTCATGCCCACGCGCAGGCCTTGTGTGGCAAACAGGTGGCTGATCAAACGGGTGGTGGTGGTCTTGCCGTTGGTGCCCGTCACGGCCACCACGGGAATGCGACCATCTTCACCCGGGCCAAACAGCAGGTCGATCATGGGTGTGCCCACGTTGCGGGGCTTGCCAAACGAGGGGGCCAAATGCATGCGCAGGCCGGGCGCGGCGTTGACTTCCACAATGCCGCCGTTTTGCTCTTCCAGCGGTTTGAGCATGGTTTCGCACACCACGTCCACGCCGCAAATATCCAGGCCCACGCAAGCCGCCGCTTCAATGGCGCGGGCAGCAATGTCGGGGTGGACATCGTCCATCACGTCGGTGGCGCTGCCGCCGGTGGACAGGTTGGCGTTGTTGCGCAGCACCACACGCTGGCCTTGGGCCGGGATGGAATCGGGGGTCAGCCCTTCAGCAGCGATGCGGCCCAGGGCGATGTCGTCCAGGCGAATCTTGGTCAGTGCCGTGCCGTGGCCCGAGCCGCGGCGCGGGTCTTGGTTGACGATGTCCACCAGCTCCCGGATGGTGTGCTGGCCGTCGCCCAGCACCTGGGGCGGATCGCGGCGTGCCGCAGCCACCAAGTGGTCGCCCACCACCAGCAGGCGGAAGTCATGGCCGGGCAAGAAGCGCTCCACCATGACCACGGTGCCGAACTCCATGGAGGTGGCGTAGGCCTTTTCCAGCTGCTCGCGGGTGGTGATGTTGACCGTCACGCCCTTGCCCTGGTTGCCGTCCTGGGGTTTGACCACCACGGGCAGTCCCACTTCCAGCGCGACAGCCCAGGCATCTTCCACGTCCTTGACGGGGCGACCCATGGGCACGGGTACGCCGGCGGCGTGCAGCAGGCGCTTGGTCAGGTCTTTGTCCTGGGCAATCGATTCGGCGACAGAGCTGGTCTGGTCAACTTCCGCGGCCTGGAATTTGCGGGCTTTGCTGCCCCAGCCCAGTTGTACCAGGCTGCCTGCCGTCAAGCGGCGGAAAGGGATGCCGCGCGCAATCGCCGCGTTGAGCAGCGAGCCAGTAGAGGGGCCCACGCGTTCGTCTTCGTCGAGCGCGTGCAGCTCGGCAATCGCGGCTTTGGCGTCAAAGTCTGTATCGTTCAGCGCCGCGCGGATCAGCGCCTCGGCCAATGCCACGGCACGTTTGCCCACGGCTTCCTCGGTGTATTCCACCACCACCTGGTAGGTGCCGGTTTCCACGGTCTCGTGCGTGCGGCTGAAGGTGACGGGGCAACCGGCTTGCGCTTGCAGGGCCAAAGCCGCGGCTTCCAGGGCGTGGGCCAGGGACAAGGTGTTGTCCATGCCTTGGCCTTGCAGGCCGCCAATGGCCGGAAAACGGGCGCGCAGCTTGTCTTCAAAGCCGGGAATCAGCGTGAAATTCTGCTCCTCCGGGGTGCATTGCACGATGGATTCGATCGCAGTGTTGCGGCTCCAGAGGTTGGGGCCGCGCAGGGCGCGGGTGCGGGAAATTTCCATGGTCTGTCTTTCCGCCAACTTAATGGTCAAATTGGCATCTAACGTAGAGGTGACAAGCGCTGATAGCTATCTTTTAATTCATGCAGGCTGGTAATCAAATGTCTTGATACCGGCCGCAATCAATTCGGGGGAGATGTCCAGCGCCCACGCGGTGGCAATCGCCGCCAGCAAGGCCGAGGAGTCAGGCTCAAAACCATTGACGGGGCGCAGCGCCTCCAGCTTGCCCAAGGCGCGCTCGGTGCTGCCGTGCGCCAGCAGTACGTCGGTGCCGCTGAGCACAACGGCACGGCCACCGGCTTCGCGGTGGGCCAGCACCATGGCGCTCTTGGGGTCGTGGGTGTAGAACAGCACCTGGCCATCGCACAGGCGGGCCAGGTCTGCGGTGCGCTCATCGTCCGCGTTGAGCACGCCTGCGCCGTGGCTGAGCACCACATCAATCTGGGTGCGCATGACGCGGGTCATTTGCTCGGCTTCCAGCACATCGTGGTCAGTCAGTTGTTCAAAGCCATCCATATCGGTGACCACGCCGACTTGGCAGCGGTCATAGGCCAGGCCTTCTTCCAGGATAGAGCGGGCGGTGGTTTGAATGACGGCGGCTTCGGCCAGGCGGTTGACCAGCAGGCGGTGGGCGGCGTGCCAGTTGGTGTTGTCGCCCTTTTGCGTCAGGCGGCCTTCCAGGAAAGTGCCCTCGCTGCTGGCCACGCCGGTGCGTTTGCCGCTCAGCTGCAGCAACCAGCCCACCAAACGCGCGATGAAGGCGTTGTGGCGTGTGCCCGCAATGCCCACCACGGGAATGCGTGCGGCTTGGCCGTCGCTGTCACCGTCGGTGGTGGGGAACAGGTGCTCCACAATCGCTTGGCCCACGGGGCGCGCCACGCCCACGCTGGGTTTGAGGTGCATCAACAGACCGGGGCCGCCGTTGACTTCCAAAATCGCACCGCCTTGGGCTTGCAACGGCTGGGTGATGTCGTGGCACACCAGGTCGACGCCTGCAATATCCAGCCCCACCACCTTGGCCGACAAGGCGGCCATGTAGGCAGTTTCTGGGTGCACCGCATCGGTGCAGTCCACGGTGACCACCTTGGCGCGCGGGTTGGGGCCGCCTTCGGGGTATTCGCCGCGCGAGGCCGCCACCATCTTGCCGCCCACAATCAGCAGGCGGTGTACGTGGCCAGGAATGTGGCGCTCCACCATCACGTAGCGCGTGAGCTTGCGCGCTTCGTCATAGGCGGCGCGCACTTCGGCTTCGGTGCTCAGGTTGACGCCCACGCCTTGGCCTTTGTTGGAGTTATAGGGTTTGACCGTGACGGGCAGGCCCATGTAGTCAGCCTCTTCCCAGGCGTGGTCGGCGGACTTCACCAGCTCCCACTCGGGCACGGGCACGCCACAGGCTTTGATGAGTTGTTTGCTCAGGTCTTTGTCTTCAGCAATGCCAAAGCCAATCGCGCTGGTCTTGTCGGTCTCGGTGCTCCAGATGCGGCGCTGCGCGGCGCCATAGCCCAGCTGCACCAGATTGCCGTCGTTCAGGCGGATGCAGGGAATACGGCGTTCTGCGGCGGCATTGACGATGCTGGCGGTGCTGGGGCCGAGGTAGCGGTTTTCGATCTCGGCTTTGATGGCTTGCACGGCGGCAGGCACATCAAAAGGCAGGTCGTTGATGGCCGCCATGATGAGCGCATGGCCTTGCTGCAGGGCCACGTGGGCCACCGATTCTTCGGGGCAGCGGAACACCATCCGGTAGACGCCGTGCTGCGACACCGAGCGGGTCTGGCCAAATTCGGCCGGCATGCCGGCCATGTTCAGCAACTCGATGATGGTGTGCTCCAGCACATGGCCGCACCAGGTGCCATCGCGCAGCCGCTCCAAAAAGCCCCCGCGGTGACCCACGCCACAATGGTGCTCCATCAGGCCGGGCAACCACGCCGTCAGGCGGGGGGTAAAGCCCTCGATCTTGTTGGACGGGTAGTCTTCCAACTCGCCCAGGTCCAACCACACTTCAAGAACTGGACGGTAAGTCCAGACGCTGGGGCCACGCAGGTAGGTGGTACGAAGCAGTTGGATGTCTTTGAATGTCGCCATGAATATCAGCGTTGAAGTGAAAGGCTGGGGTCAAAGGCCACAGTCCGGAAATGAAGGGCTATTGTGTGCAGCAGGTAAAGCCAAGGCTGTTTGTCAGCCAAACTCACCCTTGATGCGTTCAAGGGAGTAGCTCCTACTTGGGTGTGCTGTGTTCTTGCAGAGAATACGCCATACCCCCACCCTTTGGCAGTGTGGCCAACGCTGGGTTCTAACGATTCAACATGCAACATCACCATCCTGTAGATACCTCTGGTGTCTTCAATGGCCCTTTGGGGGCTGAACTGCGAGCGCAACTCGCACCCCATGAAAACGTGCAAGCAGCCCTGGCGGTTGACTTGACGGTCTCGCTGCGCTTTGCACCCGGGGTGCTGGCGCTGACCGAAACCCGTATTGTGGGCAAAGATGCGGACAGTGAGTGGCTAAGTTGGCCTTTGACTGCAGATTTACAGTTGCGGCTGATAGACCACGCTGGCGTAGGCACGCTGGAGTTGCATGACAGCCACCAGCGCTTGGCCTTGTGGCGCTTTACCCTCAACCAGCAGCCGCAGGTGCTGCGCTTTTTGCAGCGTTTTGAGCAGTTGCGCGATGCCACTGCTGCTGGCACCTTGGCGCAAGCACTGGTGCAGGTGGATGAAAGCCGCTGCAGCGTGTGCAGCGAAATTTTGCCCCCCGACAGTGACGAGTGCCCCGCCTGCGCACGCCAAGCCGGGCCCAAAACCTCGACCTGGGTGTTGCTGCGCATTGGTCGTTTTGCCAAGCCTTACAAGGGTTTGCTGATTCTGGGCTTTGTGCTGACGCTGCTGTCCACCGCTGCCACCTTGGTGCCGCCTTATCTGACGATTCCGCTGATGGATGACATCCTCATCCCCTACCAAAGCGGCACGCCGATTGATCCGTGGCTGGTGTCCCTGTGCTTGGGTGGCTTGCTGCTGTCAGCGCTGCTGGCCTGGGGCTTGGGCTGGGCGCGCACCTGGGTGATGGCCAAGGTGTCCGAGCGCATTGGCGCCGACATGCGCACCACCACCTACGCCCACATGATGAAGCAGTCGCTGGAGTACTTTGGCGGCAAGCGCACGGGCGATTTGATGAGCCGTATCAGTGCCGACACGGACCGCATCAACATGTTTCTGTCGCTGTACGCGCTGGATTTTGTGACCGACGTGATCATGATCGTCATGACGGCCGTGATCTTGGCATCCATCAACCCGTGGCTGGCGCTGGTGACCTTGGTGCCGCTGCCATTCATTGCCTGGCTGATTCAAAAAGTGCGTGGCCGCCTGAGCGTGGGCTTTGACCGCATCAGCCGTGTCTGGGCGGATGTGACCAATGTGCTGTCAGACACCATTCCGGGCGTGCGCGTGGTCAAGGCGTTTGCGCAGGAAGAGCACGAAATCGAGCGTTTTCGCCAAGCCAACGTACGCAATCTGGAGGTCAATGACCGGGTGAACAAGGTCTGGTCGCTGTTCTCGCCCACCGTGGGTCTGATGACCGAAATCGGACTGCTGGTGGTCTGGGGTTTCGGTATCTGGCTGGTCTCGAACGACCAGATCACCGTCGGCGTGCTCTCGGCCTTTATTGCCTATATCGGGCGTTTCTACACACGGCTGGACTCCATGAGCCGGATTGTGAACATTACGCAAAAAGCGGCGGCCGGGGCCAAGCGCATTTTTGATGTGCTGGATCAGGTCAGCAGCGTGCCAGAGCCGACCAACCCCGTGCAGCTGCCGCAGCCGGTGAAGGGTCGCATCTCGTTGCACGATGTGGGCTTCCGCTATGGCAGTCGCCAGGTGATCCGCAATTTGAATTTGGACATTCAGCCGGGCGAGATGATCGGTCTGGTGGGCCATAGTGGCTCGGGCAAGAGCACCTTGGTCAATTTGATTAACCGCTTTTACGACGTGACTGAAGGCAGCATTCAGCTCGATGGTGTGGATGTGCGCCGCTTGGCGGTGGCAGATTACCGCCGCAATATTGGTCTGGTGCTGCAAGAGCCTTTCTTGTTCTTCGGCACCGTGGCGGAAAACATTGCCTATGGCAAACCGAATGCCACACGTGCCGAGATCGTGGCGGCGGCGCGCGCCGCCCATGCGCACGAGTTCATCCTGCGCCTGCCGCACGGCTATGACTCGGTGGTAGGTGAGCGTGGCCAGGGCCTGTCGGGCGGTGAGCGCCAGCGCATCAGCATTGCGCGAGCACTGTTGATTGACCCGCGCTTGCTGATCTTGGATGAGGCCACTTCAGCAGTCGACACCGAGACGGAAAAGGAAATCCAAAAAGCGCTGGATAACCTGGTGCAAGGGCGCACCACGATCGCGATTGCCCACCGCCTTTCCACATTGCGAAAAGCCGACCGTCTGGTGGTGATGGACCGGGGCGAGATTGTGGAAGTCGGCCCGCACGACGCACTCATGGCTGCCAAGGGCGCTTACTGGCGCCTGTACGAAGCCCAAGCCCGCCGTGCCGAGGAAGATGCGCAAGCCGCAGGCCTGACCCTGGCGGCGCATGAAGGAGAGAAAGTATGAACGCCACCGCGCTCCAGCTGAGCCGCAACTCCCATGGCCGTTTGTGCCTGACGCTGCCCAACGGCACCGTACATGAGGGGCTGACCCCCGTGCGGGCGTTCCCCATCGAAGCGCCTGAAGAAGCGATTTCTTTGGTGGGCGGCGATGGCAAAGAGGTGTGCTGGATTGCCCAGCTCAGCGAGGTACCCGCTGCCGCGCGCCAGTTGCTCGACGAAGAATTTGCGGTGCGTGAGTTTGTCCCCGAGGTGCAGCGCATTGAAGCCATTGATGCCATCTCGGTGCCCAGCGTCTGGACTGTCATGACCGACAAAGGGCCTGCGCAACTGGGCTTGAAGGCCGAGGAAGACATCCGCAAACTGCAGGGCCACCACCATTTGCTCATCACCAGCCGCGACGGGGTGCAATACCGGATTACCGATGCACGCAAACTGGACCGCCAGTCGCAAAAGTTCTTGGAGCTGTTTTTGTAAGGCGCGTAAGTGCTTGATTGGGCTTGAAAATGTCAGGTGTGGCGCGGGGCAGAAAAAAAGATGAAAATTTCTCTCAAGTTCTGTTGCAGTCTGCCGATAAAGAGGACGGAACCAATTCCTGTCGCTGTGTTTGACCGTTAACCGAGGGCCCCACCATGCAAATCCCACCTGTAGACCGTAACCCTATCCAGTGGACGAATACCCAAGGTGCCAATTTGTATTCCACGGGTGCCTCGGGGCCAGCCGCCATTCGCCCGGTGCATGCGGTGAATGCGGTGGAGTCCACCGACCAGCTGGGCGAGGGCGTCACGGTCACCATCAAAAATCCTGAAAGGCCCACCGACAAAAGCGTGCAAGATCGCGATTGGACCGAAGTGCAGGCCAAGCAGATCAAGGAAGAAGAAAAACAGCCGCCCAAAGAGCCCATCTACAAAGAGCTGATTGAGCACATCCAGTCCATGTGGCGCGCCAGCGCGATGGCGGTGGAGGCGGCCCAGGAAGCCCAGAAGGTGGACCAGCAAGAGCGCAATATGCTGCTGGTGCGCAATGAGCCGCTGACGTACGACGAGCCCAAGGTCAAGCGTACCGGCGGTTTGTAAGCAACCTTGCGAGCGACAAAAAAAGCCACCCGCAGGTGGCTTTTTTCATGAGACCAAATTTTGTGGCTCAGCGGGCACGGTTGGCAATGCCGCTGCTGACATGCCCGGCAGGCACGTGGGCGCTGGCCGATTGCACATGGCCGGTTTGGTCGTCAAAAAAGAAGTCGGGCGCAAATTCGCGCAGGAATTCGCCTTTGGAGAGGCCGCCGAGGAACATGGCCTCGTCCACCTCAATCTGCCAGTCCATCAGCGTGCGAATGGCGCGTTCGTGTGCCGGGGCGCTGCGCGCGGTGACCAGGGCAGTGCGCAAGCGCATGCCGCCCGTGGCGCCTTGGCCAGCGGCTTGCTGCAGACGGTGCAGGGCCACCAGCAAGGGTTTGAAAGGGCCGTCCGGCAGCGGCAGGGCCACGTGTTCCACTTCGTGGCGCAAAAAAGCATCCAGCCCTTGCGACTGGTAGACGCGCTCGGCCTCGTCAGAAAACAGCACGGCGTCGCCGTCAAATGCGATGCGCACCTCCTGCGGGTGGGCGTTGCTGGCGTCGGCCGATTCGGTCACCACCCGCGCAGCCGGGTAGCCCAGGCCCAGCGCTTCGGTCACATCCTCGGCGTTGGCCGAGAGAAACAGGTGCGCGCCCAGTGGCCGCAGATAGCCGAAGGGGTCGCGCCCCTGCGTGAAGACGCCGCGCTGGATGCTGTCCAGCCCGTGGGCTTTGGCGCTGCGAAACACGCGCATGCCGCTGACCGGGTCGTTGCGCGAGAGCACTACCACCTCCACGCGGCGCTGGCCATCTTGGTTGAAGGCCAGCAGCTTGCGCACCAAAGGCAGGGCCACGCCGGGCGCGGCAGGAACATCCAGCCGCTCGCGTTGCAGCTGCACATAGGCGCCCGGGTCTTGCTCAAACAACTGGTTTTCCGCTTCAAAGTTGAACAGGGCGCGCGAGGAGATGGCGACGACGAGTTGGTCTTGCAGCGAAGTGGCCATGGAGGATGGGGTTTAGGTGGATGGAACAGCTTGCGCGGCAATCTCCAGACTGCGCAGGCGCAAAGCCGGATCGTACACATCGCTGACCAAAATCAGCTCATCGGCCTCGGTGGCTTCCTGGATGCGCACAAAGCCTGCGCGCACGGTGTCGGGGCTGCCCACCACGGACATGGCCAAAAAGTCGCGGATGGCGGCTTGCTCACGCGGGCCGATGCTGTCCATAAACTCGGCGATGGGCGCTGGCAGCTTGCCGCGCTGGCCGGTCAAGATGCCCAGCACGCGCTGCTCGGTACTGCTGGCCAAGAACTGGGCTTCTGCGTCCGTCGGGGCGGCCACCACGGGCACCCCTACCATCACATAGGGCTTGGCCAGGGTGGCCGAGGGGCGAAACAGCTGGCGGTACAGCGCAATCGCCTGGTGCAAAAAGCGCGGTGCAAAGTGCGAGGCAAAGGCGTAGGGCAAGCCCTTCATGGCCGCCAGCTGGGCCGAGAACAGGCTGGAGCCCAGCAGCCAGATGGGGATGTGGGTGTCTGTGCCTGGCGTGGCGCTGATGCGGGCATGCGGGTCGGCCGGGCCCAGCAGGCGCTGCAGCTCGGCCACGTCACGGGGGAAGTCTTCCTCCGTCTCGACACGGTCGCGGCGCAGGGCGCGCATGGTGGCGCCGTCCGTGCCGGGCGCGCGGCCCAGGCCCAGGTCAATGCGGCCGGGGTACAGCTCGGCCAGCGTGCCAAAGGCTTCGGCCACGACCAGCGGTGCATGGTTGGGCAGCATGATGCCGCCCGAGCCCACGCGGATGCGCTCGGTCTTGCCGGCAATATGCCCAATCAGCACGGCAGTGGCCGAGCTGGCAATGCCCGGCATGTTGTGGTGTTCGGCCAGCCAGTAGCGGGTAAAGCCCAGCGCTTCGGCTTTTTGGGCGGTTTGCACGGCCAGATCCAGCGCTTGGCGCGTGGTGCCGCCTTCGCGCACGGCCACCAGGTCCAGCATGGAAAGCTTGGGGGTTTTGAAAGGCATAGAACACGTTCTCCCGACGATGGCTCTTGAAATGAAAGCGGCTAGTGCTTGTGGGTATTGGTTTTCAGCACTAAATGGCTGCGAAAACCAATGATTTCAAGCGCAAGCAGCTCACTTTTTTTGCATGGCGCGTGCAGTGACCGCTTTTTTGCTGATGATGGCCACGAGCACGGCCCAGGCCACAGCCACCGCAGCCACGCCCCAGTGCTGCTCGCCCAGTTCCATAGCGATGATGGTCAGCGGCAAGGCAATCAGCGCCCCCAAGCGGATAAAGCGCTGCAGCAGCACGGTGCTCAGGCGGTCACGCAAGACCAGCAACGCGATCACACTGACCACGGCCAAAAAACTGATGTAGAGAAAAGCATCGCCACCATACGGAGTGGCCCAAGTACGCAGAGATTCAAGCATGCGCACATTGTGCGGCAGAGCCGTTTTCCCCGGTCGCGGCAAAGCCTTGTGGGGCCCAGGTAATCTGGGCAACCAGGCGAATTAGGCCAGCGCCTGCAAGGCCGCGGCGTGCGCCTTCCACGGCAGCTGTTGCCACTGGCCAAAGCCTGGGGCGGGCAGTTGCCAGTCTGGCGCGCTGGGCTGGGCGTGGCCGTAGCGCAGCAGCCATTGCACGCAGCGGATCACCCCCGCATGCGTGACCCACACCACATCGCGCGTGCCCAGGCGGCTGTCGTGCTGCCAACTCTCGACCAGTGCGCTGCGCACGCGCGCCAGCATGGTGGCCAGGCTCTCGCCGTCGCCAGGGGCATGGGCATACAGGTCTTGGGACCAGGCGTCGACGGCGGCGCGGCCAATGTCGTTCCACGACTGCCCTTCCCAGCGGCCGAAATCCATTTCCTGCAAACGTGCATCCATACTCAAAAATGCCTCTGGCGCTTGCAGGGAAAGCGCAAGCTGCTCACATCTTTGCAAGGGAGAGTGGCGCACCATGGCGCCGCCTGGCATGGCTGCGGCAAAGCGCATGCCCGCTTGCAGCGTGGCGCTGGGGTCAGCCGGTACATCCAGCTGGCCGTAGCACACGCCGGGGGCAATCAGCGGTTGGGCATGGCGCAGCAGCCACAGTGATGCCTGGGCCATGGCTTAGATTACATAGGGGGCCAGCAGCAGCCCGCAGACCACATACATGGCCAGTTCACACACTTGCTGGGTGGCGCCTAGGCAATCACCCGTCATGCCGCCCAAGCGGCGCTCAAAGCGCCAGCCCATGTAGCTGGTGACCACGGCAGCCGTCAGCAGCAGGGCCCACACCGTGGTCCAGCCCAGATACACCGAGACAGCGGCCAGCGCAGGCAGGCACCACAGCATGCCCGTGGCAACGCCGCCCCAGGTCAGTGGTGTGCCCGCAATGTGCAGGGTTTTGGAGGCCGCCGGCTTGCTGACATGCGGCAGCACACGCATCAGCACCAGGGGCGCACCGCGCGAGAGCACGTGCACGCCGCACAGCAGCAGCGCCGCAGCGGCCACGTCAATCTGCACCAGCAAGGCCACGCACACCACCTTGGTCAGCAGCCCCATGCACAGCGCCATCACCCCGTAGGAGCCCAGGCGCGAGTCTTTCATCACCTCCAGCGCACGCTCAGCGGGCAGGTGGCCGCCCAGGCCATCGGCCACATCGGCCAGCCCATCTTCGTGAAAACCGCCGGTGATTGCCAGCGTGGCCAAGGTGCTGAGCGCGGCCGCCATCCACGGCAGCATGGGGTGCGTGGCCAGTGCGTAATTGCAAGCCAGCACCACGGCAGCGGCTGCCAGCCCCACCAGCCAGCCCACGCCCGGCAAATGCGCCGCGCTGGCGCGCTGCATGGCAGGGCTCCAGCCCACCCAAGCCGCCAGCCGCCCCGTCACCGGAATGCGGCTGAAGAATTGCACGGCCAGTAAAAAGTGGCGAAGCGCTTGCATGGTTGCTTAAAAAGTAGAGCTGCTAGCGCTTGCCAGATAAGCGCTAGCAGTCAAAAAGGCTGAAAACTTTATTTCAAGAACAGCTGGTAGGCTGGATTGTGGGTTTCTTCCACCCAGGGGTAGCCCAGTTGCTTGAGGAAGGTGTCGAACTTCTTGCTGTCCTTGGCGGGTACCTGCATGCCCACCAGAATGCGGCCGTAGTCCGCGCCCTGGTTGCGGTAGTGAAACAGCGAGATATTCCAGGTCGGCGCCATCAGGCTCAAAAACTTGAACAGCGCGCCCGGCCGCTCGGGGAAGACAAAGCGCAGCAGCCGCTCGTCCTGCGCCAGGGGCGAATGGCCGCCCACCATGTGGCGCAGGTGCTCTTTGGCCATCTCGTCAAATGTCAGGTCGATCGCTTCAAAGCCGTTTTTCTGGAAGTTCTTGCAGATCTTCTCGCTCTCGCCCTTGGTGGGCGTGGTCAGGCCGACAAAGACGTGGGCCTTGTTCTCGTGGCTGATGCGGTAGTTGAACTCCGTCACACTGCGGGGGCCGCCGGGAAGCTTGCCCACCACTTCGCAAAAGCGCTTGAAGCTGCCGCGCTCTTCCGGAATGGTCACGCCAAACAGAGCTTCGCGCTCTTCCCCCACCTCGGCGCGCTCGGCCACAAAGCGCAGGCGATCAAAGTTCATGTTGGCGCCGCACAAAATGGCGGCGTAGGTCTCGCCCTTGGTCTTGTGCTTGGCCACGTACTGCTTGATGGCCGCCACAGCCAGCGCGCCGGAGGGCTCGACGATGGAGCGCGTGTCCACAAAAATGTCTTTGATAGCGGCGCACACCTGGTCGGTATCGACCTCGATGTAGTCATCGACCAGGCCCTGGGCCACGCGGAAGGTTTCTTCGCCCACCAGCTTGACGGCCGTGCCATCGGAGAATAGGCCCACATCCGCCAGCTCCACCCGCTCGCCCGCCTTGATGGACTGCAGCATGGCGTTGCTGTCTTTGGTCTGCACGCCAATTACCTTGATATCGGGGCGCACGGCCTTGATGTAGTTGGCCACGCCGCTGATCAGGCCGCCCCCGCCAATCGCCACAAACACCGCATGCAGATCGCGGCTGCCCAGCTTTTGCAGCTGGCTCAGCATTTCCATGGCAATCGTGCCCTGGCCGGCGATGACGTCGGGGTCGTCAAAGGGGTGGATAAACGTCAGGCCTTCGGCTTTTTGCAGCTTCACGGCGTGCTTGTAGGCATCGGAGTAGCTGTCTCCGGCCAGCACCACTTCGCCACCCAGGGCGGCGACCGCGTCAATCTTGACCTGCGGCGTGGTGGTCGGCATCACGATCACCGCGCGGCAGCCCAGCTTTTTGGCGCCCAATGCCACGCCCTGAGCGTGGTTGCCTGCGGAGGCACAAATCACGCCCTTGGCCAGTTGGTCTTTGGTCAGGTGTGCCATCTTGTTGTACGCGCCGCGCAGCTTGAAGCTGAACACGGGCTGCTGATCCTCGCGCTTGAGCAGCACCTTGTTGTGCAGGCGGCGGCTGAGGTTCTTGGCAATGTCCAGATCCGATTCCACAGCGACGTCATAGACGCGGGCATTCAGGATTTTGGTGAGGTAGTCAAAGGGGGTGAGTGTCTTTTGCGCAGTCATACAGCGGCCATCCAAATGGGTGCAGGGGCCTTGCTAGAGGGCCTGCACAAGCCCTCCATCATAGGCATATGCCTTGTGTACCACCCATGTTCATGCTGCAGCGGCGCCATCGCGGGCAAAAAAAAGCCCCGAGCCGCGAGGGCTTGGGGCTGAATCCACCGTTAGAGGAGGTGGAGGAGACAATGGGTGCGCTACAGTTTGGGCTGTGGTGTGTCGCTTGCCGGGCAAACGATTAACGCGAGTTTGGGATTGTACGCGGATTTTGCTGCGTTGCAACAAGATTTCAATGTTTTCTGAAATTCCAGTCCTGCCGAGGGCGACAATCGATTCAGAAAACCCACTTATCCTTTTTCAGAGTTGCACAGGAGAAACACTATGGAATGCACCGTCAGCTGGACCGGCGCGGCAGGCACACGTTCGGGCATGGGCTTTATGGCAGAAACCGGCAGCGGCCACATGGTGCCTATGGATGGCGCCCCCGACGAGAAAAACCCCGCCAATGGCGGACAAAACCTGGCAGCACGCCCCATGGAACTGCTGCTGGCGGGCACCGGCGGCTGCACCGCCTATGACGTGGTACTCATCCTCAAGCGCGGTCGCCACGATGTGCGCGGCTGTTCTGTCAAACTGCAGGCAGAGCGTGCCGAGGTCGAGCCCAAGGTTTTCACCAAGATCAATATGCACTTCACAGTGACCGGCAAGGGTGTGCCTGCTACTGCGGTCGAGCGTGCGATTGCCATGAGCCACGAGAAATACTGCTCAGCCAGCATCATGCTGGGCAAGACGGCAGAAATCACCACCAGTTTCGAGCTGGTGGAGGTTTAAATCCTTCGCCCTATCTTCATGCAGCCAACCATGCAGCAAAAGCGCCTAAGTGGCGCTTTTTTTATGGAACGGTGCCCAATCACAGCATGCTGGCTGTGCGTAAAGCGCGGGCGGATGGATCATGTGCGAAATGTTCGACAGGTCGTGGGTTGCGAAATGTGAGTAATCGCTTTAGGCGCAAGCGATATTTTCCAAGAGCATCGTGCGCATTTTCAGCGTGCGATATGGGTGCGCAGCTGCAGTGTTCGCTGGGGTGTGTTGCATGGGGGCAACAGAAAACGGCGTTTTTTGCCTTGTGGAGGGGAATTTCTTTGCGCAAGGCAGTCCAGTCTGGTGCAATAACCCCCAACTTCCCCACCAGGAGGTTGGCGCGCTTGGCGGTAACAGGCTTGTTACAAAGTCAGATAAAACCGCTACGTGCCTTCAACAAACCTTGGAGTATCAAATGAAGAAATCTCTGATCGCTTTGGCAGCTGTTGCTGTTTCCGGCGCTGCTTTCGCACAATCTTCCGTGACCGTGTTCGGCGTTGTTGACAGCGCTGTGTCTTATGTGAACGGCCAAGACAACTGGTCTGGTCTGAACTCCGGCGGCAACCAAACCAGCCGTCTGGGCTTCCGTGGTGTGGAAGACCTGGGTGGTGGTCTGAAGGCCAACTTCTGGCTGGAAGCGGGTATCTTGGCTGACAACGGTTCGGGTAATTCTGGCTATTCCAAAGCTGGCGCTGGCGAAGCTGCGTCTGGTGAATTGGCTTTCAAGCGCCGCGCTACTGTGGGCTTGTCTGGCAACTTCGGTGAAGTGCGTATGGGTCGTGAGTTGACTGCTGCTTACAACGCTACCAGCCGCTACGACGTGTTTGGTCAAGTGGGCTATGGCGCTTCCAAGGTGTGGACTGACGCTGGCGTGAACGGTGACTCCACGACGCAGCGCGTGAGCAATATGGTGACTTACCTGTCGCCTGACTTCAGCGGTTTCCGTGCCAACGTGAACTACGGCTTTGGCGAAGATAAGGATGCGCAAACTGGCAAGTTCTCGAACAGCGCCAGCCGTTACATGGGCGCAGGTCTGACTTATGACAACGGTCCTCTGAGCCTGGGTCTGGGTCTGGAGCGTCGCAATGCAGGTGCTAATACTGCTGAATTCAGTGGTAACCCTGCAGTATTCGACGCTGAATACGACGTGAATGCTTGGAGCTTGGGTGGCTCTTACAACTTTGGCGTTGCTAAGCTGGCTGCTGCGTACCGCAACTCCGAAGCCAAGTGGACCGATGGCGTGAACAGCGCTAAGGATAAGACCAAGGGTTACTACGTTGGCGTATCCGCTCCTGTGGGTGCAGCTGGTGAAGTGAAGGCTTCTTACAACCGCTACGAAATCACAGAAGCTGGTGAAGCTAAGCAGAAGGCAGATCAGTTTGCTCTGGGCTATGTACACAACCTGTCCAAGCGCACTGCTGTGTACGGTACCTACGCATACATCAAAAACAAGGATGGTGCAGCAGTACGTTTGAGCAGCGACGTCCTTTTGAAGGACGGCGAAAAGCAACATGCTGTTCAAGTTGGTGTTCGCCACGCTTTCTAATTCGAAGCTGAGCTAGCCTCAGTTTTGCTTAGATAAAAAAGCCAGCCTTCGGGCTGGCTTTTTGCATTGTCGCCGCTCTGTAGCACGGGAAAACGAGTGTGGTTTCCACGCGAAAACAAGAATTAGAACGTCTGTGCTTTTCTAGAATGAATTTGCATCCTGAATCGAACAATTCACTTCAAGGAGACAAACAGATGCAAAAGAAAATCTTGGCTGCAGCCGTGGCTGCTTTGTGCGGTGTAGCTACCACGGCAATGGCGCAGCAAACAGGCGCCAGCAAGGTGGAGCTGTGGGGGATTGTGGATGCGGCCGTGCGCCACACCACCAACGAAGGGAAAGGCCAAAGCGGGTTGACCAAAATGATTGGTGGCGGCATGTCGCAAAGTCGCTGGGGCATCAAGGTGGAAGAAGATCTGGGGGGTGGATCCAAGGCGTTGGTTGAGTTGGAAAATCGCTTCAATGCGGACGATGGCAGTGTGAGTACACCATTTTTTCAACTGGCTTATGTCGGGTTGCAAGGGCCTTATGGTCGTCTGACCATGGGGCGTCAGTGGAACGTGCTGTTTGATGTAGTGAGCTCCACTTACGCGTCGTTTCCGTACTCGCCCTATATGGATGCCTATAAGCCTGAGTTGGGGATGGCGGCAGGTGCTCGTACCAGCAATGCGTTGAAGTACACCATCGCAACGCCCACGCGCAATTGGGTAGGGTCCGTGCAGTATTCATTTGCGGAAGGCAATGACAACACGGATGCCGTACGAAATGTGGGGCTCGGGATGCTGGGGATGCCTGCGGCAACGCCGCTGACTGCACCAATTAAAGCTGGGATTGATACAGATGTCGCTGCTGCCTCTGGTAGCACCACGCCGAATGCTTTGACGACGGCGGCAGGCGGGATTGCTGCAGGAGCGCTGAAAACCATGGGCGGTTTTCTTCGTTATTCCGAAAATGGAATTTCTGTGGGCGGCGGTTTCTTGCGCACGGAGTTGCCGGGTGGCTCAGACCTGGATGCCTGGACTTTGGGCGGCTCTTACCGTTCAGGGCCCCTGTATGTGAATTTGGGTTATGGGCAGAACAAGGTGAAGTGGAAGTCTGCTGGCACCCCTACGACGGTAGGCGCCTACGTTGGAGCATTGGCGAATCGGTTGGTGGACCAAGCTATTATCAATAGCATGTGGCAAGGGCAGACAAATGGCGGTTTCCAGGTCGGTGATGCTGACAAGCGGCAGATGATTAAGGTCGGTTTTGGTTATCAAATCACGCCGCAGATCAATGCAGGCATGCACTATTTCCACGCTAAGCAGTCTGGATCTACTTCGGGCGGGTATGACGGCAAAGCGCATTTCATGGTAGCAGCGGTGGATTACGCCTTTAGCAAGCGCACCGATGCTTATGCGGCGATTGACCATACGAAACTTTCGAATGGAGGTGGCAAACTCTTCATCGATTCAGCCAGTCAAGCACGCAGCCGTACAGGCTTCACTGTGGGTGTGCGCCATCGCTTCTGAAGTTGATGGATGCAACAAAAAAACCGGCAGTAATGCCGGTTTTTTTATGTCCGCAGATGCAGTAGAGATGCAGCGGTGCAGCGAAGGTGTGGGCGTACTGAGCATTTTTTTGCTCTTAAAAATAAAGCTAAAAGCGTTGGATAAAGCTGGGTTTCAATACGTTTTATGCCTTAAAGCATTGAAATATCAGCGCTGCAAGCTCCTCTTTATGAGAGTCAGCCCGCATCAGCTTTATATGCCATAGCGTTTTTGCTGTAGTTGGTTTTGCAAGTTTTGCAGGTTGTGTGCAAGGCCATCGCCCATTTTCAAGGCCACTGCTGTGGCCAAAATATCAATGATGAGCAAATGCAGCAAACGCGATGCCATGGGGCTGTACAGGTCGGAGCCCTCTAAATTATTCGCACTCAGCAGAATCTGGCTGCTGTTGGATAGGGGCGTATGGCTGGAGGTGATGGCGATGACGGTCGCACCGTTTTCGCGGGCGATACGGGCTGCATCGACCAAGTCGGTGGTGCGCCCTGAGTTGGAGATGACGATCAAACAGTCACCGCTGCGCAGCATGGTGGCGCCCATGGTCTGGATATGGGTGTCACTGGTGGCTTGGCTGCTGATACCTAAGCGAAAGAATTTGTGCTGCGCATCTTGCGCCACGACGCCGGAGTTGCCGACGCCATAAATTTCTAGCCGTTTTTTTTGCTGCCAGGCGTTCACGATGGCATTGGCGGCTTGTTCAATGGCTGCAGGGTTGGCATCGTTGCGGTATTGCAAAAAAGCGGCGACCGAGTTGTCGATGACTTTGACCATGACATCGGCTGTTTTGTCATCCACATCCACGCTGCGGTGTACAAACGGTACACCTTCGGCCACATTGCCCGCCAGCTTGAGCTTGAAGTCGGCCAGCCCGTCATAGCCCATGCTGCGGCAAAAGCGCACGACGGTCGGTTTGCTGACGTTGGCTTTGGCGGCAAGCTCCCGAACAGGTAAGCGGGCAAAGCTGTGTGGGTCTGCAAGTACGAGTTGGCCGACCCGTTGCTCTGCAGGGGCCAGAGAAGGAAGGGAAGCGGAAATTCGGTCAAGCATGCAGAGCCTTGAAAATAATGCGTGTAAAGCCGAGATTTTGCGCCAGTTGCAACAAACCAAATGCTTCACGGGATTCGCGAGATGTCTTCCCCGAGAGAGGGCACTACACTCAAATCTTCATTTTTGAAAACAGACTACAACAGCAGAGACAAGATGAACCAGCTAGAGCAATTGAAGCGTTACACCACGGTGGTTGCGGATACCGGAAGTTTTCAGCAGTTGGGACAGTTCAAGCCCCAGGACGCAACGACCAATCCTTCCCTGATTTTGAAAGCGGTGCAGCAGCCTCAATACCAGCATTTGCTGGTAGATACGGCCACTGCATGGAAGGGCAAACCACTGGATGAGGTGGTTGACCGTCTTCTGGTCAAGTTTGGCTGTGAAATTTTGTCCATTGTGCCGGGACGTGTGTCTACCGAGGTGGATGCGCGCTTGTCCTTTGACACCGAAGCAACCGTGGTACGGGCGCAGCGGTTGATTGACCTGTACCAGGCGGCAGGCATTGCCACCGAGCGTGTGCTGATCAAGATTGCCGCGACCTGGGAAGGTATTGAAGCTGCGCGCAAGCTAGAGCAGCGCGGTATTCACACCAATTTGACGCTGCTGTTTTCCCAGGTGCAGGCCATCGCTTGTGGGCATGCCAAGGTGCAGCTGATATCGCCTTTTGTAGGGCGTATTTACGATTGGTATAAAAAACAGGCAGGGGCGCAGTGGGATGAGCAGGCGATGTCTGGAGCCAACGACCCAGGCGTGCGTTCTGTGCGAGCCATCTACGAGTACTACAAGCACTTTGGGATTGCCACGGAGGTGATGGGGGCCAGCTTTCGCAACACCGGCCAGATTGTGGCCTTGGCGGGGTGTGATTTACTCACGATTGCGCCTGAGTTGTTGAGTCAGCTCAGCCAGAGCACTGCACCTGTGCACCAGGTGCTGCGCGCAGACACCGCTTTGCAGCAGTCGCTGCAAGCGGTGCAGTATGACGAAGCAGGCTTTCGCTTTGCGCTGAACGAAGATGCCATGGCCACGGAAAAGCTGGCGGAAGGCATTCGAGCTTTTGTGGCCGATGCCATCAAGCTTGAGCAGCTGATTGTGGCGGTCTGATCATTACACTTACGGGCTACGCCGCACATGGCGTGCCATGGAATTATTTTTATGCATTCAGTCGTCATTAGCGGCACGGGTTTGTATCAGCCTCCGCACACCATCACCAACGCTGAATTGGTGGAAGCATTCAACCGTTATGCGGATATTCAGAATGCGCGGTATGCGGCAGACATTGCCGCGGGCACCCATGGGGCGCTGCAACACTCCAGCGTAGAGTTCATTGAAAAGGCCTCGGGTATCCGCCAGCGGTATGTGATGGAGAAAACAGGGGTGTTGGATCCGCTGCGCATGTACCCGCGTTTTGAAGAGCGCGGCGATGATGAGCTTTCACTGATGGCTGAAATCGCCGTTGCTGCTGCGCGTGAAGCGTTGCAGCAAGCGGGCAAGACCGGTGCAGACATCGACATGGTGCTGTGTGCCGCCTCCAATATGCAGCGCGCCTATCCTGCCATGGCGGTGGAAATCCAGCAGGCTTTGGGGGCTGGGGGCTATGGCTTTGACATGAACGTGGCGTGCTCGTCGGCCACATTCGCCATAGAGCAAGCCGTCAACGCCGTGCGCTGTGGTACGGCCCAGTGCGTGCTGGTGGTGAACCCTGAGATTACTTCGTCACACCTAGAGTGGCGCGATCGCGATTGCCATTTTATTTTTGGAGACGTGTGCACCGCCCTCATTATTGAGCGCGCCGAGACAGCGGTCAGCACAGAGGCATGGGAGGTCGTCGGCACCCAGCTGGCCACCCAGTTCTCCAACAATATTCGCAACAATTTTGGTTTTATGAACCGCAGCGAAGACAGCGACCCGGCTGCGCGTGACAAGACTTTCCGACAAGAAGGCCGCAAGGTGTTCAAGGAGGTGGTGCCGATTGCCGCTGCACATATTGCAACGCATTTGGAAAAGCTGGGGCAAACCCCGCAGCAGGTGCGTCGCTTCTGGTTGCACCAGGCCAATTTGGGGATGAACCAATTGGTCTTGAAAAAGCTGGTGGGCGAGTCCACCGATGACCGCGCACCGTTGATTCTGGATGAGTTTGCCAACACGGCCTCCGCAGGTTCCATCATTGCCTTCCACAAATACCGCGCTGACCTGGCAGCCGGTGATACGGGCGTCATTTGCTCTTTTGGTGCGGGGTATTCGGTAGGCAGCGTGGTGGTGCGTAAGCGCTGAATGGAGTATGGGTTTGGTTTGTGATGCAACGCCGCAATGGGCACAGCTGGACGCGCACTTTCAGTCATGGGGGGCGGGGTTTGACTTGGTGCAAGCGTTTGCCTCCGATGCGCAGCGCTTGGAAAAACTCAGTCAGAAGGCACCGTATGTGTTTGCGGACCTGTCCAAAAATTGGCTGCAAGAAAGTACGGAACAGCAGTTGAGCGCACTGGCACGTGCCTGCGGTGTACACACGGTGCGCGATGCCATGCTGGCTGGGGCGGCGGTCAACACGACGGAGGAGCGCGCAGTGATGCACTGGCTGCTGCGTGCCCCCCCAGATGCGGGCTTGCTGCAAACCCATCCGGTGGTGCAGGCTTGGGAGGCACCTGTGCAGCAGGCGCTCCAGCAGGTGCACAGCACGCTGGATGCCATGCTGGCGCTGGCCGAGCAAGTGCGCAACGATGAGCGCATTACGGATGTGGTCAATATCGGGATTGGTGGCTCGCACCTGGGCCCCGAAGTGGTGGTGCAGGCACTGGAAGACTGGGTAGCGCCTGGTAAGAATTTCCACTTTGTCTCGAACGTCGACGGCCATGAGCTGGGACACGTGCTGCGCAAGGTCAAGCCACAGAGCACCTTGTTTTTGATTGCCTCTAAATCGTTCACGACGGCAGAGACCATGCTCAATGCGCACTCCGCGCGCACCTGGTTTTTGGCCAACGGTGGCACGGAGTCTGATATTCAGCGGCATTTCGTGGCCTTGACCACCAATACGGCTGCTGCGGCGCAGTTCGGGGTTACGCGCACACTGGGGTTTTGGGACTGGGTGGGCGGACGGTTTTCGTTGTGGTCTGCGATTGGCCTGCCGATTGCGATTGCGATTGGTGCAGAGCAATTCAAAAACCTGCTGCACGGTGCGCATGCCATGGATGCACATTTTTTTAGCGCCCCGGATGCCCACAATCTGCCTCTGCGCTTGGGTATGCTGGATGTATGGAATCGCAATTTCTGCGGTTTTGGCAGCCGTTGCATTGCGCCTTATAGCCATGGTTTGCGCCGCCTGACGGCTTATCTGCAGCAGTTAGAAATGGAAAGCAATGGCAAGCGTGTTACACGCGATGGCAAGCCCTTGCAGGTGGCTACCGCGCCGGTGGTGTGGGGTGAGCCCGGCACCAACGGCCAGCACGCTTTTTTCCAAATGCTGCACCAAGGCCCTGATGTGATTCCGGTGGAATTCATTGCGCTGCGCGATGGCGGCAAGTACTTGGGGGCCCACCACCAAAGTTTGGTGATCAATGCGATTGCACAAGCCCAAGCGCTGATGGTGGGGCGCAGTGGGGAAGGTGTAGAGCGGGATTGCCCGGGCAACCGGCCCAGCACCTTCTTGCTGCTGCAGGCGCTGGACCCTGCATCGCTGGGCGCGCTGATTGCCTTGTATGAACACCGCGTGTTTGTGGCGGGCGCGGTGTGGGGTATCAACAGCTTTGACCAGTGGGGCGTGGAGTTGGGCAAAAAGCTGGCGCAATCCCTGCGTGAGCGCCAACAAAGCAATGATTGGGCGGGGGTAGATCCTTCGACCCGGGCACTGATGCAGCGCTTGGCGGAGTCGCCTGTGAACGGTAATTAAAAAGCAGAGCTGCTAGCGCTTGCTAGATAAGCGCCACAGCCGCTTTTGATGCATGTTTCAAGCGTGCGCAAGGTGCGTAAGCAGCAAAAACAAAAGGCCGCTTTCGCGGCCTTTTGTGTGTGGCAGCAGCAACCGAAGCCGTGAAGCTTCGGTCAGCAGCGGGGCAATTACATGCCCATGCCGCCCATGCCACCCATACCGCCCATGCCACCCATGTCAGGTGCAGCGCCTTCAGCCTTAGGGGCTTCAGCAATCATGCACTCGGTGGTCAGCAGCAGGGATGCCACGGACGCAGCGTTTTGCAGCGCTGTACGTGTCACCTTGGTGGGGTCCAGGATACCCATTTCCAGCATGTCGCCGTAGGTGTCGTTGGCAGCGTTGAAGCCAAAGTTGCCCTTGCCCTTCAACACTTCGTTCACGACCACCGAAGGCTCGCCACCGGCGTTGGCCACGATTTCGCGCAGAGGCGCTTCCACGGCAGCCAACACCAGCTTGATACCAGCGTCTTGTTCCACGTTGCCAGTCTTCAGCTCGCCCACGGCTTGCTTGGCGCGCAGCAGGGCCACGCCACCACCGGCCACAATGCCTTCTTCCACCGCAGCGCGGGTGGCGTGCAGCGCGTCTTCCACGCGGGCCTTCTTTTCCTTCATTTCGACTTCGGTGGCAGCGCCAACCTTGATCACGGCAACACCGCCGGCCAGCTTGGCCACGCGCTCTTGCAGCTTTTCACGGTCGTAGTCGGAAGTCGCTTCTTCGATTTGCAGGCGGATTTGCTTGACGCGGGCTTCGATTTCAGCAGCTTGGCCAGCACCGTCGATGATGGTGGTGTTTTCCTTGCCGATTTCCACGCGCTGGGCTTGGCCCAGGTCTTCCAAAGTGACCTTGTCCAGTGTCAGGCCCACTTCTTCAGCGATGACCTTACCGCCAGTCAAGATAGCGATGTCTTCCAGCATGGCCTTGCGGCGGTCACCAAAGCCAGGAGCCTTCACAGCCACCACCTTCAGGATGCCGCGGATGGTGTTCACCACCAAAGTTGCCAGGGCTTCGCCTTCGACGTCTTCGGCAATGATCAGCAGGGGACGGCCAGCCTTCGCCACTTGCTCCAGGGTAGGCAGCAGGTCGCGGATGTTGCTGATCTTCTTGTCGAACAGCAGCACGAAGGGGTTGTCCAGAATCGCAGCTTGCTTTTCGGGGTTGTTGATGAAGTAGGGCGACAGGTAGCCGCGGTCGAATTGCATGCCTTCCACGACATCCAGTTCGTTGGCCAGCGACTTGCCTTCTTCCACGGTGATCACACCTTCCTTGCCCACCTTGTCCATGGCTTCAGCAATGATGCTGCCCACGGATTCGTCGGAGTTCGCGGAGATCGAACCCACTTGGGCGATTTCCTTGGAAGTGGTCGTAGCCTTGGATTGCTTCTTCAGCTCTTCCACCAAAGCAGTCACAGCCTTGTCGATACCGCGCTTCAGGTCCATGGGGTTCAGACCTGCGGCCACGTACTTGGAGCCTTCGCGCACGATGGCTTGGGCCAGCACGGTGGCGGTCGTGGTGCCGTCACCAGCGATGTCGTTGGTCTTGGAGGCCACTTCCTTCACGAGCTGAGCGCCCATGTTTTGCAGCTTGTCCTTGAGTTCGATTTCCTTGGCCACGGACACACCGTCCTTGGTCACGGTAGGGGCGCCGAACGAGCGCTCCAGCACCACGTTGCGACCCTTGGGGCCCAGAGTGACCTTGACCGCGTTGGCCAGAATGTTCACGCCTTCAACCATGCGTGCACGTGCTTCACCGCCGAATACTACGTCTTTTGCTGCCATTTTTGGCTCCTAAAGAATTTGGTTCAAACTGGCTGCTAAGGCTTATCTGTTAAGCGCTAGCAGCTATGAAATTCAATGTTCTGGGAAGAACTTGGGTCTTTAGCCGGACTTTGCGTCCTTTACTTTGCGGCGCAAAGTGAGCCTTCGACCCCAGTAAATCGCGAGCGCGATTTACTTCTCTACGACTGCGAACAGGTCGTCTTCCTTCATCACCAGCAGTTCGTTGCCATCGACCTTGACGGTCTGGCCCGAATACTTGCCGAACAGCACGCGGTCGCCCACCTTCACGTTCAGAGCGATTTGCTCGCCCTTGTCATTGCGCTTGCCGGGGCCCACTGCCAGCACTTCGCCTTGGTCAGGCTTTTCTGCAGCGTTGTCAGGGATATAGATGCCCGAAGCTGTCTTGGTTTCGTTTTCCAGGCGCTTGACGATCACGCGGTCGTGCAGAGGACGCAGGTTCATAACATCTCCTAGATATCAATCAACAAGGTTGAAGTGGTCAGCAGCTTGGCAGGTGCCCAGCTGCTTCAAAAAACTGTGGGGAGCGTTGTTAGCACTCAAGCCCATCGAGTGCTAATAATAAGGTGAAAAATTTGCCTTTCAAGAGGCAGGGGCTGTCCAAGCTGCTACTTTTTGGTGTTTGTTTTGTAAGTTGTTGTTTTGATTGGTGGGGTGAAGCTGGCGGCAGCAGGCGGTCAGGTGCGCATCCTTCATGCCGACGCAGGGACAGGTGCTTGCTGGGCCAGGGCTTGCAGTGCTTCACCGGTCATGCGGTAGCGAATCCACTCGCTTTGCGGCTTGGCGCCCAGGCTGTCATAAAACTCGATGGAGGGTGTGTTCCAGTCCAGCACGCTCCATTCAAAGCGGCCGCAGTTGTTGTCCAGTGCAATCTTTGCCAAGTGGCTGAGCAAGGCTTTGCCGGCGCCCTTGCCGCGCTGCTCGGGCGAGACGTACAGGTCTTCCAGGTACAGGCCGTGCTGGCCTTGCCAGGTGGAGTAATTGAAGAAGTACACGGCAAAGCCCACGGGCGTGTCGCCCTCCAGGCAGATCAGGCCAAACACTTTGGGGTTGTCGCAAAACAAGGTGCGGTGCACGTGCGCGGGCGTGGCCAGCACTTCGTGCTCGGCTTTTTCGTAGATGGCCAGCTCACGCACAAAGTGCAGGATCAAATCGGTGTCGGCAATCGTGGCGGGGCGGATGGTCAGCGATGTCATGGCAATTTCCAAAATGCGAAGTGCATTGTCTGCAAGGGGCAGGCGTAGCAAAAAAAGCAAACCCGGGCTGCGCAGGTGCGCTGCGGGGGACGGTGGTGAGTGTGATGCGGATGTGCGATCAGGTCGAATACTTGGGCTGGCTGGGCATGTTGGTTGGGGCTATGCAGGCCTGCTGGGCAGGCGCCTTCATTTGCTCGGCGATGGCGGGCGATGGATGGCGAGGCTTTGCGACAGGAGATGCGCTGTGGGGTGCACTACGGCAGAGCCACCGGCAGCCCTGCGCTGCCAAAGCGTGCCAAGCAGCGGCGCAGCACGTGGAAGTGGTCTTCAAACATCTGGGTTTCCAAGCCGGGTAAATCCCTCAGCGGCACCCAGCGCGCGGTAGCGGCGTCGTCGCCGCCTTGCACGGTGGGCAACTGGGTGCCGGGAACATGGAACACAAAGACGTGGGTGATGGTGCGCCCGCGCAGGCTGCGGTCGGGGTGGTCAAACACTTCCACGCCTTGCAGGGCTGTTTGCAAGGTGTCGGTGTTCAGCGGCAGGGCGGTTTCTTCTTCCAGCTCGCGCAGGCACGACTGCCACAGCGTATCGCGCGGCTCCACAAACCCGCCGGGCAGCGCCCACAGACCTTGGCCGGGGGCGTGGCCGCGCTGGATCAGCAGCACATGGCTGTGGCACAGCAGCAGCCCGTCAACCGTCACAAACACGGGGGGATAGGGGGCGCTGGCCCAGGCAGCGTGGTAGCCGCTGAGCATGCGCCACTCGGCGCGCAGGGCGGTGTAATCAGCGCTGGTTTGCCAATCGCGCAACCACTCGGCCACGGGGGCGGGCAGCAGTGGGGTGAGCTGTGCCCATAGCGCGTCGTGGGGCAGATCGCCCAGGTTCCAGTACAGCTCGCGCGTGGGGGTGCCGTCAAAGTCGCCTTGGCGCGGCAGGCTCAGCAGCTCCCAGCCTGGAAAGCGTGCCAGGTAGTTGCTGCTATCGTCTTTGAAGTGCCCGACCAGGGCCACACGCACACCGAGCGGTACTTGGGTGTGTACGGCGGCCATGACGGCCTGCACCCAGCGTGGCTCATCGTAATAGTCGCGCACAGGCACGCAGTGTACGCGGGCGACATCGGCGGCGGGCAAGCTGCTGCGGATCAGGGTTGCGCGTTCTTGCCAGGTGAACGGGTTTTTGGGGCTGCGGGCCTGAAAGGCACTACCCAGCACCACCACCACTTGCTGCGCGGTCTGCAAAGCCTGCTGCAGCAAGGCCAGGTGGCCGAGGTGAAAGGGCTGAAAGCGGCCAATCAAGACGGCGGTGTGGGGAGCGTGGTGGGGCACAGGCATAAATAAAAAGGAGCAGCTAGCGCTTGTTTTTAAAGGATTTCAATATGTTTTGTATTTGAAACTGCCTTTGAACCAGCGCAAGCAGCTATGTTTTTCTTTGAGGCGGGGTTGCAAACCATTTAAACAATCGGATCGGCAATGCCAAACACCTGGCGCAGATAGGCGAGATAGGTTTCGTCGTCGCACAGGGTTTTGCCGGGTGTGTCAGAGATTTTGGCCACGGGCTGGCCATTGGCGCGCACCAGCTTCATCACAATGTTCAGCGGCTGCAGGCCCACATCGTTGGTCAGGTTGGTGCCAATGCCAAAGCCCAGCTGAATGTGCGGCGCAAAGTAGCGCCATAGCTCCAGCGCTTTGTCGATGTTCAGGCCATCAGAGAACACCAGGCGTTTGGTGTGCGGGTTGATGCGTAGCTTGCGGTAGTGCGCCAGCGCTTGGTCGCCCCAGTCAAACGGGTCGCCGGAGTCGTGGCGCAGGCCGTCAAACAGCTTGGCAAAGTACAGGTCAAAGTCTTGCAAGAAGGCATGCATGCCGACGGTGTCGGTCAAGGCAATGCCCAGGTCGCCGCGGTATTCCTGCACCCAGTCTTCCAGCGCGGCTTTCTGAAAGTCGCGCAGGCGCACGCCCAGTGCCTGAAAGCTTTGCAAATACTCGTGCGCCATGGTGCCAATCGGCACGATGTTCAGCTCCTTGGCCAGCAGCACGCTGGAGGTGCCTTTGAACCACTGCGGCACCTCGCGCGTGAGGGTGGTGACGACCTCGCGGTGCCAGGGCTCGGAAAAACGGCGGCGCAGGCCAAAGTCAGACAGCTCAAACGGGTGCGCCAGGGTGGGCTCATCCCGCAAGGCGCGCAGCTGTGTGATTTTGGCTTGCAGACGGCGGCGACCTTCCTCCAAGGTGCCCGGCTGCGCCAAGCGGCGGAAATACAGCTCGTTGACGATGGCCAGCACATGGATTTCAAAGCCCATCACGTGCACCTGGGGGCCATGGGCTTCAATGCGCAAGCTACCTTCGGGCGTGGCCTGCACGCGGATGAAGTTGCGCTGGAACTGGAACAGACGCAGAAAGTCGATGAAGTCGCTTTTGATGTAGCGCAGGCTGGCCAGGTACGCCAGCTCATCGGGCGTGAAGCGCAGGCTGCACAGGTGATCCAGCTCGGCATTCACCTCATCCACCAAATCGGCCAGCGGATAGGCGGTGGCATTGCGGCATGCAAAGCGGTACTCGGCCTGCGTTTGGGGGTGGCGGTGCAGCATGGCCTGCCACATGGTGAATTTGTAAAGGTCGGTGTCGAGCAGGCTGTGGATGATGGGCATGTGCTGGGCGTTTTCGTGGCGTTACAGGCGCAATTCGGTGGTGGTGCACAACTGCGCGCCCGCAGCTTGCAGGTGCTGCAAGAAGGCGGTGTGCTGCGCCTCAAAGCCGCTGACAGGGCTCATGCCATCGGTCAGCAC
Source organism: Comamonas jiangduensis (assembly GCF_030162955.1). Classification (NCBI taxonomy): domain Bacteria; kingdom Pseudomonadati; phylum Pseudomonadota; class Betaproteobacteria; order Burkholderiales; family Comamonadaceae; genus Comamonas; species Comamonas jiangduensis. Next base: position 123,262 of record NZ_JARXOV010000001.1, read on the forward strand.
GGTGATGCGTGGTGCAAAGTCGGCAGGGGCTTGCTGCAGCAAATGTTCGATCGTGGCGCGCACGCAGTGGCTGCTGGCCTCGCCCGCCACAATCAGCCGCTGGGCTTGCAGCAAGCTGGTCAGCAAAGTCTGGTTGAGGCAGGTTTCGGGCGCGCTGGCATCGGGCACTTCGGCTTCCAGCGCACTGTAGTGCTCTGTCCACGGGTTGCTGCCTTTGAACACGTTGCACACGGCACGCTGGTGCTGGCGTTGCCAGTCTGCGCAGGCCGACAAAATGTGCGCGTGTACGCCATGGCCCCAGCTGCCGATCTCGCAGTGCACGGGCCACACCATCAGCGTGTAGCGCCCACGGGCTTCCAGCGCATCCAGATAGGCCAGGGTGCGTGCAAGGTGCGCAGCCTGGCGTGGCTGGAACTGCCCCTGGCGCACCTGGGCGGCGGTGATGGCAGTGAATGGTGCTACCTCATCGCCGCTGCCTTGCTGCCAAAACGCTGGGTGCGCCATGTCAAACACCTGGTGGGAATCGAGCGTGACGGTGATGTGGCCGATGTGTGCGCTGTGCAGGCGCAACCACGTGGCCACACGCTGCATGTCGGCGTGCGCACCGGGCACGGGCAGTGAAGGGCGCAGGCCACTGGGGCAAAAGTTGGCGGGCAAATCGCAAAAATCGTTTTGCGGATCAATCAACAGCAAGTGGGTGTGAAGCGTCATGGCAGCAGTGGCACAGCGAAGAAAGCATGCGCCTGAGTGTAGAAGCTTGTGCAGCCTGTCCCAATGAAAAGGGCTGCATGCGCAGCCCTTGGGAGGATGTTTTCAACACCGCTTACTTGAGCATCTTGCGCGCAGCGCCCACGCCCATGGCGGCCAGCACCACAAAGATGACGGCCAAAACCAAGAACAAAATGAACAGAACCTTGGCAATGCCGGCCGCACCGGCGGCAATACCGGTAAATCCAAACAGTCCGGCAATCAGCGAGATGATGGCAAAAATGATGGCGTACTTCAGCATAGTGCTCTCCTTGTAGTGGGCTGCCACGTTGCGGTGGTAGATGCGTTCAACCATAAAGGCGCGTGCCAAATACCGTTCGTCGGTGGTGCCTGGGTTGCCGTGTAGGAGTGCGGCCCACCTGGGCGCAGGCATGAAAAAGCCCGCATGCAGCGGGCTAGTGGTGGTGGGCCGAACTTGTTGCGGCCAGCAGCGCGAGCAGTAATGCAGTGTTATCTGTTATCTGTAGAGGGTATTTGTGCACATGGCTATCGCCGTATGCGCTGTGCCCTCAGAACACATACCGCGCTGATCGCGCGGCAGTTTGCATTACTTCAAACCGGCTGCGGCGCGCAGCAGCGCCGCTTTGTCGGTCTTTTCCCAGGTGAACTCAGGCTCTTCACGGCCAAAGTGGCCGTAAGCAGCGGTCTTGGCGTAGATGGGGCGCAGCAGATCCAGCATTTCGATGATGCCCTTGGGGCGCAGATCAAAGTGTGCCGCTACCAGCTTGGCGATTTCTGCATCGGGAATCACGCCCGTGCCTTCGGTGTAGACCGTGATGTTCATGGGGCGAGCTACGCCGATGGCGTAGGCGACCTGCACCTGGCACTGGCGCGCCAGACCTGCTGCCACCACGTTCTTGGCCACGTAACGCGCCGCATAGGCGGCGGAGCGGTCCACCTTGGAGGGATCCTTGCCGGAGAATGCGCCACCGCCGTGGGGGCAGGCACCGCCGTAGGTGTCCACAATGATCTTGCGGCCAGTCAGGCCGCAGTCGCCCTGGGGGCCGCCCACGACGAAACGGCCGGTGGGGTTGATCAGGTACTTGGTGTCCTGCAGCCACTCTTTGGGCAGCACGGGCTTGATGATTTCTTCAATGATGGCTTCGGTGAACGAGGCCTTCATCTTGGTGGCAGTTTCTGACTGGTCAGGACTGTGCTGGGTGGACAGCACCACGGTATCGATACTGTGGGGCTTGCCATCTACGTAGCGCATGGTCACTTGCGACTTGGCATCCGGGCGCAGGAAAGGCAGGCGGCCATCTTTGCGCAGCTGTGCCTGGCGTTCCATCAGGCGGTGGGCGTAGTAGATGGGCGCAGGCATCAGCTCGGGCGTTTCGTCGCAGGCGTAACCAAACATCAGGCCTTGGTCGCCGGCGCCAATGTTCAGCTCATCGTCGCTGGCCTTGTCCACGCCTTGGGCGATGTCCTGGCTTTGCTTGTCGTAGGCCACCAGCACGGCGCAACCCTTGTAGTCGATGCCGTAGTCGGTGTTGTCGTAGCCAATCCGCTTGATGGTGTCGCGCGCCACTTGGATGTAGTCCACATTGGCGCCAGTGGTGATTTCGCCGGCCAATACCACCAGACCGGTGTTGGTCAGCGTTTCGGCTGCCACGCGGCTGTGGGGGTCTTGGGTGAAAATTGCGTCCAGAATCGAGTCGGAGATCTGGTCGGCTACTTTGTCGGGGTGGCCTTCGGAAACCGATTCCGAGGTAAAGAGAAAGTCGTTCGCCATTGAATAAACTCCTGTGTTGGGCAATTGCGTTGCTCGGCTACACGGAAGTCGGGCGAACGCTTTAGCAGTTTTGTTTTACGTCGCCCTGCAAGTTGCTCTATTAACTCGGCGACACCCAGCTATTGTAATGCCAACCCTTTTTCGTTTTTTGTCTGCAGTGCCATTGCCCCTCGCACACCTCATCGGTGCCTGTATGGGCTGGTTGGCATGGGCGTTTTCACCGACCTATCGTCGTCGCTTTGCGGCCAATAGCGCACAGGCGGGTTACACCTTTGCACAGGTGCGGCCGGCCGTGGGCCATGCGGGGCGGATGGTGGCCGAGCTGCCACGCCTGTGGCTCAAGCAGACCCCAGTCAATACGGTGCATGGCACCGATGTGGTGGAGCAGGCATGGGCCAAGGGAAAAGGCATTTTGTTCCTGACGCCGCATCTGGGCTGCTTTGAGCTGTCGGTGCAGGGTGCCGCCAGTCTGTGGTCGCAAGCGCATGGCCCCATCACGATTTTGTACCGCCCCGCCAAGCAGCCATGGTTGGCGCAGATGATGCTGACGGCACGCAATCGTGGAGGCATTCAGGCGGTACCGACCACGTTGTCGGGTGTGCGCCAGATGATCAAAGCACTGCGCAAAGGGCAAGCGGTAGGGTTGTTGCCGGATCAAGTACCCCCGCACGGTCAGGGCCAGTGGGCCCCGTTTTTTGGCAAAGATGCCTACACCATGACACTGGCGGCACGGCTGGCATTGCAAACCGGGGCGAGCGTGATTTTGGCGCGCTGCGAACGTTTGCCAGCCGGGCGCGGTTATGAACTCTTTTTTGAAGCGCTGCCCATGCAACTGTCGGAGCAGTTGGATGCTGCGGTGGTGCAATTGAACCAGGCCATGGAACATACGATTCAACAATGCCCCACCCAGTATCTGTGGGGGTATGGCCGTTACAAACAGCCGCGCCAAGAAGCTGCTGCTTCTGCGGATGAAGGCGGTGCGGCATGAGCTGGAGCAAGCTGGGCATTGCCTGTATGCATGGTTTGGCCAAGCTGCCATTGCCCGTGTTGCGTGGGCTGGGGCGTGTGGTGGGCAATGTGCTGTATCTGGTGGCCGCACCCCGACGCAAGGTGGCATTGCGCAATTTGGAGCTGTGTTTTCCTGAAAAAACGCTGGCAGAGCGCAAGGCGATTGCCAGAGAAAGCATCGTGGTGTTTTGCCAGACGTTTTTGGACCGCAGCTGGCTGTGGTTTGGCTCGGAAGCCTTGGTGCGCAGCCGTGTGCAATTGACCGGCGCCGTCCATGAGCTGGAAGGCGACACCCCCACCATCGTGTTTGCACCGCATTTCTACAGCATGGATGCGGGCGGGCTTGCGCTGCCTTTGAACACCGAGCGTGAATTTACGTCGATCTTTGCCACCAACCCCGACCCGGTGCTGGATGCCTGGTTCATGGCGGGGCGCCAGCGTTTTGGCAAGGTGCGCATGCTCAACCGGGCAGATGGTGTCAAACCCATTATCTCGGTGCTGCGCAAAGGTGGCTTGCTGTATTTGCTGCCCGATATGGACTATGGCAAAAACGATTCGGTGTTCGTGCCTTTTTTCCAGGTGCCAGAGACGGCGACCATTCCCTCGCTCTCGCGTTTTGCCCGCTTGGGCAAAGCCAAGGTGGTGGGGCTGTACAACCGGATGACGCCCGAGGGCTATGTGGCGGAAATGACGCCCGCGTGGGACAACTTTCCCACGGAAGACCACGTCGCTGATACAGCACGCATGAACCGTGAGCTGGAAGCAGCCATTCGCACCATGATTCCGCAGTACTACTGGGTGCACAAACGTTTTAAGACACGCCCTGATGGGCAGCCATCGCTGTATCAATAATCAAGGGTAAAATCAGTGTTTTGGCTAGTGCTGTCAAGCGATGATAGCTCTCTTTTTGGTAAAGACTGGCTCAGTATCTGGTGCAGTTGGCGAATGACCAAGTCTGGGCGCTCGTGCACCAGCCAGTGGCTCGCATCTGGCGCATAGGTGAGGGAGAGGTGCGGCACCCATTGTTCCAAACCGTTCAGGAGTTCGGGGAGCAGGGCCTTATCTTGTTGCCCCCACAAAATATGGGTGGGAACCGCCGTATGCAGCAGCGCATCAGGCAGCTGAAGCTGGTGAATGCCTTGGTCATCGTCGCGAGGTGGGGCCAAAGGGCTGGCGCTGTAGTAGTGGCAGGCCGTGGCAAGTGATTGCTGCCAATGTGCCAGGTAAACGGCTTGCAACTGCGGTGTGAGCCAGGCCGGCAAGTCGCCCTGTGGCGTGCGGAAAAAATCCCACAGCCGCTGGGCACCATCGGCCAGGAGCAATGCAGGCGCATCGCTGCGGCGCAGAAAGTGCATGTATTGGCTGGCCGCTTGCTGCGCAGGGTTGTGCTGCAGCTCACGCACAAAAGCACCGGGGTGTGGTGCGTTGATGATGAGCAGCTGTTGCAGCGCAGTGGGATGCTGAATCGCCAAATTCCATGCCAGCGCGCCACCCCAGTCGTGGGCGATCACGGCGGCCGCTGGCCGACCGGGGCTTTCGGCGGCGATCAATGCCACCAAGTCCTGCACCAAAGCTTTGGGTTTGTAAGCGTCGATCGATGACGGCTTGCTGGATTGCCCGTAACCCCGTAAATCGGGCGCCAGGCAGCGCCAACGGTCTGCAAAAGGCGTCATCACCCCATCCCAGATAAAGGCTCCTTCAGGAAATCCGTGCAAAAACAGCAACAGGGGTTTTCCAGGGGCGCCACAGCTGCGGCACTCGAGCGTGACGCCGTGTGGGAGCTGGTGGCGGATGGTTTCGATCATGGCACTTCCTTGTAGGAGCCGCCATGGTGGCGCAGCGGCGCGCCCGCGTCTATGCGTTATTGCGCGGGGGTGTCGGTGGCAGGGGGCTGCACTGCGGGTGCGGTACCAGCCTCTGCGGCAGGGGGTGTTGCCGTAGAGTTCAAGCCTGCAGGGTGGCACCAGTGCCACAGCAATTGCGCCACCTCATCCACACCTTGCTTTTTCAGTGCCGAGAACATGCGCACTTCACCACCGCCCGCATTGAGTTTGGTGATGGACAAAATCTTGGCTTGCTCGGAGCGCGTCAACTTGTCGGCTTTGGTGAGCAAGATCAAAAACTTCAGGCCACGTTCTACGCGCGGGCGAATAGCATCCAGCAACGCTTCATCCAGCTCCGTCAAACCCAGGCGGGGGTCGCACAGCAGCACCACGGCGCTCAGGCTTTCGCGTTGCATCAGGTAGTTGAGCATCACCCGCTGCCAGCGCTCTTTGTCCGAGCGCGATACTGCGGCATAGCCATAGCCGGGCAAGTCAGCCAACACCGCATCGGTGGTGCCTTGTTTGCCCAGCGAAAACAGGTTGATGTGCTGGGTGCGGCCCGGTTTTTTGGAAGCAAAGGCCAGTTGCTTTTGCTGCGTTAAGGTGTTGATGGACGTGGATTTGCCTGCGTTGGAGCGGCCCACGAAGGCAATTTCAGGCACGTCTACCGTGGGCAGATGGTGCAGCTGAGCAGCCGTGGTTAAAAAGCGTGCCGTGTGCATCCAGCCCATGGCGAGCTTGGGATCAATCAGGTCAGAAGTTTGACCCGAAGCAAATGCGGGGGAGTTGGTCGTCATGGGGGGTATTAAGCGTTGGGGCCTCATTGTAGAATCTGGCAGTTTTGCGCACATAACCAGACCCACAATATGAAGTTGCTCGCCTCTTTGCTGACGTCTGCCGCACTGGCAGCACCCGCTCTCCCGGCCTTCGCGGCGGGCGATACACCGGCCAAACCCGACCTCGTCAAAGGTCAAGCCAGTTTCGAAGCTGTATGCGCAGCTTGTCATGGTGCTGATGGCAATTCGACTATTGTCCTCAATCCTAAATTGGCACAACAGCATCCAGAGTATTTGCTCAAGCAGTTGCATGACTTCAAGGATGACAAGCGTGCAGACCCGATCATGAAGGGTTTCGCCACGATGTTGTCGGATGAGGAAATGCGCAACATCACGGCCTGGTTGGCCACGCAGCCTGCGAAGAACGGTTTTGCAACCGACAAGAACCTGGTGCAGTTGGGTGAGCGCATCTACCGTGGCGGCGTACCAGATCGCAAGATTGCGGCGTGTGTCAGCTGCCATAGCCCTAACGGCGCTGGTATTCCTGCACAGTACCCTCGACTGTCCGGGCAGCATGCCGATTACACTGTCAAGCAATTGAATGCTTTCCGTGATGGCTCGCGTGCCAACAACCTTCAGATGAAGGATGTGGCTGCCAAGTTGAACGATCGCGAAATCAAGGCTGTGGCGGATTACATCGCCGGCTTGCGTTAAATCAAGTTTTCGCTGTTCAAGCGGGAACTTGCCGCCCATAACAAACCCCAATAAAGGCGGGACCATCGAAATCTGATGGCCCCGCCTTTTGTCTTTAGGGCCTTGTGTCTTTTTTCATGTCAGATTCTTCTTCCGGCAAGCCGTCCCATCGTGAGCAACCGCAGCGCATGCGCGCTTTGCTGGAATTGCTGGCTTCCATGCGCTTTGCGATTGCGCTGCTCACCATCATTTGTATTGCTTCGGTGATTGGCACGGTGCTCAAGCAGCATGAACCCAGTGTCAATTACGTCAACCAGTTTGGCCCTTTCTGGGCGGAGCTGTTTTTGGCGCTCAAGCTCAATGCGGTGTATAGCGCGTGGTGGTTCTTGCTGATTTTGGCGTTTTTGGTGACCAGCACCACGCTGTGCCTGCTGCGGCACACGCCCAAATACATGGCGGATTTGCGCAATTACAAAGAAAACATTCGTGAGCAAAGTCTCAAGGCTTTTCACCACAAGGCACAGGCTGTATTGAACGAGCAGCCACAAGCTGCCGCACAGCGCATTGGCGGCATTCTGGCGCGCAGCGGTTGGAAGGTAAAGCTGCAAGAGCGGGAGACGCCCGCAGGCAAGGGCTACATGCTGGCAGCCAAAGCCGGCGCGGCCAACAAGCTGGGCTATATCGCAGCACACTCGGCGATCGTGATGATTTGCATTGGTGGCTTGCTCGATGGCGATATGGTGGTGCGAGCCCAAATGTGGCTGGGAGGCAAGACCCCCTACACCGGTGCAGGGCGTATTTCGGATGTGCCGCCAGAGCACCGTCTGTCCCTGCGCAACCCCACGTATCGTGGCAATTTGATGGTGGCAGAAGGCACACAAGCGGGCACGGCCATCTTGAACCAGTCGGATGGGGTGTTGCTGCAAGAGCTGCCTTTCTCGGTGGAGCTCAAGAAGTTCGTTGTGGAGTACTACGACACCGGCATGCCCAAGCTGTTTGCCAGTGATGTGATCATTCACGACAAAGAAACGGGTGAACAGCTCGAAAAGCGCATTGAGGTGAACCACCCTGCCAGCTACAAAGGCATTGAGATTTACCAGTCCAGCTTTGACGATGGTGGCTCGCAAGTGAAATTGCGTGCCGTACCGTTTACAGCCGGTGGTGAGGCGTTTGAGGTGGAAGGCTACATTGGCAGCGCCACCGAGTTGATGCGCGCAGGCTCATCCAAGCCCGCAGATGTGATGACACTCGAATTCACCGAGCTGCGCACCATCAACGTGGAAAACTTCAGTGGCCAAAAAAATGCGAATGCGGCAGTGGATGTGCGCAAGGTGGATTTGCGCAGCTCTATTGAGTCCCGGTTGGGTGGCGGCCACAAAACGGCGAAGCCCCAAGATCTGCGCAATATTGGCCCCAGCATTGGCTACAAGTTGCGCGATGCCTCGGGCCAAGCGCGTGAGTACCAGAACTACATGAGCCCTGTCGATTTTGGCGATGGTGTGTCCATGTTCTTGCTGGGTGTGCGAGAGAACCCTTCTGAGGCTTTCCGCTACCTGCGTATTCCTGCCGATGACCAAGGCAGCATGCAAGGCTTTATGCGCATGCGTGCTGCACTGCAAGATCCCGCCATGCGCGAAGAGGCGGTGCGCCGCTATGCCAAGCAGGCCGTCCCCGCTGAGCGCGAAGATCTGCGTGAGGCCTTGACGCAGTCGGCACTGCGTGCGGTGAACCTGTTTGCTGGCAGCGGCAAGCTGGTCAACGGCGTGCCAGATGGCGGTTTGCAGGCGATTGGCCAGTTCATGGAAGCGAATGTGCCCGAGGCTGAGCGCGAGCGCGCCAGCGAAGTGCTGATTCGCATCTTGAACGGCGTGTTGTACGACCTGGCGCAGCTCAGCCGCGAAAAAGCAGGTCTGAAGCCGCTGGAAGCTGGCGAGCAAACCTTGGGGTTCATGACGCAGTCGGTCTTTGCCCTCAGCGATGCGCAGTTTTATCCCGCACCGATGGCCTTCATGATGGAGGACTTCAAGCAGGTGCAAGCCAGTGTGTTCCAGGTGGCGCGCGCTCCCGGTAAAAACATTGTGTATCTGGGCTGCCTGTTCCTGATCATCGGTGTGTTTGCCATGCTGTATATCCGTGATCGCCGCTTGTGGATTTGGGTAGCGCCGCAAGGCGATGCGGCACAAGCAACCATGGCGCTGTCCTCCAATCGCAAGATCATGGACACTGACCGCGAATTTGATAATTTGAAGCAAAAGCTGCTGGCCACTTCGGCTGCAGCCGCCTCTCCCACGGAGCGTTCTGTATGAGTAGCACCACGACTACTTCCACCATCACGTTGAATGAAGGCTATTTTGTGCGGCGCAACTGGTTTGACTGGTTGTTTGCCGTGCTGGTCGTCGCTGGTGGCTTGTTTTCCTTGAACCAGTACAGCCATGCCATGAATGGCTACGAAAAAGGGATTTTGATTGGCACGATGCCCGCCATGATTTGGCTGGGCTGGTTCTGGCGTCCGCTGAACAAGCTCATGCTGGCGATTGCGGCCCTGTCGCTCTTGGCCATCTGGCTCTACCACGGCCCTGATGGCGTGGCGCACATTGACCGCTCGGAGACGGTGTTTGGCCTGAAATACTTTTTGTCGAGCCAATCCGCCATTTTGTGGATGAGCGTGCTGTGCTTTATGGCCACCATCTTCTACTGGATCAGCCTGTTTGCGAAGGGCGAGCGCGATACGTTTGGCGCGATGGGCTCGCGCATGACCTGGGTGGCCATCACGCTGGCGCTGGTGGGCACCATGGTGCGCTGGTTTGAGAGCTATTTGCTGGGCCCTGATATTGGCCACATCCCCGTGAGCAATTTGTACGAAGTGTTCGTCATGTTCATCTGGATGACGGCGCTGTTTTATCTCTACTACGAAGACCAGTACCAAACGCGTGCCTTGGGCGGCTTTGTGATGCTGGTCGTCAGCGCAGCGGTAGGCTTTTTGCTGTGGTACAGCATTGTGCGTGAAGCACATGCCATCCAGCCTTTGGTGCCTGCGCTGCAAAGCTGGTGGATGAAGGTGCACGTGCCTGCGAACTTTATTGGCTACGGCACATTCGCCTTGGCCGCCATGGTGGCGTTTGCCTACCTCATCAAGCAGCAGGCGCAGGAGACCAAGTGGTACAAGCTGGCGCCTTTGTGGCTGCTGGGTGTGGCGCTGTGTTTTGAGCCTTTGGCTTTCCGCCAGAGCCAGGAAACCGGCAGCAGCTACTGGATCATTTATTTCGGTATTTCTGCGCTGATCGTCGCGGCCATTTTGGCAGCGCGCAAACCGATTGCCGCGCGTTTGCCCGCCTATGAAATCTTGGACGATGTGATGTACAAATCCATCGCCGTGGGCTTTGCCTTCTTCACCATTGCCACCGTGCTGGGTGCGCTGTGGGCGGCAGAGGCATGGGGCGGTTATTGGAGCTGGGATCCGAAGGAGACGTGGGCGCTGATCGTCTGGTTGAACTATGCCGCCTGGTTGCACATGCGCCTGATGAAGGGGCTGCGCGGTACCGTCTCGGCATGGTGGGCGCTGGTGGGCTTGGCCATCACCACCTTTGCTTTCCTGGGCGTGAATATGTTCTTGTCGGGTCTGCACAGCTATGGTGAGCTGTAAGCCGTAGGCCATAGCCGGTCAGCAGCATATCCGCTGCACACCCCCACCAAAAAGGAGCGCATTGCGCTCCTTTTTTTATTCGATTTTAGAGTCGCAGCCGTATCAGCGGCCACCCAGTGCTTCTTTGATTTTCTGATCGGTTTTGTATTGGCTCAAGGCATAGACCGCCCAGATCGCTGCTGGCACCCAGCCGATCAATGTGATTTGCAGAAGCAAGCGCAGCAGGCCCGCAAAAGGGCGGCCGATGGTGAAAAACACGGAAAAGGGCAAAAGCAAAGCAAGCAGCAGGCGCATGGCAGAACGGGGGTGAAAATCAGAAAAAGTCGACAACGAAGGTCGCAATCTAGCATTCGTCAGCCAAACCGTGGCTGCCTTGGGTCAAGGCGCAGGCAGGGATGCTGCCTGCTGTGGGGCGCGCTTCGGGCCAGATGTCGTGTGCGGTGTAGACCTGTGGGATCTGGCGCAGGGCTTGGGCCAAGGCGGCACCGTGCCCACCCCGGCTGCGCCAGCAGCGCAAACATCCAATTGCCTCCAGTACCTGCATCACTGGCCAGCCAAAGGCTGCGCTGGCAGCAAAGCACAAGCGTGGAAATAAGCGGTTTTCTTGAATAAAGCCATGCGCTTGAGGGCTCCGTGAAACGGGCTGTCTGCAGCAGGCATACTGCACAGCTTGTGACCAAGGAGATCGCCAACATGACAACTTTCACCCTGACCAGCCCCGACATTCCTGCAGGCGGCACGATTGCGCCCGTGTTTGAGTCCGACATGTTCGGATGTGGCGGTGCCAACGCATCGCCGGTTTTGCAGTGGAGTGGCGCCCCCGAAGGCACGCAAAGTTTTGCGGTGACCGTGTATGACCCCGATGCGCCCACAGGCTCCGGCTGGTGGCACTGGATGGTGGTGGACATTCCTGCCAGCGTGACCAGTCTGGCGGCCAATGCCGGGGAAAAAGGCGGTGCCAACTTGCCCGCAGGCGCGCGCCAAATGCGCAACGACTACGGCATTTTTGCGTGGGGCGGCATGTGCCCACCACCCGGTGACAAGCCGCACCGCTACATCTTCACCGTGCATGCGCTGTCGGTAGCCAAGCTGGATATGCCAGACGACGCCACCACCGCCATTGGCGGCTTCATGATCAACGCCAACACGATCGCCAAGGCGTCGTTCACATCGACCTATGCACGTGCCTGAATGGCGTGAGCTTGCATAGGGATTGCTTGCACCCGCCAGCAGGGTGGGCTGTCAAATAAAAGAGCGGCTAGCGCTTGTCTATCAATGGTTTGCGATACAAAAATATCGTAAATCGTTATAGAGCAAGTGCTGGCCGCTTCTTTTTTCTTCACTTGTGCCACAGCCCCGGTGTGCACAGGCGCTGCGGCCTGGCAGCTGATGAATCAGCTGATGAATTCGTCGCGTACCGCTTGCGACAGGTGGGCCGTATCGCCCCAGCCCACCAGCGTCAGCCCCTCGGGGGTCCACAGCAGGCGGTTGATGGCGGCGTTGCCCAGCTCCCAGCTGCGCGGCGCTTGCAGATCCTGGCGCGTGGCCAAGCGGTAGAGCATGTCCATCACGCCGCCGTGCGCCACCAGCGCAATTTGCCCACCCAGGTGCTGGGCCGCCAGACGGTCTACGGTGTGCTGAATGCGCCCGCGCAGCATGTGCAGCGATTCGCCGCCGCCGTCGGGCACAAATTCGGGGTCGCGCTTGCGCCAGCGCAGCGCGTGCTCGGGCGAATCGGCCTCAATCTCGTGGAAGGTGCGGCCTTCAAAACTGCCAAAACAGCGCTCGCGCAGCCCCGTGTCGGGCTGGACGGGGCAAGCGGTGGCGCTGCCCACGGCCTGCGCGGTTGCCAAGGCGCGCTGCAAGTCACTGCTGTAGATGGCGTCAAACTGCTCATCGGCCAGCGCAGCGCCCACACGCTGGGCTTGCCACAGGCCCACGTCATTGAGCGGAATGTCCAAATGCCCCTGGATACGGGCATCCACATTCCAGGAGGTTTCGCCATGGCGGATGGCAACGATACGGGTAGCGTGCATGCGGCATACAGGCGGGTTCAGCGCCCAGAGTCAAAACAGAGCAAACAGGCCCGAGCGCTGCAAAGCAGCAGCGCGGGCCAGCCCACCATTGTCCGGCATTCGTACATACCTTGCCTGAAGCGGCAGCACAAGGATTTTTGCGTGAAGGCACAGAAATGCATGAGCTTATTGCGTGGCGTTACGTGTGCTTCGCTATAAAGATGAGCGGATAACAAATCAAACGACAGGCGGTAGGGGCGCAGCAGGTGCATTTTTTGCTTGCTAGGCCTAACCCTAGAGCGACTTATCCGTGGCTCGTGGCATACCGTCAACCTCACCTTCCTTTTTGGAGACAACATGATCTTGAAGACCCTGGGCACTGCGATGCTGGCCGCTGGCCTTTTGACTTCCGCCGCATTGGTGCAAGCTGAAACCGTACGCTGGGCGCGCTCTGCCGATGTGACCACCCTGGACCCCCACGTCTTCAACACGGGCACTAACTTTGTGTTGATGCACCAGATGTATGAAACCTTGGTCAACCGTACCAACGACGGCAAGCTGGTGCCCCTGCTGGCCACCGAGTGGAAGTTGCTCGAAGGTGATCCGACCGTGTGGGTCTTCAAGATTCGCCCCAATGTGAAGTTCCACGATGGCAAGCCGCTGAGCGCCAAGGACGTGGTCTTCTCGCTCAACCGTGCCAAAGGCCCGAATGCGCAGGTGAAGTCGCTGCTGGCTTCGGTGGAAGACATCAAGGCGGTCGATGACTTGACCGTGCACGTCAAAACCAAAGGCCCGAACCCGATTTTCCCGAACAACCTGACCAACATCTTCATCATGAATGAAGCATGGGCCAAGGCCAACGGCGCGCTGGAGACGCAAGACGCCACCAGCAAGACCGAAAACGGTGCCACCCGCGCCGTCAACGGCACCGGCGCTTTCACGCTGGCCAGCCGCGAAGTGGACAGCCGCACCGTGATGAAGCAAAACCCCAACTACTGGGGCAAGGGCAAAGTGGGCGATGTGACCGAGCTGGTGTACCTGCCCATCAAGTCGCCCGCCACCCGCGTGGCGGCCCTGCTGTCCGGTGAGGTGGACTTTGCCCAAGACATCCCCGCGCAAGACGTGGCGCGCCTCAAGCAAGACGCCAAGCTGCGCATCAACGAAGGGCCAGAAAACCGCTCCATCTTCCTGGGGCTGAACGTGGGCACGGCAGAACTGAAGTCCAGCAACGTCAAGGGCAAGAACCCCCTGGCCGACCCCAAGGTGCGCCATGCCATGGAGCTGGCGATTGACCGCGATGCCATCAAGCGCTCGGTGATGCGTGGCCTGTCCAACCCCTCGGGCGTGATGGCGCCGTCGTTTGTCAATGGCTACGACAAAGCCATGGCCGCCTACCCCAAGGCCGATGTGAACAAGGCCAAGGCCTTGCTGGCGGAAGCGGGTTACCCCAATGGCTTCACCCTCACCTTGCACTCGCCCAACGACCGCTATGTGAACGACGAAGCCATCAGCACCGCGATTGCCGGCTTCCTGGGCCGCGTGGGCATCAAGACCGAAGTGTCCTCGCGCCCCATCGCGCAGCACAGCGTGTCCATCGTGAATGCCGACAGCGACTTCTACCTGTATGGCTGGGGTGTGCCCACCTATGACTCGGCTTACATCTTCGACTTCCTGGTCGCCACGCGCGGCAAGGAAGGCCGCGGCGCGCAGAATGCCACGCACTACAGCAATCCTGAGCTGGACGCCAAGATCATCTCGCTGTCTTCGGAAAGCGATGTGGCCAAGCGCAACGCCACCATCAAGGACATCTGGCAAGTGGTGCAAAAAGAGCGCTTCTACATTCCGCTGCATGACCAGGTCATCCACTTCGCTTCGGTCAAGTCCATCAACGTTCCCGTGCACCCCGACAACGTGCTGCACTTCAAGGACGTGAAGATCAACAAGAACGCGAAGTAAGCCTATGCTGGTCCATCTGCTGCGCAGACTGGGCCAGTCAGTTTTGGTACTGCTGGCCGTCTCGCTCATTTCCTTCATGGTGTTTCGCCATATTGGCGACCCCACCATCAGCCTGTTGGGCGAAGACGCCACGCTGGAAGAACGCACAGCCCTGGTTGAAGAGCTGGGCTTTAACAAATCCGTCCCCATGCAATACCTGTCCTATGTGGGCAAGGTGCTGCAAGGGGATCTGGGGATCTCGTACCGCTTGAAGCGCCCCGTGGCCGACGTGATTGCCGAACGTCTGCCCGCCACGCTGGAGTTGGCCATGACCGCCGCCGTGCTGGCGCTGGTGATTGGCGTGGTGCTGGGGGTCTATACCGCGATCAAAAAAGATGGGTGGCTCAGCCGCTCCATCATGACGGTGTCGCTGGTGGGTGTGTCGCTTCCGACCTTCCTGATTGGTATTGGTCTGATCTATCTGTTTGCCGTCGAATTGCGCTGGCTGCCGTCCTTCGGGCGGGGCGAGACCGTCAAGATCGGCGGCTGGGAAACCGGTTTCCTCACGGCCTCGGGCTGGGCAGCGCTCATCATGCCTGCCATCACGCTGGGCTTTTACAACATGACGCTGATCATGCGCCTGGTGCGCGCCGAGATGCTGGAGGTGCTGCGCTCCGACTACATCCGCTTCGGCCGTGCCCGTGGGTTGCATGAAAAAAGCCTGTACTTTGGCCACGCGCTGCGCAATACGCTGATCCCCGTGATCACCATTGCCGGCCTGCAAATCGGGTCGCTGATTGCCTTTGCCATCGTGACGGAAACCGTCTTCCAATGGCCGGGCGTGGGCCTGTTGTTCATCTCCTCGGTGCAGGGTGTGGACGTGCCGCTGATTGCTGCCTACCTGATGTTCATCGCGCTGCTGTACGTGGTGATCAACCTGTTCGTGGACTTTTTGTATGTGCTGGTGGACCCCCGCCTGCGAAAGAAATAAGGGGGCTGCAATGACCGAATCTGTTAAATCCGCGCCGGCCCCGACCGGCTGGAAGGCCAGCGACTCGCCCGTCAAGCGCGCCTTTGCCCGCTCGCGCTTGGTGCAAGTGGCCACCGGCGTACTGGCCCTGCTGGTGCTGGCCACTATCTGCGCGCCGCTGCTGGCGCTGCACAACCCCTTCGATCCGGGCAGCCTGGACCTGATGGACGCTTTCACCCCACCCTGGAGCCAGGGCATGGGTGAGATGTTCTACCCCCTGGGGGCGGACGACCAGGGCCGTGACGTGTACTCGGCCATCCTGTATGGCCTGCGCATGTCCGTGTTCGTGGGCGTGTCCGCCGTGGCGCTGTCGCTCATCATCGGCGTGCCGCTGGGCCTGATCGCCGGCTATGCCGGCGGCTGGTTTGACACCCTGCTGATGCGCATTGCCGACGTGCAGCTGACCTTCCCGGTCATCCTGGTGGCGCTGCTGATCTTCGGCATCGCGCGCGGCCTGCTGCCCGAGGGCTACCGCGACGACATGGCCGTGTTCGTGATCATCATCGCCATCGGCCTGTCCGACTGGGTGCAGTACGCCCGCACCGTGCGTGGCGCGGTGATGGTGGAAAAGCAGAAGGACTATGTGCTGGCCGCCCAGCTCATCGGCCGCAGCAAGACGGCCATCCTCACCAAGCACATCCTGCCCAATATGCTGGCGCCCATCCTGGTGATCGCCACCATCAGCTTTGCGCACGCCATCGTGGCCGAGTCCACGCTGTCCTACCTCGGTGTCGGCCTGCCGCCCACCGCGCCCTCGCTGGGCACGCTGATCCGCATCGGCCAGAGCTTCTTGTTCTCCGGCGAATGGTGGATCCTGCTGTTCCCTTCGCTGGTACTGCTAGCCCTGGCCCTGTCCGTGAACCTGGTCGGCGACTGGCTGCGCGACGCCCTGAACCCCAAGCTGCAATAAACATGACCCCAGACACACACCAACCCGTGCCTGCCGGTGATGTCACCGGCACCCCCGTGCTGCGCGTGCGCAACCTCAGCGTCACCTTCGACACCTACAAGGGCCCCGTGCACGTGCTGCACGACGTCTCCTTCGACATCTTCCCCGGCGAAATCCTGGGCGTGGTGGGTGAATCCGGCGCCGGCAAGTCCATGACCGGCTCGGCCGTCACCGGCCTGATCGAGGCACCGGGCCGCATCTCCGGCGGCACGGTGGAGCTGCAAGGCCTGCGCATCGACAACCTGCAGGGCGAAGACCTGCGCCGCATCCGCGGCAAGCGCATCGGCACCATCTTCCAGGACCCACTGACCAGCCTGAACCCGGTCTACACCGTGGGCGATCACCTGGTCGAAACCATCCGCACCCACCTGCCGGTGAGCGAGAAGGAAGCCGAAGCCCGCGCCCTGGCGCTGCTGGAAGAAGTGGAAATCCCGCATGCCAAGGAGCGCATGGCGCAGTACCCGCACCAGTTCTCGGGCGGCATGCGCCAGCGCGTGGCGATTGCCCTGGCGCTGTGTGCCGAGCCCGAGCTGATCATTGCCGACGAGCCCACCACGGCGCTCGACGTGTCGGTGCAGGCGCAGATCATTGCCCTGCTGCGCCGCGTGTGCAAGGAGCGCGGCGCCGCCGCCATGCTGATCACGCACGACATGGGCGTGATCGCTGAGACGGCCGACCGCGTCATGGTCATGTACCACGGCCGGGTGCTGGAAACCGGGCCCGTGCGCCAGGTGCTGGACGCCCCGCGCGACCCCTACACCCAGGTGCTGATGGCCGCCATCCCCAGCGTGCACCAGCGCGTGGAACGCCTGCCCGTGCCCGAAGTGGGCGGTGGCCCGGTCGCCAAGGCCGTGCCGTGGACGCCCAAGCCCGAAGATGCTGCACGCAGCAAGAACCTGGTGGAAGTCAAAGACCTGTGCAAGGACTACGACCTCTCCTCTGGCTGGCTGGCGCGCATCTTGGCTGGCGGTGAAAAGAAGATCCTCAAGGCGGCCGACCACGTCAGCTTCAGCATCCGCAAGGGCACGACCTTCGGCCTGGTGGGCGAATCCGGCTCCGGCAAATCCACGGTGGCACGCATGGTGGCCGGGCTGACCCCGCCCACCAGCGGCCAGATCCTGTTCGACGGCGTGGACAAATGGAGCCCCGCGGCCAACACCGTGGCCATGCGCCGGCGCTTCCAGATGATCTTCCAGGACCCGTACGCCAGCCTGAACCCGCGCTGGACGGTGGAGCAGTTGATTGCTGAACCCCTGGTGGTGCTGGGTCTGACCTCGGGTCCCGCCGAGACGGCCGAGCGCGTGCAGGAAGCCCTGCGCCGCGTGCGCATGAAGCCCGACGACGCCAAGAAGTATCCGCACCAGTTCTCGGGCGGCCAACGCCAGCGCATCGCCGTGGCGCGCGCCCTGGCCAGCAAGCCCGAGTTCATCATCTGCGACGAGCCGACCTCGGCCCTGGACGTGTCCGTGCAGGCCCAGGTGCTGAACCTGATGCGCGACCTGCAGGACGAGTTCGGCCTGACCTACCTGCTCATCAGCCACAACCTCGCGGTCATCCGCCACATGTGCGACGACATCGGCGTCATGCAGCGCGGCAAGCTGGTGGAAGTGGGCGATGCGCAGGTGGTGCTGGACGATCCGCAGCATGCCTATACCAAGGATTTGATGGCAGCGATTCCGGACATTGCGCACGTTCATTGAACGTGGGGCAGCTGGGGGACCGCTGCTTTCACAACTTGGTTTGGATGAGAAGGCTCACGGCTTCGGCTGTGGGCCTTTTTTGATTGTTGGTGTTTTTGGCTTCTGGCGCTCATCTAGCAAGCGCTGGTAGCTATGTTCTTTTTGTTTTGCTTCTTGGTTTGGCTTTTGCGGTGTGTTTGTTTGCAGAGGCCGCTTATCGCGCGGCGGCGACCCGATTTCTTTTGCTTCGTCAAAAGAAACCGGGGAAAGAAAAGACGACGCTTGCAGCGGGCTTGTCCGGCAGAACTCGCTGCGCGCTTGCAGCGCTACGCTCAAACAGCCGCCGGAAATATGCAGGACATCCACGAAGTAAGGCGCGACGCTTGCGCGCGCATCACTTAACTCACGTAGTGAGCAAAACGGACGAAGTTATGTTCGTGAAGTTTTCTTTTTATTTGGCGGTTTTTTGTACTTGGATGAATTGTCTAAGCAGTGTTGGGTGACTTGCTTCACCCAAGGCTCATACCAATACCAGTTGTCGACAACTTGGGTCCCGAGACCTTTGGATGGATTTTTGGCGTCGAGCTTTTGCCAAAGTTCAGTATGGTGATGCATTGAAAAACTCAGATAGCCAGCTTCATGCATTTTTTCGACAACTTGTTTTGGTAAAAACTTCGGCTTTTCAGTTTCTTTTATAACTGCATAGCTTTTGTTGATATTTTTTGCTAAATCTGAATCAGCCTTAATGAATTCGATAACTTTATCAGCTTGGCCTTTATGGTTTGCTGTTTTAGGAACAAACAATATACGATAAGAGAATTTTGGATCATCAAACTCTTCTTGAGTTAATTCCGAGTCAAAGTCATTGATAAAAGTTTCAATATTTTTTGGAAGCCCTGGTGCCTCACGAAGAGCATTCCATTGATCAGTGTTAATTGCTGAAAATTGCAAACTAAATGATAAATGTTTTTCAATACCAAATTCCTCGCCAAAATGCTTTTTAATTAATTCATTGTAATTTAAACAGCAAGCTTGAAATCTTGCACTCAAGTGTTCATCTAAACGACTAGTCATTTGATGCTCAATTTCATGGCGGAGACCAATTAGAAATCGTAAATTTTTTGAAGCTGCAGAATCAACTGGTGATAGATCATCATTTAAACATCGCTCTAGCTCCCAGAATTTAAAAGCGCCTTTAGACGTTTTGTCAAACTTTTTTCGTACTCCAATTAATTTAAAATATCTATACTCAATTTCTAATTTTCTGTAATAAGCATGAAGTAAATATGTCCATGCAATAATAATAAGTACAATAAATATTTCTGATTTAAATGTGATTGAGGGATTGTTGAAAATTTGAACTGCTGCTAGAGCGGCTTCCCTAGATTTTTTTACAAGCTCATTTGAAATTGAGCCTACTTTACGTATTCTTTGCATTTTTTGCATCTCCTAATTCTTTTTTGTTTGTATATGTAAATTTTGAATTCTATGAGATGTGAAGCATGTCCCACGCGCGCGCAAGCGTCGCGCGGACCAGGAATAAAAAATCAAATCTCCGGCGGCTGTTTGAGCGAAGCGCTTGTCAAGCGCGCAGCGAGTTCCGCCGGACAAGCCGCCTGCAAGGCGCGCGTTTTCTTTCCCCGGTTTCTTTTGGCAAGACAAAAGAAATCGGGTCGCCGCCGGTCGACTACCGGCTCCTGTCTTAAAACAAAGCAAGCCGTAAAAAAGACAAAAGGCCTGAAGCCCCCAACAAGGTTTCAAGCCTTTTATGCCGCTAACGCTGACGTATCAAGCGCCACCAGCTACGCTTTTAGATCAAGCAGCCTCCGCCATCGCGGGCACCGGCTTCGCCCGCCGCGCCTGGGCCGTCAAGGCGCAGCCCATGGAGGCGGTCATGATCAGGCCAACCGCCACGCACTGCGTGAAGCTCAGCACCTCGCCCAAAAACACCAGGGCCAGGAGCGCGGCCACGGCGGGTTCCATGCTGGTCATGGTGCCGAAGACGTGCTTGGGCAGGTGCTTGAGGGCGAACAGCTCCAGCGAGATCGGGATGGCGCTGGAGATCAGGGCCACGCCCAGGCCGGTCAGCAGCACGCTGGGCGACAGCAGCGCGGCACCTGCATGCGCCACGCCCACGGGCACCACCACCAGGGCGGCCACTGCAGCGCCCAAGGGGGCGGTGATGCTGACGGGCAGGTGACCCACGCGCTTGCCAAAGACGATGTAGCAGGCCCAGCCGATGGCGCCGATGCTGGCGTAGGCAATGCCTGCGGCATCGAGCGTGTGCACATCATGGCCCAGGGGCAGCAGCAGGCCCAGACCGATCACGGCCAGCGCAATCCACCCATAGTCCAGCGGCCGGCGCGATGACCACACGGCCACACTCAAGGGGCCTGCAAATTCGATCGCCACGGCAATGCCAAACGGCAGGGTACGCAGTGCCAAGTAAAACGACAGGCACATGATGCCCAGCGTGGCGCCGTACAGCGCAATCGAGCGCAGGTCTTGGCGTGCAATCGGGGTGCGCCAGGGACGCCAGAACAGCAGCATGAGCGTGGCCGAAAAGCCCAGCCGCAGCGCGGTGGTGCCTTGCGCGCCCACTTCGGGGAAGAGGGCGTTTTTGGCCCACGACGTGCCGGTGCACAAGAACACGATGGAGCCCAAAATGGCCAGTATGGGAAACAAATAAGCGAGGCGCTGGGCAGACATAGAGCGTGAATGTAGCGCTTTGGTGCGGGGCCTGCTACTTGCAGGGGTGGCCGGGCGGCGGCGCATGCCGCAGGTGCTGTGCAGCGTGTGACAAAAGCAGTGGGGTGGCAGTGGTTGGCTGCCGGGCTGAAGAGCGGATTTCGCAGCGGGCGGGTGCGCAGGACGGCAAGCTGGTTTGTAAGCCTTTTCATGCGCCAGCGCTTGTCGGGAAAGCGCTGGCTGCTATTTTTTCTGCTGCCAAGGGCTGAGTGCGCACCGCGCCCCTGTGCTTTACAGCCAGCGCCGCACCTGCGCGCGATAGCGCTGAAACTCGTCACCAAAAATCTGCGCCAGTGCGCGCTCTTCGGGGGCAATCTGAAAGCGCTGGATGTACAGCACAAAGGCCAGCACACCCAGTAAGGCCCAGGGCGCGGCCAGGTAGCAGGCCCAGGCCAGCAGCAGCAAGGCAAAGCCCACATACATGGGGTTGCGCGAATAGCGGTACACGCCCGTGCGCACCAGGCTGGAAGCGGTGTCTGGCTTTAAGGGGTTGACGGTGGTGTGCGCCTGCCGAAAAGACCACACCCCCGCCACACAAAACGCTGCACCGGTCAGCAGCACCAGCAAGGCCATGCCCCAGCGCAGCGGCGCAGCCAGTGCCAAGATGGGGCTGTACTGCGCGATGCCCCACATCAGCAGGGCGCAAGCGGTAGCGACCAGTGGCGGGGGGATTTTGTGTTCCAAGGCGTGCATGCATCACTCCGGGTAGGGGGACAGTTAGAAAGTTGCCAGCATGAAGCTTGAAGTCGCTGCAAGGTCAAGCAGCTGGAAAGTGCCTGAAAAATGCCTGCATGGGTTGCCGAAGCTGAGGCAGTCTGCAGAAAAAAATTTGTGGCATGGGTTTAAGGTGTTTTTGGCCCTTGGCGCAGGTGCAGCAAGCGCTGAAAGCTCTTGCATTGATAGCTGAGATGCATGCATGGAACCGCTTGACCTTCCCACCATGTCAAGGCTTACGCTGCCTGCATTCCCTAGACACAAGGAGTTGAACCATGCAATTTCAGATTGACAGCATGACCTGCGGCGGCTGCGGCCGCAGCGTGACCAAGGCGATCCAATCCGTGGATGCCGCCGCGCAGGTAACGGTGGACATCCCCACCCACACGGTGCAGGTGCAGACCACGGCCCCGCAGGCCGCAGTGGTGGCGGCGCTGGAAGAGGCGGGCTACCCCGCGCAGGTGCTTTAAGCGCTGCCTCCGTGCAATAAAAAAGGCCATGTGCGTTGGTACATGGCCTTTTTTTGTGGATGGCAGAGGGCGTTGGACCGCAGCGCAGCCAATGGCTAATGCTGCTTGGGTGGGCAGCAAGTTGCACCGTCTGCAGGTTGAGCGCTGTCCGTGCGGTTTGGATTGCCGCAGGTTGGTGGAGGCGGTGCGCAGAGGTCGGCCGTCTCCAGCCCTTGCAGGATGGGGCAGTCGGGCCGTTCATCGCCAGCGCAGCAGGCGGTCAGTGCCTGCAGGGTGTCGGACATTTGCTGCAGCTCCTGAATGCGCCGCTGCAGGTCCTGGATGTGCTGCAGCGCCACGCGCTTCACGTCCGCGCTTTTGCGACTGCGGTCGCGCCACAGGTCCAGCAGGTCGTGAATCTCCGCCACCGCAAACCCCAGATCGCGCGCGCGGCGGATGAAGTGCAGCATGTGCACATCCGACTCGCTGTACGCGCGGTAGCCGGACTCGGTGCGGTGGATGGGCGGAATCAGCCCCACCGACTCGTAATAGCGAATCATCTTGGCCGACACGCCCGAGGCCTTGGCCGCTTCTCCGATGTTCATGGGCTTTCTCCGAAAATTTTCACAGTGCACCGATGGTTGGGAACATGTGGCACTGCGCTGGCACTACGGCAGACCTGCCGCAGCGCTGCTGCGCGACAGGTCGGCATCCATCTCCTGACGCGCCGTGGATGTTTGAGCGGTGCGCTGGTACAGCGCACAGCGAGTTTCGCGGCGGGTAGGTCCAAGCGCATCTTTGGTGACTTTCTGGGCGCACCCAGAAAATCACTCGGCTGCCGGGATGAACTCCCGGCCTCTGCCGTCAAAGACGGGATGGTCGCAATCGATCAGGCCGCAGCCTCTGCCATCGGCGCCTGAAAGCTGCGCAAGCGCAAGGCATTGCCCAGCACAAACACACTCGACAGTGCCATGGCACCGGCCGCAAAAATCGGCGACAGCAGGACACCATACGCGGGATAGAGCGCGCCGGCGGCCACGGGGATCAGCGCCGTGTTGTAGGCAAAGGCCCAGAACAGGTTCTGCCGGATGTTGCCCATGGTGGCCTTGGACAGCGCAATCGCATTCGGCACGCCCTGCAGGTTGCCGGACATCAGCACCACGTCGGCGGCTTCCACGGCCACGTCGGTGCCGGTGCCGATCGCGATGCCGACATCGGCCGCGGCCAGCGCGGGGGCGTCGTTGATGCCATCGCCGACAAAGGCGACATGGCCGTGCGTGGCCTGCAGCTGCTGCAGCGTGGTCACCTTGCCTTCGGGCAGCACCTCGGCCACCACTTCATCAATGCCCAGGCGCGCGGCAATCGCCTGCGCGGTGCGGGCGTTGTCGCCGGTGATCATGATGACCTTCAGCCCCAGGGCATGCAGGGCGGCAATGGCGCCGGGCGTGCTGGGCTTGATGGGGTCGGCCACGGCGATGATGGCGGCCAGTTGCCCATCGACCGCCACGTACAGCGGCGACTTGCCTTCGCTGCCCAGGCGCGCCGCCGTGGGGGCGAAGCGCGCCACGTCCAGCCCCAGGGCGTGCATGAAGCGGTCGGCGCCGACCTCGACGCGCTGGCCCAGGGCCGTGGCGCGCACGCCCATGCCGGTGATGGAGGCAAAGTCGCTGAGGGCGGGCACGGTCAGCTGCTCGTGCTCGGCGGCTTGCACGATGGCGCGGGCAATCGGGTGCTCGGAGCGCGATTCGGCGGCCGCGGTCAGCGCCAGCACCTGGGCGCGGTCAAAGCCCTCGGCCACTTCCAGGTCGGTCAGCGCGGGGTGGCCTTCGGTCAGGGTGCCAGTCTTGTCCACGGCCACGGCCTGGGTGTTCTTCAGCAGCTGCAGCGCCTCGCCCTGGCGGAACAGCACGCCCAGCTCGGCGCCCCGGCCGGTGCCCACCATGATGGACGTGGGGGTGGCCAGGCCCATGGCACAGGGGCAGGCGATGATGAGCACGGCCACGGCATTGACCAGCGCAAAACTCAACGCCGGCGCGGGGCCGAACACCAGCCACACCAGGAAGGTGAGCACGGCGGCGGCCATCACGGCGGGCACGAACCACAGCGTGACCTTGTCCACCACGGCCTGGATGGGCAGCTTGCCGCTCTGGGCCTGCTCCACCAGCCGGATGATCTGGGCCAGCACGCTGGCGCTGCCCACGGCCGTGGCGCGCAGGGTGAAGGCGCCGGTCTGGTTGACCGTGCCGCCCACCACGCGGTCATCGATGGTTTTGGCGACGGGCACGGGCTCGCCGGTGATCATGGATTCGTCCACATAGCTCTGGCCTTCCCGCACCGTGCCGTCCACGGGCACGCGCTCGCCGGGGCGCACCTGGATGAGGTCGCCGGTCTGCACGTCGGCCGCTGGCAGCTCCACCCACTGCCCGTCGCGCTGCACGCGCGCCGTCTGCGGCTGCAGGCCGATGAGCCGCTGTATGGCCTGCGAGGTGCGGCCCTTGGCGCGGGCTTCCAGCATGCGGCCCAGGAGGATCAGCGCGACGATGACGGCGGCGGCCTCGAAGTACACATTCACCGTGCCTGCGGGCAGCAGGCCGGGCAGGAAGGTGGCCACCAAGGAATAGCTGAACGCCGCCAGCGTGCCCACGGCGACCAGCGAATTCATGTCTGGCCCGCCGCGCAGTAGCGCGGGCAGGCCCTTGGTGTAAAAGCGCCGCCCGGGAATCAACAGCACCAGCGTGGTCAGCACACACTGCAGGTACCAGCTGTTTTGCAGGCCGATGGTGCCCGCCACCCAGTGGTGCATGCCGGGGATCAGGTGCGAGCCCATCTCCAGCACAAACACTGGCAGCGCCAGCACCGTGGCCAGGGTGAAGTCGCGCTGCAGCGCGGCGTATTCGGCTTCCTTGTGTGCAGCCTGGGCCTCGGCTTGCGCCCGCGCGGCCTGGGTGTCGATGGGTTGGCCGGGGTAGCCGGCCTTGTCCAGCGCGGCCAGCAGGGCCTCCAGCGTGGCGCTGCCTTGGACCGTGGCGCGCTCGGTGGCCAGGTTCACCTGAGCCTCGGTCACGCCGGGCACTTTTTTCAGTGCACGCTCTACCCGGCCGACGCAGCTGGCGCAGGTCATGCCTTCCACGGCCAGCTCGATGGTTTGGCTAGGCACTTCGTAGCCGGCTTTTTCAATCGCTTGCACCACGGCGGCCATGTCGAGCTTGCCCGCGGGCTGGATGTGGATGCGCTCGGTGGCCAGGTTGACGCTGACTTCGGCCACGCCCGGTACTTTGCGCACGGCTTTTTCGACCCTGCCCACGCAGCTGGCACAGCTCATGCCTTGCACGGGCAGGCTGAGAGCCGCAGTGGCGGAGGGTGAAGCTGGAGTGGGGGTGGGGGCATTCATACGCAGAACCTGTATCTCGAAGAGAAGGAATGGAGGCTAGCCTAATCCTTGACATCATGGGAAGGTCAAGCGCAGGGGTATGGCGCTGCTGCAGGGGAGAAAAAAGGCCAGCAGCCATTGCAAGCCTTTTTGGTGTTTAGCGCTGATGCAGCAAGCGCTGGCAGCTATGGTTTGTGTATTGAATGCGTGGAACGCATCGAACGCATCAAAGCAAAGATTTGGCGTTGTCCAGCACAAAGTCGCAGGCTTTTTCCTTAAGGTCGCCTTGGAGCTTGTCCATGCTGAATGTTTGCCCGTTGCTGCCGGTAATCATGCCGCCCAGGCCCTGCAGATAGCCCGGGTCTTTGGGCGCCTGTTGCTGCTGCGTGCCCATGCCCAGTTTGCCCAGCAGCTGGGCTTTCACCTGTTCGGCCTTGTTGGGGTTCAGGTAGTTGTTTTTCAGGCAATAGGTGATCACACCCGCCGCATTGCCGACCGAGCCCGATGCCGGTACGCCCAGCGAAGACAGTAGGCCTCCTGCGGCGGCGCCACTACCGCTGCCCAGCAGGCCGCCCAAGGCCGATGTGCTGCCGCTGCTTTCTGCGGGGGTGCCGCTGCCGCCCAACTGCGTGGCTTGCTGGCGCAAGGTGTCGCCCCAGTTGGCAGCTTGGGCGGTCCAGGCAGCGGCGCACCAAACGGTGCCCAAGGCGATGCTGCGTATCCAATGTTTCATAGCTCACTCCCCAAAAGGATTGCAATGCACACAAGTTACCACGCAGTGCGATCGCAGGGCTGTGGGCGCATGTAGCCATTTGCAAAATGGGCGGTGGTGGGGGCGTGTATGGGGGGCCAAAGCTCGTAGGGCAGTGCTTTCCCGGGGCACCTACGGGGGGGCTGCGCAGGGAGCGGCGTGTGGATGGCTGGTGGCCAGAGCCTCGGTTGGAGTACATAAAAAAAACAGACCTCCAAGGCCTGTTTTTTATATAGAACCACGCTGCAAGCGTTGCCAATGTGGCAGTGCTGTACGTTCAGCGGTTCACGGGTGCTGGCGCCGTCACCGCTGGCGTTGCCGTGCTTGGGGTTGCGCCAGCGGGGGCGCTGGGAGACTTGGTAGCCAACGGGGCGAGCGTGGTGCGCACGGTGCGGCTGCCCTGCGGGGGATGGGGGAAGTCGCTCAGCGCTGCATCGAACAAGATGTTCCAGATCACGTTGTCGTCCATCCAGACTTCATCGTAGGCGGCCGACGTTTCGTAGACGATTTTCTGGCTTTGCTGGTCGCGCAGCACCAGCTTGACGCCACGGTAATACACCATGGGCGGGGTATCCATCCATTGCATGCCCATTCCGACGCGGGGGCCGCCCCAGCCCATGCCAAAGCCGAAGCGTGGGCCGTAGAACCAGTCGTCATACGCCGGATGGTAGGCGCGGCCTTGGCTGGCGTTGGCGCCAACTTGCACGACCAAGCGGGCCAGGTCAGGGCGTGGGTCGCGCGTCAGGCCCACGCGCTGCAGGGCTTTTTCGGCGGCAGCCTCCACCTTGGCAAAGCTTTGCTGCTGGCTTTGGGACGGCAACAGTTCCATGCGGTAGGTGGCTGGCAGCGTGATTCCCGCCATGCTGGAGTAGCTTTGGACGCTGGACGTGATCTCACGGGGGCCGCTGGCACAGCCCGCTAACAATGCAGCACCGGCAATCAGTGCAGCGCAGGCCCAGCGACGAGATGGGGGGAGGTGGTTCATGGGAGGTACTCCTCGTTCATGGTTGTTCTTTGCCTGAACGTCAGAGCAACGATACACCGAGCAAGTTCCTGGTGCATGCAGGCCGAGCGCTCAAAGCCGGGTTTTGCATAAAAAAAGCCCCGTCAGACGGGGCTTTGAACAGAAGGGGCGCGCTGTGTGTGGCGGCGATTTAGCCAATTTGCACCACTTGCACGCCACCGGGCAGGGTGGGGGCGGTGGGCAGCTCTTCATGGTCAAACGCCATGTCGCCGTTGGGGTCGGCAATGCCGGTGGCCTTGGCGTCCTTGAAGTTGTGCAACTGGGGATCCATCATGTGCGTGGTCACGATGTTGCCCATGGCGCGGAACATGCTCTCGATGCGGCCGGGGAACTTCTTGTCCCACTCGCGCAGCATATCGCCCACGGCCACGCGCTGCAGGCCGTCCTGGCTGCCGCACAGGTTGCAAGGAATGATGGGGAAGTTCTGGTACTGCGCCCAGCGTGCGGTGTCCTTTTCTGGCACATAGCACAGGGGGCGAATCACCACGTGCTTGCCGTCGTCCGATACCAGCTTGGGCGGCATGCCCTTCATGCGGCCGCCGTAGAACATGTTCAGCATCAGCGTCTGCACGATGTCGTCGCGGTGGTGGCCCAGTGCTACCTTGGTGCAACCCAGGCGGTCGGCCACCGAATACAAAATCGCACGGCGCAGGCGCGAGCACAGGCCGCAGGTGGTCTTGCCCTCAGGAATCACGCGCTTGACCACCGAGTAGGTGTCTTGCGTTTCGATGTGGTAGTCCACGCCGATGGACTGGAAATACTCGGGCAGGATGTGGTCAGGGAAGCCGGGCTGCTTTTGGTCCAGGTTCACGGCCACGATCTCGAACTTCACCGGCGCGCGTTTTTGCAGCTTGCGCAGGATGTCTAGCAGGGTGTAGCTGTCCTTGCCGCCGGACATGCAGACCATGATCTTGTCGCCTTCTTCGATCATGTTGAAGTCCATGACCGCACGGCCGACTTCACGGCACAGGCGCTTTTCCAGCTTGATCTGCTCACGTTCGATCTTGATCTTGCCGGGCTTGGCCTCGGTAGCAGCATCTGCGGCGGGGTTTTCGGCAACGGCTTCTTCGGCCATCCAGGGGTTTTCGGTCACAGCATTCATGGGGTTCACCATTGTCCGGTTTCGACGCGAATGGCTACTTCGCAGTCGTCAAAAATCTCTAACTTGGCAATCTTCACACGCACGCCCAGCACGCCGGGCAGTGCCATCAGGTTTTGTGCCAGCACACCGGTCAGGCGCTCCAGCAGGTCGGTATGACCGGCGGTGCACGTGTCGATGATGGCGTTGCGCGCCAGTCGGTAGTCCAGCACCTGGGCAATGTCATCGCTGGCGGGCAACAGGGGCTGCACACCCATGTTCAGCTCGGCATCGACCTGAATGGGTTGGGCTGCCTCACGCTCGAAGTCAAGAATGCCCAGGCGTGCGTTCAAGCGCAGCCCTGAGAGAGAAATCGTGCGTTGGCCGGTGGTAACCGATGACATAGTGGGTGCCCAGAGCGCCGCTGGCAGGCCTGCATCTTCTGGCAATTTGCGTATCAATCTTGGTGGGAGGGCACCGTCAACAACCCCCTGTGTACTGCGGCTTGCGCCGTTTTGGCACGCAGCGCGCTCCGCTGGGGTGACAATGCAGGGGTCATGACAGAACCCACAATTTTAACGAACGCATTGCGTTTGCATATCGACAAGGCCATTGCCCAAGCGGGTGGATGGATAGGTTTTGACCAATTCATGGCCCTGGCCCTGTACACGCCGGGGCTGGGTTACTACGCGAATGACACGGCCAAGTTTGGGGCCATGCCGGATTCTGGCAGCGATTTTGTGACCGCACCCGAGCTGTCGCCCGCCTTCGGCCAACTGCTGGCCGCGCAGGTGGCCGAGGCCTTGGCCCAGACGGGCACCCACGAAGTCTGGGAGTTTGGCGCAGGCACGGGCGCGCTGGCCTTGCAGGTGCTGGACGAACTGCAGCGCCTGGGCGTGGCCATTGAGCGTTACACCATCGTCGATCTGTCGGGCACGCTGCGCGCTCGCCAGCAAGCGCGTTTGGTCGCGCACGCCCCCAAGGTCGTGTGGGCCAATGAACTGCCCGCGCATATGCAAGGCGTGGTGATTGGCAACGAGGTGCTGGATGCCATGCCCGTGCGCATCATCGCCCGCGTCAATGGCCAATGGTACGAGCGCGGGATTGCCGTGGAAGAGGGCGAGCTGGTCTGGGCCAACCGCCCCACCGACTTGCGTCCGCCGCTGGAAGTAGAAGGCGAGCACGACTACGAAACCGAGATTCACCCCCAAGGCGAAGCGTTTATTCGCACGCTGGGGGAGCGTTTGCAGTGCGGCGCGGCCTTCTTTATCGACTACGGCTTTGGCGAAGGCGAGTACTACCACCCGCAGCGCCACATGGGCACCATGGTCTGCCACTACCAGCACCAAGTCGACAGCAATCCGCTGGATAAAGTGGGCCTCAAAGACATTACCGCCCACGTTAACTTCACGGGCACCGCCGTGGCGGCCCAGGACGCGGGCATGGAGGTGCTGGGCTACACCACGCAGGCGCACTTTCTCATCAACTGCGGTCTGCAAGCCAAGCTTGATGCGATGAGCGCTACCGAGCGCCCCAGCGCCATGAAGCTGATGCTGGAGCACGAGATGGGCGAGCTGTTCAAAGTGATTGGCCTTGCCAAGGGCGTGGAGCCTTGGGATGCCCTGGGCTTTGTGCGCGGCGACCGCACACACCGTCTCTAAGCCACGGAGCCCTGCATGATCCGCTGGATGCTGCTGATCTTTATCCTGCTGGTGCTGGTCAACAGCACGTCGGGCATCTTGCGCAAAGTGGGGCTGGGGCGGCTGCCGGGCGATTTCACCTTCCGCCTGCTGGGGCGCGAGGTGTTCATACCCTTTGCCAGCGCGGTGCTGGTGACGGTGCTGCTCTTCAGTACCATCAAGCTGGTGGCTTGGCTGTTTTGATGTAAATGTATAGCTGCTAACGATTGCTGGATAAGCGTCGGGCGCATATTTGGCATCTAACCTTCAACTGCATGCGGCGTGGGATGGCGGCTTGCAAAACGGCGCACCGTCACCATGTGTAGGTTTTGCACAAGCCCTGGAGCTGCCATGACCGTTATGGACCCCCTGCACATCGTGTGCCCCCATTGCCACAAAACCAACCGCGTAGCCCAAGCAGCGATGGGCAGTGCGCCCCACTGCGGCAGCTGCCACCAAGCCCTGTTCACGGGCGAGCCCGTGCAGCTGGATGCAGACAGCTTGGCCAAGCATGTGGGCCGCAGCCATATCCCCGTGGTGGTGGACTTTTGGGCGCCGTGGTGCGGCCCTTGCCGCATGATGGCACCGGCCTTTGCACAGGCCGCGCAGCAACTCTCCCCCCAGGTGCGCTTGGCCAAACTGGATACCGAAGCCCACCCCCAAGCCGCAGCGCCCTACGGCATCCGCAGCATTCCCACCATGATTGTTTTTAACGGCGGCAAGGAAGTCGCCCGTATTTCCGGTGCTTTACCGGCGGGCGAAATTGTGCGCTGGGTGCAGTCGGTGGTGTAAAGGCGCGCGTGGCAACTGCAGTACCGCCGAGGTTTTTAAATGATAGCTGTGGACGCTTGCGCAGCCTGCGTTAGAAGTGCTTTTATGGCATGCAATAGCGCAGTGATATCCGCTGGGGTGGTGTGCCACGCCACCGATGCTCGTACCACGGCGTCTAAGCCCCGGCCTTGCATGTCCAGTGGCGCAAAGCCCATGCCGCTAGCGGCAACCTGAATGTTGTGGCGCAGCAGGGCGTGCTGTACTTGCGCGGGCGTTGATCCTTGCACCGTGAACGCCACGATGGCGCAGTCATCGGGTGCTGAAGGCAGGTGACGGAGGGTGACACCGGGCACCGCTGCCAAGGCGCTACGCAGTTGGCTGGCACGCTGGGCAATCGTGGTAAAGCGCTCGGGCCAGCCTTGGGAGGCAGCCTCCTCCAAGGCGGCGAGCCAACCCAGTTTGAGTGCGATGGAGGACTCTGACTGCTCCAGCACCCGGGCATCGTGGCGCAATGCGGGGCCTGCAGCGGTGATGGGGCAAGAGACGTGGTCCACGGTCATGGGCTGCAGTTGGGCGGCAAAGCCGGGCTTGAGGTACACCAAGCCTGTGCCTCGGGGGCCGCACAGCCATTTGCGTCCGGGGGCCGTCAGCGCGTCGCAGTGCAGCGCCTGCACATCCACCGGAATATGTCCCAGCGCCTGCGCCGCATCCACCACATAGGTGATGCGGTGGCGGGCACACAGCTGGCCCACGGCAACGGCGTCATAGATGGTGCTGCCATGGGCGGGCACCCAGGTCAGTGCGATGAGACGCACCCGCTCATCCAGCATGGCTTCAAGTGCGACCAGATCGATGGCGCCATCGGGCGTGCAGGGCATGGTTTGCAGCACACAGCCGGTGCGATTTTGCAACTGCAGCAGCATGGCGTAGTTGCCGCCCCATTCGCCGGGAGCAACCAGCACACGGTCGCCGTGTTGCAGCGCCAGCATACCCACGACCGCGCACCAGCCGTGGGTGTTGCCGGTGGTCAGTGCAATGTCTGCCGGCTGGCAGTGCAGCAGTGCGGCCAACTGGGCGTACAGCGCCTGCAACTGCGGCTGTGCCTGCTGCGCTGCGGCGTAAGGGCCTGCGTGCTGCTCACGCTGCAAGTGCGCGGTGATGGCGTGCAAGGCACGGTCGGGCATGAGACCGGCAGCGGCTTGGTTGAAGTAATGCATGGCACAAAAGCAGCACAAACTGCGGGAAAGCGAACAGGGCTTCATCCTAGCGCAGGGGTCTGGTCACTCCGTCCTTCAGAGGGCGGGTGCTGCCTTGGTGGCCTCAGGCAGTGGTGAGTGCAGCGTCTGGGTTGATGGTGGTTGCTCCTTCCACCTGCAGACAGTTGCGGCCAGTTTTTTTGGCCAGATACATCAGTTGATCGGCACGCTGCAGCGCCTCTTGCAGGTGCTCCTGGGCGCGCAGTCGTACCATGCCAAAGCTGGCTGTCACTTGCCGTTGGGGCTCTGGCGGGCACCAGCAGGCGCGCGCCATCTGGGCTTGGATGCGCGCTATCAGTTTTTGGGCTTGCTCAACGGTGGTGTGCTTGAGCGCCAGCACAAATTCATCGCCACCCAGCCGTGCGGTGACGTCTGCCTCTCGGACCAAGCTTTGCAAAATGTGGCCAAACTGGCGCAGCACCTCATCCCCGACGGCATGGCCGTACTGGTCGTTGATGCCTTTGAAATGATCCAGATCGCACATCACCAGCACACGAAATCCTCGGGCATAGGGCGTGGGAGTGCAGCCTTCTTCAAAGGCCCGGCGGTTGACTAGGTTGGTTAAGCCATCATGATCCCGCTCTGCGCGCAGCTTGGCCGTGGAGTCCGCCAAAGCGCAGGCGATGAGTGCTGCGGTATAGATTGCAATGACTGCCAGCAGCACCATCAGATTGACCCGTAAAAAGGTGATCTCGGTGAGCGGGCCCAAGGGCGCTGGCGTGGCTGTGAGCAACCCCACAGGGCGCAGCCACATCAGCAGTGTGGCCAGCGTAAACAGGGTCACCGCAATGCGATCGGCGGTATGGCGTTGCGGCGCCTTCCAAACGCGTGGCACAACCAGGGACAGCACCATGGCCATCGAGAGCGCGACGATGGCCCTGCGCGCGACCGTGTCAGGGGTGTGGAGGGTGTACCAGGCGATGCCGCCCAGCATCATCAGGCCGATAGCCCACAGGGCATAAGACGGCACGGTGCGGCCCATGCGTATTGCAATGGCACGTGCAGCGTATATCGCTGCCAGCAAATACAGGCTTGCAGCGCCTGCGGCGACCAGAAACCCAGGGTTGGTGCCGCCGAAAATGTCTGTGGCGAAGGCCAGCGTTACCAGCGCGTAGCTGCTTGCTTGCCGCAGCAAATAGCGGTGTGCGCGCAGAAAAAAACTACCGATGGTGCAGGCAGTAGCGAGCAGCAGCAGAAAGACCGGAATCGCGACGGCATAGTAGTGAAAGCTCGTTGCATGCATGGGAACCTCGCTCATCGACATGGAGGGCGGCAAAGCGGGCTTTGTCTGGTGGTGGGGCAGCGTCGCCGTGCTTAGGGCGTGCGCAGGGCGCGCAGCTCTTCATCGCTGAACACCCGCGAGCGTGTGAGGAAGGCTTTGCCTTCGGGCCCCTCCAGCGACAGCGTGCCGCCGCCGTGGCCGTCAATCACATCGATGATGAGTTGCGTGTGCTTCCAGTACTCAAACTGCGAGGTGCTCATGTAAAAGGGCAGGCCACCGATCTCGCCCAGCTTCACATCACCCGGGCCAATGGTCAGCTCCCCCTCGATGTAGCAGTTGGCGGCGCTGTTGTCGCAGCAACCGCCGGATTGGTGGAAGAACAAATGGGGCCCGTATTTGGCCTTGAGCACCTCAATCAGCGCCAAGGTGGCGGGCGTGGCAATGACGCGATCGACCATGGGTGCTCCTTGTTGAAAAAGATAGCTGCTAGCGCTTGATGGATAAGCGCTAGTGGCTGTTTTTATTACAATTTTAGGATGGAGGTTGGTGCGGTTGGCCGGTGTAGCACCTCGCCTGCGGGGTGCTACACCCACCGTTTAGAAGAACCCCAGTTTGGACTCGGAGTAGCTCACCAGCAGGTTCTTGGTCTGCTGGTAGTGGTTGAGCATCATCTTGTGGTTCTCACGCCCCACGCCGGATTCCTTGTAGCCGCCAAACGCTGCGTGCGCGGGGTAGTGGTGGTAGCAGTTGGTCCACACGCGCCCCGCCTTGATGCCGCGCCCCATGCGGTAAGCCACGTTGCCGTTGCGGCTCCAGACGCCCGCGCCCAGGCCGTAGAGCGTGTCATTCGCCAGCTCCAGCGCTTCGGCTTCGGTTTTGAAGGTGGTCACGGCCAGCACGGGGCCAAAAATTTCCTCCTGGAAGATGCGCATTTTGTTGTGGCCTTTGAAGATGGTGGGCTGCACGTAGTAGCCCCCTTCCAGCGCACCGCCCAGCTGGGCCTGGGCGCCGCCAATCAGCACTTCGGCGCCTTCTTGTTTGCCCAGATCGAGGTAGGACAAGATTTTGGTCAGTTGCTCCTTGCTGGCCTGCGCGCCCATCATGGAGCTGGGATCCAGCGGGTCGGCATGCTTGATAGCGGCCACGCGCTGGAGCACCCGTTCCATGAACTTGTCGTAGATGGACTCGTGAATCAGCGCACGTGATGGGCAGGTGCAGACCTCGCCCTGATTGAAGGCAAACAGCACCAGACCTTCGATGGCCTTGTCCAGAAAGCTGTCGTCCTGGTCCATCACATCGGCAAAGAAAATGTTGGGCGACTTGCCGCCCAGCTCCAGCGTGGCCGGAATCAGGCTGTTGGCGGCGGCCTGGGCAATCACGCGGCCCGTGCTGGTGGAGCCGGTGAAGGCAATCTTGGCAATGCGCTTGCTTTGCGCTAGCGGCATGCCTGCCTCGCGGCCAAAGCCGTTGACGATGTTGAGCACACCCGGTGGCAACAAATCACCAATGATGCCCATGAGCACCAAGATCGAGATGGGCGTTTGCTCGGCAGGTTTGAGCACCACGCAATTGCCTGCGGCCAGCGCAGGGGCCAGCTTCCACGCTGCCATCAGGATGGGGAAGTTCCACGGAATGATCTGCCCCACCACGCCCAGCGGCTCATGGAAGTGGTAGGCCACTGTGTCGTTGTCGATCTGGCTGATGCCGCCTTCCTGCGTGCGGATGGCCCCCGCAAAGTAGCGAAAGTGGTCGGCGGCGAGCGGAATATCGGCGTTCAGCGTTTCGCGGATGGCTTTGCCGTTGTCCACCGTTTCCACATAGGCCAGCAGCTCTTTTTTGGCGTCAATGCGGTCGGCAATCTGCAGCAAGATATTGCCGCGTTCGGTGGGGCTGGTTTTGCCCCAGGCATCGGCAGCGGCGTGGGCGGCGTCCAGCGCTTTTTCAATGTCGGCGGCGGTGCCGCGTGCAGCCTGGGTGTAGACCTTGCCGGTGATGGGTGTGGTGACGTCGAAATACTGCCCCTCGCTGGGGGCCACCCATTGACCACCGATGTAGTGGTCATAACGGTTTTGGTAGGTGTGTAGCGCGCCGGACTGACCGGGAAGTGCATAGGCCATGGGAAAACCTCCAGAACAAAGCAAACAGGAATGGGTGGGTGTGGGCATGCGCTGCAAAGTGACGCCCGACCTGTGCATATTCCGCCTTGTTCCAGAGGCTGCGTTTAGCGGTTTTCCCTTGCTGGAAACCCCGTAGCGTATTGGCTTACAACGCCGCCAAAGCCTGTGCCACGGCCTGCGTGCGTGCGGCGGTGACTGCTTCGCCAATCGCTTTGCCTTGGAGGCCTTGCTGGGCGGCGGCTTGGGCAATCGGCGCCGTGTTGACCGCCAGCGCGGCGTTCAGCGCGGCCTGTAGGCGCAGACGCTGGGGGTAGGGCTGGGCTTGCAGACCCGTGCGGCCCCGGGCGTCGCATTCGCAGGCCAGCAATGCTTCAGTAAAGCGCTCGGGTTTACGGATGGCGTCGCAGCGCTCCAGCAGGCGCATCACGGCGGCGGCGTTCAAGTCGCTGCTGCGGTGGATGTTGCCGTGCTCGCGCGCCACCACGTCGGCCAGCTCCTTGCAGTCGTTGGGCACGCGCCAGCGGTCGCAGACTGCTTGGAGCAGCCGGGCGCTGCGCTGCTCATGGCCAATGTGGCGCGGCAGCATATCGGCGGGTGTGGTGCCTTTGCCAAAGTCGTGGCACAGGCAGGCAAAACGTACCGTGAGCGGTGCATGCAACTGCGCGGCCATGTCCAGCACCAGCATGGCGTGCACGCCGGAGTCCACCTCGGGGTGGTACTCGGGGCGCTGCGGCACACCCCACAGGCGGTTCAGCTCGGGCAGGATGACTTGCAAGGCACCGCAGCTGCGCAGCACCTCAAACATGCGCGAGGGTTGGGCTTCCATCAGCCCGCGGCGGATTTCCTGCCACACGCGCTCGGGCACCAGGTGGTCGGCCTCGCCAGCTTGCACCATCTCGCGCATCAGTTGCAGCGTTTCGGGGGCGACGCTGAAGTCCTCAAAGCGCGCCGCAAAGCGGGCGACGCGCAGGATGCGCACCGGGTCTTCGCGGAACGCGTCGGTCACATGGCGCAGCAGTTTGGCTTGCAAATCCGCTTGGCCGTTATAAGGGTCAAATACGGCTCCAACGCCCGCCCAGTCTGCGGGGGCTGCTATGGCATTGATGGTCAAGTCACGCCGCGCCAAGTCTTCTTCGAGTGTGACGTCGGGCGAGGTATGCACCACAAAGCCGCGGTAGCCCACACCGCTTTTGCGCTCGGTGCGCGCCAGTGCGTATTCCTCGTGGGTTTGGGGGTGCAAAAACACGGGAAAGTCTTTGCCCACGGGCGTAAAGCCTTGGGCTGTCATGTCTTCGGGGGTGGCGCCTACGACCACCCAGTCGGTGTCATGAAAAGGGCGCTGCAACAGGCGGTCGCGCACGGCGCCGCCGACCTGGTAAATCTTCATGCCAGCAAGTGTAGAGGCGTGTGCGCGGGAATGGGCTTTGTTGCTAGAGTTGCCCCCTTCTTGCCTTGTTTGTGCGTGCTGCCATGTCCCTGCTTGCTTCTTTGACGATTGCCCAACTGAACCCCGACGGCAGCGTGCCCGTGCCTGAGGCGCCAGATGCGCAGGCCCAGGCAGCAGCGGCTGCCCTGGAGCGCCAGGCGCAGTGGGAGGCCATGCAGGCGCAGATGAAAGAGCTGCAAGCGGTGCTGGCCATGCCGCTCAAAGACATCTTGGCCGAGCACGACAAGCTCAAAAAAAATGCTGCCGCCTGGGATGCCTACGCCGCCATGTGGATGCTGGGCCAGCGCGCCATGCGCCGCGTGGCCATGGACTTGGCGGCCAAACAGGGCGTGAGTGAAGAGGATGTGGTCAAGCAGGCCTTGGCTTATGCCACCGATGTGTTGAACAGCGAGGGCGAAGACTTGGGCGGCTCGGTGGCACCTGCACAGCTGGAGCACATTGGCCGCCACAAGCCGTTTTTGCGCCAGCAGTTCAAATAGGCAGACAGCGGGGCGGTGCATGCCCCAAGCGCGCAGGGGACGTACGCGAGCGTGCTGTAATTTCGCCCATGCATACGACCGCACTTGTGATGTTTTCGGGTGGACAAGATTCCACCACCTGCCTGGCCCATGCGCTTTCTCAGTACGAGCGCGTAGAAACCTTGGGTTTTGACTACGGCCAGCGCCATAGCGTGGAGATGACGCAGCGCCTGCGCGTGCTGGAAAAAATCCGTACCGACTTTGCGCAGTGGGCGCCCAAGCTGGGGGACGACCACGTGCTGAGCCTGGATGTGCTCAAGCAAATTGGCGGTTCTTCGCTGACCGATGATGTGGCCTTTGCCATGCAGGCCGATGGCTTGCCCAACACCTTTGTGCCGGGGCGCAATCTGCTGTTTTTGACACTGGCGGGGGCGCTGGCCTACCGCCGTGGGCTGCAAGTGATTGTGACCGGCGTTTGTGAAACGGATTTTTCAGGCTACCCGGATTGCCGGGACGACACCATGAAAGCCATGCAACTGGCGCTGAACCTGGGGTTGGAGCGCCGCCTGCGTATTGCCACGCCGCTGATGTGGATTGACAAGGCCGCCACGTGGCAGATGGCGCATACGCTGGGGGGAGAGGCGCTGGTGCAGCTGATCGTGCAAGAAACCCACACCTGCTACGAAGGCACGCGCGATGTGCTTCACGATTGGGGCTATGGCTGCGGCACCTGCCCTGCCTGCGATCTGCGCGCCAAGGGCTGGCAGCGCTGGAAGCAGGTGCAGGCGGTGTAAGTGGGGGCAAACGTTTAGCGCTGCGTGCGGTAAGGCTCGTCTTCTGGCACAAAGTCGTGCTCGGCCAGCGCGGCGTGTATCCACTCCTGCACCGCTGGCAGTGCACGCACGCGGTCCATATAGGCGCGAATGGCGGGTGGCACGGGCAGGTCGTAGGTGTGCAGGCGCATGCACACCGGGGCAAAGAACGCATCGGCCATGCTGAAAGCGCCAAACAGCATGGGGCCGCCGTGGGTTTGCAACTGGGTGCTCCACATCTCGACGATGCGCGCCACATCCGCGCGCACACCGGCTTGCTCGGCCCAGACTTTGGCGCCCACCTCGGGCAGATGGGCTTCGATGTTCATGGGGCAGTGGCTGCGCAGGGCGGTAAAGCCGCTGTGCATTTCTGCGCACAGGCTGCGTGCGCGGGCCCGGTCGGCCACCGCGCGGGGCCACACGCCGGCGTGGGGGAAGGTTTCTGCCAGATATTCGGCAATCGCCAGCGTGTCCCACACGGCCAGGCCGTCGTGTACCAGCAGCGGCACATTGCCCGTGGGGCTGAGCGCCCGCATGGTCTGCTTGAACTGGGAGCTGGGCGCAAAGCTGTCAAAGCGCACCATGACTTCCTCAAAGGCGATGCCCAACTGGTGCATCGCCACCCAGGGGCGCATCGACCATGAGGAGTAGTTCTTGTTGCCAATGTACAGCTGCAGCATGGTGCGCTCCTTAAAGGAAAGCATAGCGCCTAGCGCTTGTAATGCTTGGGTTTGAAGTGGATAGCTGTTGCAAACCTTTGAAGTACCAGCGCCTTAAGCTTCTTTTTTTGCACGGGGGCGCAAACTGGCCTGGGCGGCCTGGGTTTGTTCCACCATGTGCGACAGCCACACCTGGCTCTCGGGCAGGTCAAACAGAAAGTCCCAGATAGCATCGTGCTGGCGCGGCGTGAGGCTGCGTGGGCCATGCTTGCGCATGTGGCGCTGCAGGCGTTGCACCTCGTCAGGCGTGAGCGGCTCGTGCATGGGGGTTAGCGGGGGGCGCTGCAGCAGCAGACGCTGGGGAACCGATTTCTTTTTGCGAACAGGCATACCAATAGTCTAAGCACCATCACACCGGCCAAACGACGCCGTTGTCGTTCAGGATGGCGTCTAACGGCACATCGTGGGGTTCTGGCAGGAAATCTTCAATAAAACCCTGCGTAAAGCCCAGCCCCACCGTGAATGGGCGCGGGCTGAGGCTGGAGAGCGTGCGGTCATAAAACCCACCGCCATAGCCCAGTCGGTAGCCGCCGGGGGCATAACCCACACAGGGCACAAACAGCAGGGAGGGGGTAATCACCTCGGTGTCTTTGGGTTTGGGAATGCCGTAGGCATCTTCTTCCATCGGGCAGCCGGGGTGCCAGGCGTGAAAGCGCATGGTCTTGGTCACTTTGTCGATCACCGGCAGGCCGATGCGGCGGCGCTGGGGTTTATCGAGCAATTCGCCATCCTCTTTCCAACGGTGCAGCACCGGCAAGGGGTCAAATTCGCCCTTGATGGGCCAGTAGGCACCGATGACCAGATCGGGGCGATGCACCAGCCAAATGCGCATCACGCGTTGTAAATCGTCTGCGCACTGTAGGCGGTCTGCCATATTCAGGCGTTGCTGTACCAAAGTGCGTCGAAGGGCCGTTTTGTCCATCACATAATTCCCCCATGCAATTGCACAAGATTCTGACACCGCTTTGCGCGGCTGCACTTTTAAGCCTTCCCGTTTCTTGGGCAGCAGCCCAAACAGCGGCGGACAATGTTTTGCTGCAAATGCAGGAAGCGGCGCGCAAAGGCGACAAAGCGCGGCTTTCTGCGTTGCTGCCGCAGGCGGCAGGCCACCCGCTGGAGCCGTGGGCGGCGTACTGGGAATTGAAGGCACGCTTGAACACGGCAGCACCGTCCGAGGTTGATGCGTTTTTACAACGTTGGCGTGGCACTTACCAAGAAGACCGGCTGCGCAACGACTGGCTGCTGCTGCTGGGACAGCGCCGCCAGTGGAATGACTTTGCGCGCATGCTGCCCGAGTACCGCATGAACGACGACAAGGAAGTGCGGTGCTATGACCTGGCCATCCAAACCATTGAGCAGCGCCAGCCCGAGCACGCGACGCAAGAAGTGGTGCGCCTGTGGCATGGGCAGCGCGATGCCGATGACGGCTGCACCTATGCCGCCAGCGAGTTGTATGCCATCAAAAAACTCGACGACAACGACATCTGGAAGCGCGCACGCCTGTCCGCAGAGCTGAACCGCCAGACCGGGGCGCGCCGTGCCGTGGCCATCGTCGCGCCGGATGCTTTGCAGCATGTGAGCGAAGTGTTTGCATCGCCCGCGAAATACCTGGCAGGCACCAGCAAGGTGCGTGGCGACACACGCCGCGAGCTGGCTTCGCTGGCGCTGATCCGCATTGCCAGCAATGACCCGGAACAAGCCGCCAATTTGATGGACACGCGCTGGGGCAGCCAGCTGCGCGCCGAAGAGCGCGACTGGGTGTGGGGGGTGATCGGCAAGGTCAGCGCACGCCGCTTGTCCAGCGATGCCGTGGACTACTTTGCCAAGGCTGGCAAGTCCGAGCGCATGTCCGAAGAGGCGCAGGAGTGGATGGTGCGCGCCAATTTGCGCGCCGGCAACTGGAAAGCCGTGCGCAAGACGATCGATGCCATGCCCGCTGCATTGCAAGCTGACAGCGCCTGGGTCTACTGGAAGGCGCGCGCTTTGCTCAATGACCGCCACGTGAGCCAGGCCGAACAGGCCGAAGCGCAGCGTTTGCTGCAAAGCATTGCCAGCGTGAAGGGCTTCTATGAAAAGCTGGCGCTGGAAGATTTGGGGCAAGTGGTACAGATGCCGCCTGCGCCCCAGCCGCTGACACCGCAAGAGCAAGCTGCTGCGGCCCAAAATCCTGGGCTGCAGCGTGCGCTGTATGCCATCAACATGGGGCTGCGCAGCGAAGGTGTGCGCGAGTGGAATTACACCGTGGGACTGCACATTCCCGGCGGAATGACCGACCGCGAACTGCTGGCGGCGGCCGACTTAGCGTGCAAACAGCAAGTGTGGGACCGCTGTATCAACACCAGCGAGCGCACCCGCGAGGTGATCGACTGGAAGCAACGCTTTCCCATGCCATTCCGCGATGCCGTGATTGCGCAGTCCAAGAATATTGGGCTGGACCCGGCGTATGTGTATGGCTTGATCCGCCAGGAAAGCCGCTTCATCATGGATGCGCGCTCACACGTGGGGGCTTCGGGTTTGATGCAGGTGATGCCTGCTACAGCCCGATGGACAGCCAAGAAAATTGGCATGACGGACTTTCAGCCCAGCATGATCAACGACCGCGATGTGAACATCGTCATCGGCACGTCCTACCTGAAGCTGGCGCTGGATGACTTTGATGGCTCTATGCCGATGGCCGCAGCGGGCTATAACGCGGGGCCAGGTCGCCCGCGCAATTGGCGCAATGGCCCCGTGCTGGATGGTGCGATCTGGGCCGAAAATGTGCCTTTCACGGAAACACGTGATTACGTGAAGAAGGTACTGTCCAACACCACCAACTACGCGGCCTTGATTACCGGCCAGCCCCAGTCGCTCAAAGCCCGGCTGGGCACCGTAGGCCCGAAGGTGACCATGGCGGAATACAACCGCGATTTGCCGTAAGTTGAATTTACGCCCCCCTAAAAATGGCTGCCCGCATGGCAGCCATTTTTGCGTGGAGCGCTGTATCTGCTGCAGCGTTCTGTGCTGCGCCGATCGGTGAGGGACGAGGGGTGTAGGCCGCAGCCCTTACATCACCCACCTGCCCGTGCGTTGCACGATGGCGCGCACGATGCTGTAGACCGTCAGGGCGGATGTTTTCGGATTGGCCGCCAAGGGCCTGCCTTGCAAAGTCAGTTCCATGCAGCCAAAAGCACCGCGGGCTTGGATGTGGTGCACATTGGTGTCGACGGCGGGGTCGGCAAACAGGCGCACCGTGGTGTGATCCAGCCCCAGCCCGGCCAGTGCCACCGTTGCGGCCACATTGGCATTTTTGGGGTAACGCAAAGCAGCTTCGCGCGCGGTGCCCTCAAAAATGCACACTGCTTCGCACAGGCTGGCCAGCTCGCACCCTGCTTCAGCGGGTGTGCCCACCCATGCCAGAGGCGGTTTGCGCCCGCTGTAGATCACTTGATCCAACCCTCCGAGCTGGGCGGCAGACAGGGCATCTACGCCTCCAATCGCGCCAGATACCAGCTGTATCTGGGTGTTGCCGGCTGCGGCGGTAGCCTCTAGGGCTTGCGCCATGCCGGGCGCACTCAAAGCCCCGATGGAGGCCACCACGCAAGCAATGCCGCGCTCCAGCGCGGGCTGCACATGCTGCGCAATCGCACTGTGGCCGGCGCACTCCACCAACAGAGCGGGGTGTGCATCGTCTGGGAGGGCGTGCACGAGCTGCGCGCCCGGTGCTAAATCTGCCACCGCCTCCAGCAGCTGCGGCGTGATCC
The DNA here is from genome assembly GCF_030162955.1 of Comamonas jiangduensis. NCBI lineage: Bacteria > Pseudomonadati > Pseudomonadota > Betaproteobacteria > Burkholderiales > Comamonadaceae > Comamonas > Comamonas jiangduensis. Next base: position 165,671 of record NZ_JARXOV010000001.1, read on the forward strand.
GTGACACCACCACCCACTTGGGGTGTACGTGGGGGTGCTGCTGCAACAGCGTCAGCACACTGCGTCCGATAGCGCCGCACCCTACCAGTGCAATTTCCATGGTGAATATCTCCCTGCTTCCTTTTCTGTTGCTCTGAACGCACCGTACAGCCCGAAAGCCGAAGGGCCTGGGACAGCAGCGTGTACGCAGGTCTTTTAACCGATTGTGGGCAGTGCAGTGGGGAACTGGGTGTGCAAGACAGCGGCACAGCAATCAGCGGTTGCACAGCATGGTGGTGCCATCGTGCTGCTCGATGGCGGCTGCGCCACTGCCCACCAGTTCTTGCACCAACTGATCCAACCAAGCCTGCTGTGTGTGCGCAGCGAAATACTGGGCGTGCAATAGCCCGATGTAGGGGGTTTGCAAGCACCAGTCATGTGCTTGCTGCAGCGGCAGGGTTTGCCACTCCAGCAGCTTGTATTTGAGTAGTACCTTGGCTGCGTAGCGGGCATGGCGCTCAGGGCGCTGCACAAAGCCTTGCAGGCGTTGGCGGGCCGTGGTCAGTGCGCTGGCAACATCGCTGAACATGGGGCCGTGGCCGGGCAGCACCAAGGCGGGTTGCAAGGCTTCAATCACATCCAGGGTGGCAGCGACTTCTTCAAACGCCTGGATGCCTTCAATTTCCGGGAAGACCACGCCAAAGCCGTGCTCCCAGAGTGCGTCGGCTGAGATCAGTATGCGGCGTTCAGGCTCAAACAAGATGATGGAGTGCGGGTCATGTCCCGGCGCAGCATGGACTTGCCAGGTTTGCGCGCCCAGTTGGATGTCGGTGCCCGGTTGCAGCACATGCTGTGCCTGAAAGGGAGGGCATGTCTGGCCGGTTGGGGTGTAGCTCAGCGCAACCGGGTCCCACTGCGCCACATGCTGCGCTTGGCCCGGGGCAATCCAGGTTTGTGCGCTGGGCCACTGCGCCTGCAAGGCCGCGTTGCCACCGCAGTGGTCGCTGTGCAGATGGGTGTTGAGGATGCGCGTGAGTGGCTTGCCACCAATGGTGCTGCGCACCAGATCCACGGTTTGTGCGGCGTGCACCCAGTACCCGGTGTCTAGCACAGCGGCGCTGTGTGCATCCACAAACACGATGTTGTTCGCAGACAGCCAACCCCTTTCCAGGAAAAACATACCGGGCCACAGGCCCGGTGTTGATGTGGTGGCGGGCATGTTCAATGCGGGGCTGGCGCCTTGGCAGCGGCGGGGGTGTTACGCAGTTCGCGGCGCAAAATTTTGCCCACATTGGTCTTGGGCAATTCTTCGCGAAACTCGATGTATTTGGGGCGCTTGTAGCCCGTCAGGTTGTCGTGGCAGTAGCGCATCAAACGTTCTTCGGTCAGCGAGGGGTCGTTTTTGATGACAAACACCTTGATCGCTTCGCCCGAGTGTTCATCGGGCACCCCCACGGCAGCGCATTCCACCACACCGGGGCATAGCGAGATGACGTTTTCCAGCTCGTTGGGAAAGACGTTGAAGCCACTGACCAAAATCATGTCCTTCTTGCGATCAATGATCTTGGTGTAGCCCCGCTCGTCCATCACACCGATATCACCGGTGCGCATAAAACCATCGGCGGTGAAGGCTTTGGCGGTTTCTTCGGGCTGGTTGTAATAGCCGCGCATGACGTTCGGGCCTTTGATGCAGATTTCGCCGTTTTGCCCTTGTGGGACGTTGTTGCCATCATCATCTTTGATAGCGATATCAATGCCCGGCAGGGGTAGGCCAATCGTGCCGCTGAAGTGGGTGGCGGTGACGGGGTTGTTGGTGCCAATGGCGCACGTCTCGCTCATGCCCCAGCCCTCAATCATGACTTTGCCGGTCACTTTTTGCCATTGCTTGGCGGTGCCTTCCGAGGCGGCCATGCCCCCCGCTTGGGAGACGGCCAGCGCGGAGAAGTCGATGGCACGGAACTTCTCGTTTTGCAGCAAGGCGTTGAACAAGGTGTTCACGGCCGGCAGAGTGTGGAAGGGGCGCTTGCGCAGCACTTCGACAAATTTGGGAATATCGCGCGGATTGGGAATCAGGCTCAGGCTGGAGCCTTGGCGCAGCGCCAGCAGCAGCAAGGTCAGGGCAAAGATGTGGTACAGCGGCAAGGCGGCAATGCTGTGCAACTTGCTGAGGTTGGTTTGCCCCTGGTAGGCGGGTGCAAACCACGCCTCTGCCTGCAAGGTGGCAGCAATGATGTTGCGGTGGGTGAGTACCGCGCCCTTGGACAGGCCCGTGGTGCCCCCGGTGTATTGCAAAAAGGCGATGCTGTCGTGGTTGACGGAGGGCTTGCGCAGCGGCTTGCCTGCACCGATGGACAGTGCTTTCTTGAAGGGCGTGACGCTGCGGCCATCCAGCGCAATCTCGTACTTGGGCACCATTTTGGCGAGGTGCCGTACGGCAAACGTGATCCATGCGCCGTACGCTGCACCCAGCAAGTCGCCCATGGCGGTCATGCACACATGCTGGATACGCGTGCGCCCAATCACGTCCGCCAAGGTGTGCGCGAAGTTTTCCAAGATGATGATGACCGTGGCGCCAGAGTCTTTGAGCTGGTGCTCCAGCTCACGCGCGGTGTACAGCGGATTGACGTTGACGCAGGTGTAGCCTGCGCGCAGCACGCCCGCCATGCTGACGGCAAACTGCGGAATATTGGGCAGCATGATGGCGACCCGGGCGTCGGGCTCCAACTGCAGGCTTTGCAGCCAGGCGCCGAGCTGCTGGGAAAGCTTGTCCAGCTCGCCATACTTCATCCACACATCCATGCACACGCTGATGGGCTGATCGGCATACTTTTTCAATGAATCTTCCAGCAGTTCCACGACGGAGCTGTATTCCTCAGGCTTGATATCGTGAGGAACCCCGGCGGGATATTCCTTCAACCACATTCGATCCATGTCAGTGCCTTTCATTGCAGAAGTTGCGATGCCTGCAAACATTCTTGAAGGCTGCCCCTGATTTGGGGATGGGGCTTTACCTAGGAAACGGCGCAACAGAGGGTTAGCACGGGCGCTCCAATATCAAAATAAAGGCGTGAGGTAATGCTTGTTTGCAAAAATCTGCAGCCAACTCTTATATATGACTGATTGCCTGCCTAAAATTCCACCACATGACTGCAGAACACACCCTCGATAAGCTTGACCGATCCATCCTGCGCCGGCTGCAGGAAAATGGCCGTGAAACGTATGACGTGATTGGCGAGCAGGTGGGCCTCTCACCCAGCGCGGTGCTGCGTCGCGTCAAGCGGCTGGAGGAAGCGGGGGTGATTGAGCGCTACGTGGCCCTGGTGCCACCTGAAAAAGTGGGGTTGGGCCTGACGGCATATTTGAATGTGCGGCTGGAAAAAAGCTCTGAAACCCACAAGCGCAACCCCATGGATGCGTTCAAGCAAAGCGTGCAAAACTGGCCCGAAGTGGTGGAGTGCGCATCACTGACCGGCGAGATGGATTACCTGCTGCGCGTGGTGGTGGCGGATATGCAGCACTACAGCCGCTTCATCATGGAAACCTTGCTCAAGCATCCCAGTGTGTCCGATTGCAAAACCAGCTTTGTGCTGGACCGTGTCAAGGCGACGACCTCGGTGCCCGTATAAAAATAAAAAGATAGCTGCTCTCGTATTATTTATAAGCACTTCGACGTGTTTTGGCTTTGAAATTGCTGTCAATCAAGCGCTAGCAGCTCACTTTTTGATAAGAATTGGAAAACAGCGCCTGCGGGCGCTGTTTTTTGTGGTGCAAAAGCCGCGTTCGGGGCACACCACCCCGGCAAGATTGGGCCCCCTCATATCCAGGGTAAAGGTTTTATGTTGCAATGCAGCAAATACACGTAAACCCTAGGTTTTGGCTGTGCACCGTATAGATATCAAAGTGTGGTGCAATGGCTGAAACCACGCGCCAAGCCTCTCGCACAGGACTTTGACCATGACAGAGCCCCTCCGTTGGATCACTTCTCCTTGGAAAGCCAGCAAGCAATGGCTGCGCAAGGCATCGGCCAAGCGCAGCGTGCCCAGCATGGTGCCGATTCGCGAACTGTCCGAGCGCCACCGCGCGCGCATCCGCGCGCACTTGCTCAAGCTTGACGAAGGCGATCGCTACCTGCGCTTTGGTTATGCCGCCAATGATGAGCAGGTGGTGCGCTATGCCGACAACCTGAACTTTGCGCGTGACGATATTTTTGGCATCTTCAATCGCCGCCTGGAGCTGATTGCCATGGCGCACCTTGCTTATGTGGACTTGGCCGAACACAGCAATTGCGCGGAATTTGGCGTGTCCGTGCTGAAAACTGCACGGGGGCTGGGCCTGGGCACCCGCTTGTTTGCACGGGCGATGCTGCACTCGCGCAACAAGGGTGTGGAGATGATGTTCATTCACGCGCTGAGTGAGAACACGCCCATGCTCAAGATTGCGCGCAATGCGGGCGCCCGCGTCAAGCGCGATGGCACCGAGTCCGAAGCCTATTTGCAGTTGCCCGCAGCAGGGCTGGACAGCCAAGTCTCAGAGCTGTGGGACAACCAAGTCGCCGAGGTGGACTACCAGTTCAAAAAACAGGCCAAGCAGTTTTGGAGCATCTTGGCGGATGTCCAAGAAATTCGCCAAGGGGTGCGCGAGGGGCGCCATAAGTCAGCGCCTTAAATGTGTGTGCCAGGCGCGGTTACCCGCAGGGGGGAATTGCTGGGGCACGGGAATCCGCTATCCTTGGGCCCCTATTCACTACCGCACGTCCTGCACTGAAAGACTGTGTCTGACCCGCATCCTGCGCGCCATGCTGAGCGCGAAGACAAGCGCACTTTCCTGCAAAAAATTGTCGAATTCATCCATCCGGGGCTCGACTCCAAGGATGAGTTGATCGAAACCCTGGCCGAAGCCGAAGACAACGAAGTCATTGGCACCGAAGCACGCGTCATGCTGGAAGGCGTGATTCGCATGGCAGACCGCACCGCCAGCGACATTATGGTGGCCGCTCCACGCATGGATCTGCTGGACATCGAAGCCCCCTACGCCGAGATGCTGGTGCAGGTGATCCGCACGGCCCACTCCCGTTTCCCGGTCTACGAAGGCGAGCGTGACAACATCATTGGCATTTTGATGGCCAAAGACTTGCTCAAGCTGCAGCGTTCTCCCTCCATGAATGTGCGGGCCTTGCTGCGGCCCGTAACGTTTGTGCCCGAGACCAAAGGCTTGTACGACCTGCTGCGCGAGTTTCGATCCAATCGCAACCACATGAGCATTTTGGTGGACGAGTTTGGCAGCGTCGCGGGCCTGGTCACGATGGAAGATGTGCTCGAAGAAATCGTGGGTGAAATCGAAGACGAGTTCGATGTGCCTGAAGAAGATGGCGACATCTTTGCCCTGGCTGACAACACCTACCGCGTGGCAGGACACACGCCACTCGAGCGGGTGGAAGAGGCGTTCAACGTCACTTTCCCCAGCGAAGACGGCGTTGATACATTCGAAACGATTGGTGGCTGGGTCAGCCATGAAATGGGGCGCTTGCCCAAGCGTGGTGAGTCGCTGCAGGCTGCGGGGTTGAAGTTGAAGGTGTTGCATGCCAAAGGCGGTGCGGTGCGGTGGTTCCAGGTCACCCGTGCTTCCGATGACTGGCCACAGGAGCGCACTGCATGAACGCAGTGGCCCCGGTGCCCGCGCAGCGCGCCCAGCTCTGGGGCTGGATGGTGGCCATGGTGGGGGCGGGTGCGCTGCAAGCGGCCTCACTGGCATGGCCTTCGAATGGGCAGCCGCTGTGGTGGCTGCAACTGCTGTCACTCAGTGTGCTGTGTGTCGGTGTGCAACGCGCGCGCAGCGCCAAGCAAGTGTCGTGGCTGGTGGGGCTGTTTGCCACCACCTGGTTGACCGCCACTTTCTGGTGGCTGTTTATTTCCATGCATACCTATGGTGGCTTGCCCGCGCCTTTGGCCGTGGTTGCTGTGCTGGCACTGGCGGCTTTTTTGGGTAGCTATTACGCAGTTGCGCTTTGGCTGTGGAAGCGCTGGGCACGACCGGGTTGGCACGCCGTCATGCTGTTTGCCGCGTGCTGGACGTTGGCGGAGTTGGCGCGCGGCACGCTGTGGACAGGCTTCCCTTGGGGCGCAGTGGGCTACGCCCATGTGGAGGGGCCTCTGTCGGTCTGGCCACGCTGGTTCGGTGTGTATGGCACTGGGTTGGTGGCTGCAGCCTTGGCTATGGGCGTGGCGCAGTTGCGGATTTTGTGGTCCCAAAAACTGCTGTTGGTGGGCGTCGGCTTGGTTGGCGGCTCGGTATGGTTAGGTGCAGGCTGGAGTCAGCAGCAGGCCCAAATGTCTGATTCCACCCAATCACCCGTACGCCCCGCTGTGACGGTGGCCTTGCTGCAGGGCAATATTGCACAGGATGAAAAATTCATACCCGGCAGCGGGGTCGAGCAGGCATTGCAGTGGTATGGCGAGCGTTTGCTGCATCCGCAGGCGGAACTGGTGGTAGCGCCGGAAACCGCGATTCCCTTGCTGCCGCAGCAGTTGCCTGCAGGGTATTGGGAAGCAATTTCTGCGCCGTATCGGCAGCCCCAAAGCGCATCGGCTGCATTGGTCGGCATCCCTTTGGGCAATGAAGTGCGGGGCTATAGCAATGCCGTCGTGGGCTGGATGCCCGGGGAAATGCCAGAATATAGGTACCACAAGCATCATTTGGTGCCCTTTGGCGAATTCATCCCCCCGATGTTTCAGTGGTTTGTTCGCATGATGAACATACCCTTGGGTGACTTTTCGCGCGGCAGCGTGGGGCAGGCACCTTTTGTCTGGCGGGGTGAGCGCTGGGCGCCCAATATTTGTTACGAAGACTTGTTCGGAGAAGAGTTAGGAGCACGCTTTGCTGATGTTTCTAAGGCTCCGACAGTATTTGTAAATGTCAGCAATATTGGATGGTTTGGCGACAGTATTGCGGTAGATCAGCACTTGCAGATCAGCCGCATGCGCGCTTTAGAGTTTGAACGCCCCATGCTGCGTGCTACCAATACAGGAGCTACGGCTGTGATTGACCACCGCGGCGCGGTGCAAGCGGCTTTGCAGCCCTACACCCGCGACGTGCTCTTGGCGCAGGTGAATGGGCGAGACGGCGTCACACCTTTTGCGCGCTGGGTATCGCACTGGGGGTTATGGCCGTTGTGGCTGTTTTGCGTGGTTGTCGTAGCTTGGTGCGCCAAGCAACGCAAGAAAATTTGAGCAAACAGGGTGTGATTGATACGTTGTGTGAAGATTGCGTGGGCTTTCGCCCGCCAAGCTGGCTGTGAACTTCCATAATGTGCGGCTGTGCGCAGCACGCGTTTAAACTGTCGCGATCACATACACGAGAAACCAAGTAGCGGCTCAGCCGCTGCGGAGCAAGTTAGAAAATGGCTGAATCTTTTTCCTATGAACAACTGATCGCTTCTGGTGAAGGCAAGTTGTTTAAGCCCGATAGCGGACGTTTGCCTCTGCCCCCTATGCTGATGTTTGATCGCATCACGCACATCTCTGAAGATGGTGGCGCGCATGGACTGGGCAAAATCGTAGCTGAATTGGATGTCAACCCCGATTTGTGGTTCTTCAAGTGCCACTTTCAAGGTGACCCCGTCATGCCCGGCTGCCTGGGTTTGGACGCCATGTGGCAGCTGATTGGCTTTTACCTCACTTGGCTGCAACTGCCCGGTCGCGGCCGTGCGCTGGGTGCTGGCGAAGTGAAGTTTACGGGTGAAGTTGGCCCCGACGTGAAGCTGGTCCGCTATGAAATTGACATCAAGCGCGTCATCAAGCGCAAGCTGAACATGGCGATTGGCGATGCGCGCCTGTTTGCGGATGGCAAGGAAATCTATGTAGCCAACGACCTGCGCGTAGGGTTGTTCCTGCGTGAAGGTGACGGTCAAGGGACTGCGGCATGACAAAACGCGTAGTGATCACGGGCGCGGGCATTGTCTCGTGCATTGGTAACGACTTGGCGACGGTGGAGACTTCGCTGCGCGAAGGTCGATCCGGTATCAAAGCCATGCCCAAGTTCACGGAACTGGGTATGCGCAGTCAAGTGGCTGGCATTCCCGAGATCGACGTGGAAGCGCGCATTGATCGCAAGCAGTTGCGTTTTATGGGCGATGCAGCGGCTTACGCGCAGATCGCGCTGGAAGACGCCATTGCACAAGCAGGTTTGCCTCCCGAGATGGTGAGCCACCCGCGCACCGGTTTGATCATGGGCTCGGGCGGTGGATCGCCTGCCAACCAGATCGAAGCGGCAGATACGCTGCGTGAGAAAGGCATTCGCCGCGTGGGACCTTATCAGGTCACACGTTGCATGAGCTCAACGGTATCGGCTTGTCTTGCGACCAATTTCAAGGTTAAGGGCATCAATTACTCCATCACATCGGCATGCTCGACATCGGCGCACTGCATTGGCGCTGCGGCCCAGCAAATCGCCTGGGGCATGCAGGACGTGATGTTTGCAGGCGGCGGCGAGGAGCTGTCGTGGGGGATGTCGTTGCTGTTTGATGGCATGGGTGCCATGTCCAGCAAATACAACGCAACACCCGAGAAGGCTTCGCGTGCTTACGATGCCCACCGTGACGGCTTTGTGATTGCCGGCGGTGGCGGCGCTGTGGTGCTGGAAAGCTTGGAGCATGCACTGGCACGCGGCGCCCACATCTTGGGCGAAGTGGTGGGCTTTGGCGCCACCTCCGACGGTGAAGACATGGTGGCTCCATCGGGCGACGGTGCTGTGGCGTGCATGAAGCAGGCCATGGAAACAGTGAACGCCCCCATCGACTACATCAACACCCACGGCACATCGACCCCGGTGGGTGATATGCAAGAAGTGCGTGCCATGCAGGCCTTGTTCGGTGACAAGGTACCGCCTTTCTCATCGACCAAGTCGTTGACGGGGCATTCGCTGGGAGCTACGGGTGTGCAGGAAGCGATTTACTGCCTGATCATGCTCAACAAGCAATTCATTGCGGGTTCCGTGAACGTTGAAACCCCCGATGAAGCTTTGGGTGCGATGCCTTTGGTGACCAAAACCCGCGATGCACAGCTGAACACGGTCTTGTCTAACAGCTTTGGCTTTGGTGGCACCAACGCATCGCTGGCACTGCGCCGTTGGACCGGCGCTTAACCCAAGCGCGGTAACCGACAAAAGCGGTGGTGCTTGGGTTTTTCATAACCCTGGCACCGCCGCTTTTATCATGTGCCGATTGCTTGCATTGACTGCTTATTGCCTATGAAGCTCGCTATCTTGGATCGCATTGGCACCCTCAATATGGAGGGCGAGGATTCCATTGTGGCGCTCAAGGACTGGACGCCCCAAGAAGGGGTGCTGGAAGCGGTGGCACAGCTCAACCGTGGCGGCTGGCATGTCGCGCTGGCCACCAACCAGCCTGGTTTGGGGCGTGGCAGTTTTGATGTGAATGACCTCAACGCCATTCATTTGCGCATGCAGCGGGAGCTGGCTGCTGCCGGCGCGCGCATCGAGGCGGTGTTTTTTTGTCCACACACGCCGGAAGAGCACTGCGCGTGCCGCAAGCCTGCGCCCGGCTTGTTGCAGCAAGTGGCTGCACGGTATGGTGCAGAGCCGCACGAAGTGTGGGTGGTTGGGCAAAACGCCAAGCATTTGCAGGCTGGTGAAGCAATGCATGCCCATGTGATTTGGCTGCAACTGGATGAGCAAGCGCCTGCCGCTGACATGGCGCCGCATATACCGCGCTACACCAGCTGGAAAGCGCTGGCCGATGCGCTGGCGCCCGATGTGCAGGTGCCGCCTCCTGCCCCCGTGGTTGCGGGTTAATTGGTGCACACTCTCTGTTTTTGACACTGGCCTATTGTTAGGACTGCCTTCATGTCGTTTATTCGCTCTGTGATCCACATGCTGTGGATGGGCATCACTGTCGTTCCTTATACCTTGCTGATTTTGATCGTGCGCCTGTTCGGTGGCTCTGCAGCGCTGCGCTGGAAGATTGCCCGCGCGTGGCTCAAGCTGAGTGTGGACAGCGCTGGCTGGTTTTGTGGCGTGAAATACCGTGTGCAAGGCATGGAAAACCTGCCTACGGATGCGCAGCAAGGCGTGGTGCTGCTGTGCAAGCACCAATCGACCTACGAAACCTTTTTGATGCCTGCGATCATGCCGCGCGCTTTGGCCTATGTGTTCAAGAAAGAGCTGCTGAGCATCCCCTTCTTTGGCTGGTCGATTGGCAGCCTGGACATGATCCACATTGACCGCAAGCACGGCTCTCGTGCGTTCCACAAGGTGGTGGAGCAAGGCAAACGCCTGCTGGCGCAAGGCATCTGGGTCATCATGTTTCCCGAAGGTACCCGCGTGGCCCGTGGCGAAGTGGGCGAATACAAAACCGGCGCAACCCGTTTGGCCATCATGACGGGCGTTCCCGTGGTGCCGATTGCCGTGACTTCTGCCAAATGCTGGCCCCGCAAATCGTTTGTGAAAACCCCCGGTGTGGTGGATGTATCGGTGGGCCCGATGATTGCCAGCGCAGGGCGCAAGCACGAAGAGCTGATGGCGGAAGTGCAAGCCTGGATCGAAGCCGAAATGCGCCGTCTGGACCCCGAGGCCTATCCGGCAGCTACCGCAGCCATCAGCAACGACGGTCAAGCTTGAATCCCTTGGAGTTTGCCCACCCGAAAGCCACGCACACCGCCCCCCTGGGCAGTGCCCGCGTGGCTTATTGGTTGGTGCGCAGCAGCCGATGCAGCATCGGGCTGGAGGTCAGTGACAGCGGCCTGACCGTACGCGCGCCCTTGCGTGCCAGTATGGCCAACATTGAAGCAGTATTGCAGGAGAAGGCGCGCTGGGTGCTTGCCAAGCTGGGTGAGCGCGAAACACGCAACCAGCAGGTGCCGCAGATAGCTTGGCAGCACGGCGCCTACTTGCCGTATCTGGGCGGCGTGCTGCAACTGCACTTGCACCCAGCAGCCCCAGGGGGCGGCGAGTTACTGGCCGTGGGAGAGCAGCGCTGGGCGTTGCATGTGAGCTTACCCACCGATGCAGCAGGTGCCAGCGTACGTGCGCAAGTCAATGCATGGTGGCTGCGCCATGCACGGGCCTTATTTACCGAACGCCTGCAGCGCTTTGCACCCGAGCTGGGCGTGCAGTGGCGCAGCCTGCGCTTGTCCAATGCACGCACCCGCTGGGGCAGCGCCAAGGTGGATGGCGGCATCATGCTCAACTGGCGGCTGCTGCACTTTCGCCTGCCAGTGCTGGATTACGTGGTGATTCACGAACTCTCGCACCTGCGCGTGATGGACCACAGCCCCAGGTTTTGGGCGGTCGTCGCATCGGCATGCCCAGACTACGCACGTCTGCGCGCAGAACTGCGCCAGCACCCAGCCCCAGACTGGGTGATATGAAAAGAATAGCGGTCAGCGCTTGGCTAGTAATGAATTGGTGTTGAAAGCTATCTAAGGCTGTTGTTTTGAAAGCGCTGACAGCTATGTTTTTTTAGTAAACATGATGTGGCGTACCCAGCGCCCGTGTGCGAAACTGCCCAGCAATCTAGCCATTCATAAGGACCGTGCGATGACCACTCCGCAAACGCTTCAAGTCATTCCCGCCGCAGCTTACGCGGGGGATATTCCTGCGCCTTTGGCTTGGCATTGGGTGCAGACGGGTGAAGCCGTGTTGATTGATGTGCGCACCGACGCCGAGCGCGCCTGGGTGGGGCAAGTTCCGGGCGCCGTGCCCGTGCAGTGGAAGCTGTGGCCCGGCATGGCCAACAACCCCGATTTCGATGCGCAACTCCAAGCCGCTGTGCCCGCTGGCGGCAAGGCCGTTTTGCTGTGCCGCAGCGGCGTGCGCTCGGTGGCTGCCGCAGCACGTGCCCAGCAACTGGGTATTGAGGCCTACAACATCCTCGAAGGTTTTGAAGGGGATGTGGATGCGAATGGCCACCGCGGCAATATTGGCGGCTGGCGCAAACAAGGGCTGCCTTGGCAATAAGGTGATGGCAATAAAAAAGGCTCCAGGTTCGGAGCCTTTTTTATTGCCGCTATAGCTTACAGCGCAGGAATGCGCAGCTTTTGGCCGGGGTAGATTTTGTCAGGGTGGCTCAACATGGGCTTGTTGGCTTCAAAGATCACTGGGTATTTGTTGGCATCGCCATAGTATTTTTTGGCAATCGCAGACAACGTATCACCGCGCACCACGTCGTGGTACTGGGCTTCGGGTTCAGGGGTGGTCACCGTCATCTGGTTATCCACCGAGGTGACGCTGGCCACGTTGCCGCAGCACAAGGTGACTTTTTCTTTGATGGCCTGGGTAGGGGCCTCGCCCGCCACCGTGACTTTGCCCTGGCTGGCGTCATAACTGACTTTGAGGTTGCTGACGCCCAGCTTTTGCACATGGATGTAATTCTCAATCGCTGCGGCTGCCTTGCTATTGAGTTCGCCTGGCGAGGCCGCCGGGGTTGCCGCTTGTGCATCTTTGCCGCCAAACAGCTTCTCGCCAGCTTCTTTGATAAAACTAAACAGGCCCATACATTCACTCCTGAAAAATAGTTGGGAAAGAGCAATCAATGTACCGGCAAACAATTTGTCTGCAAGGCCAGACACTTCCTACGCGCATTTTTTGACAATTTGCGCTGAAATGGTGCGTTGACCGGGTGGTCGTGTCGCAAAGCACACGTACGCAGGGCCAAAAATCTTGATAATGCCGCCCATGACTTTTTTGGCCATTGATATCGGCAACACCCGCTTGAAGTGGGCGATGTATGACGCCCCACGTCCCGGTGCAGCTTTGCTGGCTCATGGCGCGGAGTTTTTGGAACACATTGAGCGCTTGGCAGAAGGGCCTTGGAGCAAGCTGCCCGCGCCTACCCATATGCTGGGCTGCGTGGTGGCTGGGGAGACGGCGCGCCGCCGTGTGCACGATCAGATGGAGTTGATGCTCGGCTGGAACTTCGAGCCTCAATGGGTGGTGCCTTCTGTCCATGAAGCGGGGGTGAGCAATGGTTACGAACACCCATTGCGCCTAGGGGCCGATCGCTGGGTGGCCATGATTGGTGCACGCCATCATATCTTGCAGCGTGGCAACGAGCGCCCCTTGATTGTGGTGATGGTGGGTACGGCCGTTACGGTTGATGCTCTCGATGCGCAAGGCAACTTCTTGGGCGGCTTGATTTTGCCCGGGCATGGCATCATGCTGCGTGCGCTGGAAAGCGGTACCGCAGGGCTGCATGTGCCAACCGGCTCGGTCACCCCTTTTCCCAAGAATACGAGCGATGCTTTGACCAGCGGTGGTACCTATGCGATTGCCGGCGCGGTCGAGCGCATGTACCAGCATTTGTATCTGCACTGCAGCATGGAGCCCGCCTGTGTGATGGCCGGCGGTGCGGGCTGGAAGATGGTGCCCAGCATGACGCGTCCCTTTGAGTTGGTGGATAACCTGATCTTTGAGGGGCTGCTGGTGATGGCGCAGCAGCGGTGGGGCCAAGGCCGCGTGCCTCAAGGTGCTGTAGGTGTTCGATAATGGGCGCCATTCCTTGACGTACTGAGTATTCCCCATGATTCTTGTCACCGGCGGCGCAGGCTTTATTGGCGCTAATTTTGTTTTGGACTGGCTGGCTTCCAACGACGAGCCTGTAGTAAATGTTGATAAGTTGACCTATGCAGGTAACTTGGAAAACTTGGTCAGCCTGCAAGGCGATGCACGTCACGTGTTTGTGCAAGCCGACATTGGCGATAGCGCGGTCATCAGTGCCTTGCTGCAGCAGTACCAGCCCCGTGCGGTGATCAACTTTGCGGCGGAAAGCCACGTGGACCGTTCCATTCACGGCCCTGAAGATTTCATTCAAACGAATGTGGTGGGCACTTTCCGTTTGTTGGAAGCGGTACGTGCTTACTGGAATGAGCTAGAGCACGAAGCCAAGTCCAGCTTCCGTTTCTTGCATGTGTCCACCGATGAGGTGTATGGCACTTTATCGCCCACCGAGCCGGCTTTTGCCGAAGACCACAACTACGAGCCCAACAGCCCGTACTCAGCCAGCAAAGCGGCATCAGACCATTTGGTGCGTGCCTGGCACCACACCTATGGCCTGCCGGTGCTGACCACCAATTGCAGCAACAACTATGGCCCGCTGCATTTCCCGGAAAAGCTGATTCCGCTGATGATTGTGAATGCCTTGGCGGGCAAACCGCTGCCCATTTATGGCGATGGCATGCAAGTGCGCGACTGGCTGTATGTGCGCGACCACTGCTGTGCCATCCGTCGCGTGCTGGAGGCAGGCAAGCTGGGCGAAACCTACAACGTAGGTGGCTGGAACGAGAAGGCGAATATTGACATCGTCAAAACGGTGTGTGCGCTGCTTGATGAGCTGCGTCCGCGCGGAGATGGCCTGTCGTACGCAGAGCAGATCACCTACGTCACAGACCGCCCAGGCCATGACCGCCGCTATGCCATTGATGCCCGCAAGCTCGAGCGGGAACTGGGCTGGAAGCCGGCAGAGACCTTTGAAACCGGCATTCGCAAAACGGTGCAGTGGTACTTGGACAACCCGCAGTGGGTGCAGAACGTCCAGTCTGGCAGCTACCGCGACTGGCTGCAAAAGCAATACGCGCCAAAGGCATCGGCATGAAGATTCTGCTCTTGGGCTGCAATGGTCAAGTGGGTTGGGAGCTTCAGCGCAGTTTGGCTGTCTTGGGGAAAGTCACTGCACTGGGGCGTGATAGCACGGCACTGTGCGGAGATTTGGCGAACCCTGAAGGTATTGCGACTACGGTGCGGGCGGTGGCACCTGATGTGATCGTCAATGCTGCTGCCCATACCGCCGTGGATCAAGCCGAGCGGGACGTGGAGTTGGCACGGCTGCTCAATGCGATCACCCCTGGCGTATTGGCTCGCGAAGCCCATGCGTTGAATGCCTTGCTGGTGCACTACAGCACCGACTATGTGTTTGACGGGAGCGGCAATGCGCCGCGTGCAGAAGACGCTGCCACGGCCCCGCTGTCGGTGTACGGCCAAACCAAGCTGGAAGGGGAGCAACTCATCCAGGCCAGCGGCTGCAAACACCTGATCTTTCGCGCCAGCTGGGTCTACGCGGCGCGCGGTGACAACTTTGCCAAGACCATGCTGCGGCTGGCACAAGAGCGCGAACAACTGAACGTGATCAACGACCAGTTTGGCGCGCCGACAGGCGCGGATCTGCTGGCGGATGTCACGGCGCACGCGATTTGTCATGTTGTGCAGCACCCGGCGCATCTGGGGCTGTACCACTGCGTGGCGGGTGGGGAGGCCACATGGCATGCGTATGCCGAATTTGTGATCGCCACGGCACGGCAGTTGCGCCCTGAGTTGGCTTTCAAGGTACAAGCCATCCAAGCCGTGCCCACCAGCGCATTTCCTACATCGGCACAGCGCCCCTATAACTCACGCTTGAGCACCAGCAAACTGCAAACCGCCTTGGGGCTGCACCTGCCTGATTGGCAGCAAGGTGTACGGCGGATGTTGCAAGAGATTTTGTAAAGAAATTGGCCTCTGGCGCTTATCTATCAAGCGCTGGCAGCTATCAAACATAGGTTTTTTATGACAACACAAGCGCGCAAAGGCATCATCCTCGCAGGTGGCTCTGGCACACGCCTGCACCCGGCCACGCTGGCCATCAGCAAGCAACTGCTGCCCGTGTATGACAAGCCCATGATCTACTACCCGCTCAGCACCCTGATGCTGGCCGGGATTCGGGATATCCTGATCATCAGCACCCCGCAGGACACGCCGCGCTTTGAGCAATTGCTGGGCGACGGCAGCCAGTGGGGACTGAACCTGCAATATGCCGTGCAGCCCAGCCCCGATGGCTTGGCGCAGGCATTTTTGATTGGTGAAGCTTTCCTGAGCGGTGCTCCCAGTGCGTTGGTGTTGGGGGACAACATTTTTTATGGGCATGACTTTCAAAGTCTTTTGGAAGAGGCCCGCGCGCAACCGGATGGCTCCACGGTATTTGCCTACCACGTGCAAGACCCCGAACGCTATGGCGTCGCGGAGTTTGATGCCTCGGGCAAAGTGCTGTCGCTGGAGGAAAAGCCTGCAGTGCCCAAGTCCAACTATGCGGTCACCGGCCTGTATTTCTACGATAGCCAGGTGGTGGAACTGGCCAAGTCGCTCCAGCCTTCCCCGCGTGGCGAGCTAGAGATCACGGACTTGAACAAGTTGTACCTGGAAAAGGGGCAGTTGAACGTGCAATTGATGGGGCGTGGCTATGCATGGCTGGACACGGGTACGCATGACAGTTTGCTGGAGGCTGGGCAGTTCATCGCAACGTTAGAGCAGCGCCAGGGCTTGAAAGTGGCTTGCCCCGAAGAAATCGCTTACCGTGCGGGCTGGATTGATGCTGCGCAGGTCGAGAAACTGGCCCAGCCGCTGCTCAAGAATGGCTATGGCCAGTACCTGATGCAGGTGCTCAAAGGTGGCGTGCGATGAAAGCAACCCCCACCGCCATTCCAGAAGTGATGGTGATTGAGCCCAAGGTGTTTGGGGATGCACGAGGCTTTTTCTACGAAAGCTTCAACCAGGCAGCGTTCAATGCCGCTACCGGCACGGTGTTCGAGTTTGTGCAAGACAACCACAGCCGCTCCAGCAAAGGGGTGCTGCGTGGGCTGCACTACCAACTGCCTCCGCATGCCCAGGGCAAGCTGGTGCGTGTGGTGCGCGGTGCCGTATGGGATGTTGCGGTAGATATCCGCCAGAACTCGGCCACTTTTGGTCAGTGGGTGGGGCAGGAGCTGACCGAAGATAACCATAAGCAGTTCTGGATTCCCCCCGGCTTCGCCCATGGTTTTGTGGTGCTCAGCGACAGCGCAGATTTTTTGTATAAGACCACGAATTACTACGCACCGCAGTCAGACCGGGGGCTGCTCTGGAATGATCCAGACATTGGCATTGCCTGGCCCGATTTAGGTATGGAGTTTTTGCTGTCTGACAAAGACCAAAAGCAACCCCTGCTGCGCAGCGCCGAGGTATTTGGCGCATAAATTGTGGGCACACTGGGAATACGGATTGCGCTGTGTGTGGCTCTACCACGTACAAGGGCTGCGATGGCAGCCCTTTGTATTTACGTAAGCCTTGTTGAAAACATAGCTGATAGCGTGTGCTAGAAGCCAATTTTTAATACCAAACTATTGGAAGTGGCTATTTACAAAGCGCTGCCAGCTATTGTTTTTGGATGATGCGTGCGGTCATGCGTTTTGCATGATGCCCAGCACGATGGCCGCCACGATCAGCGTGCACACTATCGCAAGGCCAATCTTCACCCAGCTGTACGGCCGCTCGCCCGCAATCTGGCCGGTATAGCCATTGGCAATGATCTGGTAGTTTTTGCTGCCGTAGGTATAGCCCACGATCCACACAGGCACCAGTACGTGCTTGAAAGTGCGGCCCGCGTATTCCCGCTGTACGCGCAGGTTGCGGTAGGTGTCGCCGGGCACCTGGCGCGCGCACAGGGCTTCCACTTGGCTGTCCATGTCTTGCTCGTTGAGCTTGGCCGCCTTGCCCAGATCAACCTGGTAGCGCTCCACCGTCCAGCCGCGCACAAATTCGGGGGTGTAGGGCTTCAGATCTGTGGTGGTCGGGAAGGGCTCTACCTGTCGCAGCAGTTGGGGGTGTACCCCCACAGTGCCGGGCACGAGTTCATCATCAAAAAAGTGGCGCAGGCTGCCCGATGCAGGTTGCCAGCGTACATGGCGCACCTGTCGCGTCTGGGTGGTGCCATTCGCATCGCGGTAGGTTTCGGTGGTGTAGTAATAAAACCCTGCGTCGGCCTGCCATACCGCACTGACATGGGCGTCAAACGTCCAGTACGGCAGATACACGCCGTGCAGCGTGTCCGTCAGCGCGGCGTGCTTGAGCTTGTTGGGCGCAAACCAGCGGCTGCCGTACCATTGGCGGATACGGTCGCGGATCTGCCCATCACTCACTTTGAACGGCAGGATGCTCTGCGGCGTGATGGCGTCGCTGCGCTCTTCATGCGCCACGATGGCGGGCGAGCCGCAAAAATCGCAGCGCTGGGCCACGCGGCCATCCACAAAGACCGAAATTGCCTGGCAGTTCTGGCACTGCACCTCTTGGCGCTGGCCGCCCCAGCCACGCCCGCTGGCTGGGTTTTGCAGGGCTGCGTACAGGTCTTGCTCAACGATCTCCTGACCCAATTCCTCCCTCAGCTCGTCGCTCCACGGCACCAAAGTGCCGCAGTAGGGGCATTGGAGCGATTGCGCCTTGGCATTCCACTCCAGGTTGGCACCACACTCCGGACAGGGGTGCTTGCGCACCATGGAGGGTTGAGGGGGGCCGCTGGCCGCAGCGTAAGAAGAGGCAGGGGTATCAGTCACTGACAATGATCCAAAGAATCACGAGCGCTATGGGCAAGAAGCAAGGGCCTCCCCGCAGCGAATTGGGGGAAAGCCGCGCAGCGGCTCAGGGTGCGTGCTTAAGCTCCGCGCAGAAACTCATCCAGCGCGGCCTGCGCAATCCGCCAGTTCGCGCCGATCTTGCGGCCTTTGAGCTGACCGGTCTCCAGCTCGGCAAGCACGTCGGCCACGTCCACGCCCAGCAGCTGGGCGGTCTGCTCCGGCGTGTAGACCTGCAACGCAGGGGCAGCGCCGGCCGGAGTGGCCTGAGCAGCTTGGGTTGCGGCGGGTGAGAAGGCATCGTTCCCCGGAGGCACGCCCAGTCCAGGCTGGGCTCCCGGTGCGGTGCTCGGTTGCTGCATCTGCCGCATCATCTCCTGGGCCATGCCAAAGCCCATGGCCATGGTGGCGGGCAGGGTGGCTGCCGCCGCGCCTTCGCCGCCGTGTGCCATGGCCTGGCCCATCTGGTACTTCACATAATCGTTGAGGTTGCCGATGGCGCCCATGCTGGAGCGCTTGTCGATGGCCTGCTCCACCTCGGGCGGCACGGAGACGTTCTCCAGCACAAAGCTGGTCACCTCGATGCCGTACTTCTCCACCATCGCCGGGTTGATGATCTGCACCAGCGCCTGGCCCAGGTCGCCATAGCGCGTGGCCACGTCCAGCACCGGCACCTGGGCCTTGGCCAGGGCTTCGGTAAACACGCTGACGATGCGCGAGCGCATGGTGTCGGCAAACTCGTCGATGCGGAAGTTCTGGTCCGTGCCCGCCACTTCCCTGAGGAACAGCGCAGGCTGCACGATGCGGAAGTCGTAGGTGCCGAAGGCGCGGATGCGCACCACGCCAAAGTCCTTGTCGCGCATCAGCACGGGGTTGGAGGTGCCCCACTTGTTGCCCGTGAACAGGCGTGTGTTGATGTAGTAGACGTCGCACTTGAAGGGCGACTGGAAACCGTACTTCCAGCCCAGGATGGTGGACAGCACGGGCACGTTCTCGGTGCTCAGCGTGTGCTTGCCGGGGCCGAACAGGTCGGCGTACTGGCCGGCGGCCACGAACTGCACCTGCTGCGATTCGCGCACGATCAGCTGGGCGCCATTCTTGATTTCCTTGTCGTCGTCCGGCCAGCGGTAGGAGAGCGTGTCGCGCGAGTCATCGGTCCATTCGATGACCTCGATCAGTTGGTTCTTGATGATGTTGAACAGATTCATGCCACGCCTCGCTAGCCGGTCAGAAGAAAAAGGGTGGAGCCATTGTAGGGCGGGCTTTTGGGCCGTGTGGCACAGAGAAATTCAAAAAATATAGCTATTGGTGCTTATTGCATATATGTTTAAGCCATAAATAGTGTTGAAGTGACTGCGAGGAAAGCGTAAGGTGCTCCCTTATTGAAAGCGTCGCAGCCTTTGTTGACCATTGAAAGGCGCTGTAACTGCCGATAGGGTAGCGAGAGGCCTAGAATCACCCCTTTGCGCGCGCGAGCGGGGCCTTTGCTGTGCCCGCTGGTTGTGCGGTCTCTTATAACGATGGGGTTGGCGCTTGCGTGCCAGCCTTCTACCCTTTTTCAGACACCATGCTGACCTTCCAACAAATCATTCTGAAACTGCAGTCCTACTGGGCCGAACACGGCTGCGCACTGCTCCAGCCCTATGACATGGAAGTCGGCGCCGGCACGTCGCACACCGCCACCTTCCTGCGCGCCATCGGCCCCGAGCCCTGGAAGGCCGCCTACGTGCAGCCCAGCCGCCGCCCCAAGGACGGCCGCTACGGCGAGAACCCCAACCGCCTGCAGCACTACTACCAGTTCCAGGTGGTCCTCAAGCCCGCGCCCGACAACATCCTGGAGCTGTACCTGGGCTCGCTGGAAGCGCTGGGCTTTGATCTGAAGAAAAACGACATCCGCTTTGTGGAAGACGACTGGGAGAACCCCACGTTGGGCGCTTGGGGCCTGGGCTGGGAAGTTTGGCTCAACGGCATGGAAGTGACCCAGTTCACCTACTTCCAGCAGGTCGCCGGCATCGACTGCAAGCCTGCCACAGGCGAGATCACCTATGGTCTGGAGCGCTTGGCCATGTACCTGCAGGGCAAGGAATCGGTGTACGACCTGGTCTATACCGACGGCCTGACCTATGGCGACGTGTTCCACCAGAACGAGGTGGAGCAGTCCACCTACAACTTCGAGCATTCGAATGCCGAGTTCCTGTTCAGCGCCTTTGCGGCCCACGAAGACACCGCCAACCAGCTGATTGACGCGCAGTTGGCGCTGCCTGCCTATGAGCAAGTGCTCAAGGCCGCCCACACCTTCAACCTGCTGGATGCGCGCGGTGCCATCTCGGTGACCGAGCGTGCCGCTTATATTGGCCGCATCCGCAACCTGGCCCGTGCCGTGGGCAAGAGCTATCTGGACAGCCGCGCGCGCCTGGGCTTCCCCATGGCGCCCAAGGCACATGCCGATGAAGTGCTGGCCGAGCTGGCCAAAGCCGCAGAGCAACAAGCCAAGAAGGCTGCGTAAGCGGGCCCTGTCTGAATACTTAATCAAATTTGCCTCTGGCGCTTATCTGGTAAGCGCTAGCAGCTATCAAAAATACCATGAACGCACAGAATCTTCTTGTTGAACTGTTTGTTGAAGAATTGCCTCCCAAGGCCTTGCAAAAGCTGGGCGATGCCTTCGCCGGCGTGTTGTTTGAGCAACTGAAAGCGCAGGGTCTGCTGGCCTCCAGCGAGTCGCGCTTGACGGCTTACGCCTCGCCCCGCCGTTTGGCTGCGCACATCACCGAAGTACTGCCCCAGGCCGAAGACAAAGCAGTGTCGCAAAAGCTCATGCCCGTGTCGGTGGGACTGGACGCCGAAGGCAAAGCCACGCCCGCGCTGCTCAAGAAGCTGGCGGCACTGGGCGCTGACGCGTCCGCCGTCGCTGGCCTGCTGCGCGAAGGTGAAGGCAAGGCCGAAGCCCTGTTCTACGCTTCCACCGTCAAGGGTGTGGTGCTGGCCGATGGCGTGCAAAAAGCACTGGACGAAGCGATCGCCAAGCTGCCCATCCCCAAGGTCATGCGCTACCAGTTGCAAGACGGCTGGACCAGCGTGAACTTTGTGCGCCCCGCCCACGGCTTGGTCGTGCTGCACGGCACGCAAGTGCTGGTCGGTGTGAAGACGCTGGGCTTGACCGCAGGCAACGCCACGCACGGTCACCGCTTTGAAGCCAAGGTCGACCCCGTCGTGGTCCACAACGCGGACAGCTACGCGGAGCAGCTGCGCGAAGAAGGCGCCGTGATCGCCAGCTTTACCGAGCGCCGTGCCGATATTGCGCGCCAGCTGCAAGCTGCTGCCGAGCATGTGGGTGGCGGTGTGCGCCCGATTGACGATGCCGCGTTGCTGGACGAAGTGACCGCGCTGGTCGAGCGCCCCAACGTGCTGGTCTGTGAATTTGAAAAAGAATTCCTGGCCGTGCCCCAGGAATGCCTGATTCTGACCATGAAGGCCAACCAGAAGTACTTCCCGCTGCTGGATGCCCAAGGCAAGCTGACCCACCAGTTCCTTATCGTCAGCAACATCAGTCCCGCGGATGCCTCCGCCGTGATCGAAGGCAACGAGCGCGTGGTGCGCCCCCGCCTGGCCGACGCCAAGT
Organism: Comamonas jiangduensis; assembly: GCF_030162955.1. Taxonomy (NCBI): domain Bacteria; kingdom Pseudomonadati; phylum Pseudomonadota; class Betaproteobacteria; order Burkholderiales; family Comamonadaceae; genus Comamonas; species Comamonas jiangduensis. Next base: position 187,631 of record NZ_JARXOV010000001.1, read on the forward strand.
TCTTCTTTGACCAGGACCGCAAGAAAACCCTGGAAAGCCGCGTCGAAGGCTTAGGCAAGGTCGTCTACCACAACAAGCTGGGCACCCAGGGCGAACGCGTGGACCGCGTACGTGCCATTGCCAAGGCGATTGCCCAACAATTGGGTGACGCGCAACTGGTGGCACAGGCTGATCTGGCCGCCAAGCTGGCCAAGACCGACCTGGTGACCGACATGGTGGGCGAATTCCCCGAGCTGCAAGGCATCATGGGCCGCTACTACGCGCTGAATGACGGTCTGGATGAAGCTGTTGCAGACGCTATTGAAGACCACTACAAGCCCCGCTTTGCCGGTGACGAACTGCCCCGTGGCGATGCAGGCGTGGTGGTGGCGCTGGCTGACAAGCTTGAAACCTTGGTCGGCATGTTCGGCATTGGCAACCTGCCCACGGGCGACCGCGACCCCTTCGCCCTACGCCGCCATGCGCTGGGCGTGATCCGCATGCTGGTGGAAAAGAACCTGCCGCTGGAACTGCACGCCCTGCTCCAAAGCGCCGTGCCCGCCTTTGGCGACAAGATCACAGACGCCACTGCCCAGCTGGAAGACTTCTTCTTTGACCGCCTGTCCGTCAGCCTGCGCGAGCAAGGCTATACCGCCCAGGAAGTGGAAGCCGTGCTGGCCCTGCGCCCACAGCGCCTGTCGGATGTGCAAAAGCGCCTGGAAGCTGTGCGTGCTTTTGCGGCACTGCCTGAAGCACAGGCACTGGCCGCCGCCAACAAGCGCGTGAGCAATATCCTGAAAAAGGCCGAAGACGAAGTTCAAGCCCAAGTCAACGAAGCGCTGCTGGTGGAGCAGGCAGAAAAAGACCTGTTTGCAGCGCTGCAAACCGTGGCACCCAAGGCACAGCAGCAGTTTGAATCAAGCGACTACACTGCCAGCCTGCAGACCCTGGCCGCCTTGCGTGCCCCAGTGGATGCGTTCTTTGAGCATGTGATGGTGAATGCGGAGGATGCCGCTTTAAAGGCCAATCGCTTGGGCTTGCTGGCTACGCTGCATGCAGCGATGAATCGGGTGGCGGATTTGGCGAAGTTGGCGGTTTGAGCTTCAGGCTAGGTGTTGAGGAAATGAAGTGTAAACAGCTAGTTTGGTAAAAAAAGATATGAACCAGTCTATTGATGAAGGTTTTCTTGTGGCAACCAATATTAGCTGCAAATAATTTTATGAATATTACTATTGTTGGCACCGGCTACGTTGGACTTGCTAATGCAGTTCTTCTGGCTCAACACAATCAGGTTACCGCTTTGGATGTGATTCCTGAAAAAGTGGAGAAGATTAATAATCGAATTTCTCCAATTGAAGATGCTGAAATTCAGTATTATCTATCTCATCAACAACTGCAGTTAACGGCTACACTGAATAAAAAGCAAGCCTACAAAAATGCTGATTTTGTGCTGATTGCCACGCCAACGAATTATGAAGCAAAAAGCAATTATTTCGATACATCCAGTGTCGAAAGCGTTGTAGATGATATTCAAAAAATCAATCCTAAGGCCACAATTGTTATTAAGTCAACAGTGCCGGTTGGTTATACTCTGAAGCTTCGTGAAAAATATCCTGATTTGACCATTATTTTTTCGCCGGAATTCTTACGAGAGGGGAAGGCGCTTTACGACAACCTGTATCCAAGCCGTATTGTTGTTGGGTCAAACTGTGAAAAAGCTGAAATCTTCGCCAAAATTTTACAGCAGGGTGCAATAAAGCAGGATATACCTGTGCTTTTTACAAAAAGCACAGAAGCTGAAGCCATTAAGCTTTTTTCTAACACTTATCTGGCTATGCGTGTTGCTTATTTTAATGAGCTTGACACTTATGCTGCTGTACATGGGCTTGATACAAGGCAAATCATTGAAGGGGTAGGGCTGGATCCCCGTATTGGTAATCACTACAACAATCCCAGCTTTGGCTATGGCGGGTATTGCTTGCCTAAAGATACAAAACAACTATTGGCTAACTATGACAAAGTGCCTAGTAATTTAATCAAGGCTATTGTTGATTCCAATCGAACCCGTAAAGATTTCATTGCACAGGATATTATTGAACGTGCATTAATGAGCGAGTTGCATAAAACTGAAGGTAATGGTTTTCATGCTCCTCCGACTGTCGGAATTTATCGTTTGGTGATGAAGGAAGGTTCAGATAATTTCCGTGCTTCGGCGATTCAGGGTATTATGAAACGAATCAAGGCTAAGGGTATTCAGGTTGTGGTTTATGAACCGGTGCTTAAGGAGAATCACTTTTATCATTCCCCTGTCATTAATGACTTGAAGGTTTTTAAGGAAAAGAGTTGCCTAATCGTGGCTAATCGAATGACAGATGATTTGATTGATGTGAAAGAAAAAATATACACTAGAGACTTATTTAATGAAGATCTATAGAGGATGGGTTCGGAGGCTTTTGTTTTTCGTAGCATGCTAGCACCTTCTCAGCATGCACTCATTAAATAATTTCTGAACACTCTATTAATTCATGTGAGAACGGAAAATTAGTTCACTTTGTGCAAAAAATACAGGTGCTTGCGATTCGAGCTCGGAACGATGTATTAACTTCGGCGGTAGCGGAGTTCACTATAAGCCCATGAGTAATAAAGGGGCTGATATATAAGTTATGCCAACTGTAAAACTCGTCAACAACAAAACTTTTGACTGCCAGTCCGGGCAAACACTGCTCGAGGCTGCGTATGCACATGGCATTGCGCTCGAACATAGTTGCCGTACAGGCCGCTGTGGTGTCTGTAAAGCACAGATGCTCGATGGCACTACAAAGGCTATCAAAGCTGAAGAATCGCTCTGTGCAGAAGAGCAGGCTGTTGGATTCATTCTTACCTGCTGCCGGACAGCAGTTACTGACGTTTCTCTTGACATCGAAGACTTGGGCGAATTCGGCAAAATTGCAACAAGGACGCTTCCCTGTCGTATCGATAGTCTTTCGCATCTCACGGACGACGTTATCGAGGTTACACTGCGCACCCCGCCGGCGAGCCGTCTCATCTATTTGCCTGGGCAGTACATTGACGTGATTGGCAAAGACGGGTTGCGTCGCAGCTACTCGATTGCCAACGCCCCTCGCGACGACGGCAAACTCACGCTCCAGATTCGAAAGGTTCCAGGGGGCATGATGAGTCGTTACTGGTTCGAAGAAGCGCAAGCGAACGACTTATTGCGTCTGGAAGGTCCGCTCGGCACCTTCTTTCTTCGTACTTCGGATGCCTCGCAACTGGTATTGCTCGCAACTGGCACAGGCATCGCCCCCATCAGGGCGATGCTTGAACAACTCGCCGCTAAACCTGCTATGAACACGTACCGCCGGATACACGTTTACTGGGGGGGGCGCACCGAGAAAGATCTTTATTGGACGCCGGACTATTCTGTACTCCCGCTGTGTTTCGTTCCGGTTCTCTCGCGTTCACCAGACAGCACTGGGGCCAAAGGCTATGTGCAGGATGCTGTACTGGCTGACGGCATTGACCTTGCAGATGCCATCATCTACGCCTGCGGCTCCGAATCCATGATTTCCAGTGCCATGAACAAGCTCATTGCAGCTGGCCTCCGACGCAAAAACTTCTATTTTGATGCTTTTGTAAGCTCTAACTAACTTGAACCTGTAGAAAAAATGAAAGCTGTCATTCTTGCCGGCGGCCTGGGCACCCGACTCAGTGAAGAAACCAGTACACGCCCTAAACCTATGGTCGAAATAGGTGGACACCCAATCCTGTGGCACATCATGAAGATGTATTCGTCCCACGGCATCAACGACTTCGTGATCTGTTGCGGTTATAAGGGCTACGTGATCAAGGAATACTTTGCCAACTACTTCCTGCACATGTCGGACATCACGTTCAACATGCGCGATAACAGCATGGAAGTTCACAACAAACGTGCCGAGCCTTGGACTGTCACCCTCGTGGACACTGGCGACAGCTCCATGACGGGTGGTCGCCTGCGTCGGGTGCGCGACTATGTCAAGAATGAAGAAGCCTTTTGCTTCACCTATGGGGATGGCGTTGGCAACATTGACATCACAGAAACCATTCGCTTTCACAAGAAGCATGGCAAAGCCGCTACCTTGACTGCTACCTACCCTCCCGGTCGTTTCGGTGCGCTTGACGTCCGCCAGGGGCAAGTCATGAGCTTCAAGGAAAAGCCCAAAGGCGACGGTGCCATGATCAATGGTGGCTTCTTTGTGCTTAGTCCGAAAGTGCTCGACTACATCACCGATGACAGCACGATTTGGGAGCAGGAGCCGCTCAACAACCTGGCTAAGGATGGGCAGTTGATGGCTTATGAGCACTACGGTTTCTGGCAGCCCATGGATACGTTGCGTGACAAAAACCACCTTGAAGACCTCTGGAAAAGCGGTAACGCTCCCTGGAAGACATGGGACTGAGTCTTTTATGAATGTAAACGTCAATCCAGCCTTCTGGTGTGGCAAAAAGGTTTTTCTCACCGGTCATACAGGCTTCAAGGGCAGTTGGCTTTCGCTATGGCTGCAGAGCATGGGGGCTCAGGTCAAGGGCTTTGCCCTTGATGCGCCGACCGTTCCTGCGCTCTTCACCGAGGCGAAGGTTGGAGACGGCATGGAATCCCAGATCGGTGACATTCGCGATCTTGTCACCATCACTGCCAGCATGAAGGGCTTCAATCCCGACATCCTCATCCACATGGCTGCGCAGCCACTCGTACGCCTGTCTTATCGCGAACCCGTCGAGACTTACGCCATCAATGTGATGGGGACAGTACACGTGCTGGAAGCTGCGCGCCAGTGCACAAACTTGCGTGCTATCGTGAATGTCACCACGGACAAATGCTATGAAAACCGCGAGTGGGAATGGGGCTATCGTGAAAACGAACCCATGGGAGGGCACGACCCCTACAGCAACAGCAAAGGCTGTTCCGAACTTGTTACTGCAGCTTACCGTAACTCTTTCTTCAACTCGGTGGATGCTCCAGCGCTAGCCACGGCGCGCGCCGGCAACGTGATTGGTGGTGGTGACTGGGCTGAGGACCGTCTTATCCCAGACATCTTGCGCGCTTTTGAGTGCAAGCAATCCGTTGTCATTCGCAACCCACACGCGACACGCCCATGGCAGCATGTGCTTGAACCACTGAGTGGCTATCTCTTACTGGCAGAAAAACTCTACACCGAAGGCGCAGCTTTCGCACAAGGGTGGAACTTTGGGCCACGTGATGACGATGTTCAGCCGGTTGAATGGATCCTCAATCATATGGTCGCCCGCTGGGGCCAAGGTGCCTGTTGGCAACTGGATACCAGTCCACAACCTCATGAAGCGCAATTGCTAAAGCTGGATATCTCCAAAGCCCGAGCCAAGCTTAAGTGGCATCCGCGCTGGTCACTCACGAAGGCGCTGGACAGCATCGTCGACTGGCACCAAGCGTGGCTTGGTGGAGCAAATATGCACGACAAGACGCTGGAACAGATCCAGCGCCATCAGAACCACTAAGGCGGCACTACCGCCACAGCGAACAAAAAAGACCCATGACCCCAGAAACCCTTCGTCAAGAAATCAGCAAGCTCGTCGAGCAATTCGCCAGCATTACTCACACCGCCAAGCCCTTCACACCAGGTACAACGGTCATTCCACCTTCCGGCAAGGTCATCGGTGCACGTGAATTGCACCTTATGGTCGAAGCTGCGCTGGATGGCTGGTTGACAACAGGCCGTTTCAATGCCGAATTTGAGCGCAAGTTGGCAGAATTTATTGGCGTGAAGCACCTAATCACCGTCAACTCGGGATCATCCGCCAACCTTGTCGCATTTAGCACGCTTACCTCACCCAAGTTGGGCGATCGCGCAATCAAAAAGGGGGATGAAGTTATTGGCGTGGCTGCCGGCTTTCCAACTACGGTCAATCCCATTGTGCAATTTGGCGCTATACCGGTCTTTGTCGACGTCGACATGGCGACGCACAACATCAATGCAGAACTGATAGAAGCTGCCATCACACCCAAAACCAAGGCCATCATGTTGGCTCACACGTTGGGCAACCCCTTTAACCTCACCAAGGTCAAGTCCTTGTGCGACAAGTATGGTCTGTGGTTGGTGGAAGACTGCTGTGACGCCCTTGGTGCCACTTACGATGGCAAGATGGTCGGCACCTGGGGTGACATTGCCACTCTCAGTTTCTACCCTGCTCACCATATCACCATGGGTGAAGGCGGTGCAGTATTCACCAATAACAGCCAACTCAAGACCATTGCCGAATCCTTCCGTGATTGGGGGCGTGACTGCTACTGTGCACCCGGCTGCGATGACACCTGTGGCAAGCGTTTCTGCCAGAAGTTTGGCAGCTTGCCCCAAGGCTATGACCACAAGTACGTCTATGCCCATCTTGGCTACAACTTGAAGATTACCGATATGCAGGCTGCGTGCGGCCTTGCTCAACTGGAGCGTGCACCGGAGTTCATCGCAGCCCGCAAGCGCAATTTCGCGTTGCTAAAAGAGCGTCTTGCATCTCTGGGCGAATTCTTGGAGTTCACAGAGCCTACCCCCAACAGCGATCCCTCTTGGTTTGGCTTTCCTGTCACCCTCAAGGAAGCAAGCGGCGTGCAGCGCGTGGATCTGCTGAAGTTCCTTGATCAACACAAGATTGGCACCCGACTGCTGTTTGCCGGCAACCTTATTCGTCAGCCTTACTTCAAGGAAATCGAGTATCGAGTCGTCGGCGCACTTGCCAACACTGACCGCACTATGAATCAGACTTTCTGGCTTGGCGTGCAGCCCTCATTGGGTCAGGAGCACTTCGACTTTGTCGGCGATAAGCTTGAAGAGTTTTTTGGTTTGAACTTCTAATCAGGCTAGAACATAGGGGAGTCTCTCATTTTTCTTGAAATTAAAAGATCTTCCGTTGAAACTCTTTAAGTTCATTAGATTAATATTGAATAATTAAGGTCTTCAGGGATGTTCATAAAAAATGCAAATTAATGAGCTTTCACTATCTGGATGCTATCTTTTTAAGCCAGGAGCTTTCGAAGATTCACGTGGTCGTTTTGTAAAATCTTTTGTGGCATCACAGTTGAAAATCAATGGCTTGCGAACAGATTTTGTTGAGCAGTATTATTCGACCTCAAAAGCGGGGGTTATTCGTGGCATGCACTTTCAAACTCCCCCTCACGATCATGCCAAATTAGTTTACTGTGCTGCTGGCGCGGTTACTGATGTGATACTCGATCTTCGGCGTAAATCTCCTACATTTGGTAATACCTATGCGATAAATTTAACTGCTAGTTCCGGTCACGCAATATATATTGCAGCTGGGATTGCACATGGTTTCATGGCTGTGGAAGAGGGGACTATTATGGTTTATAACGTTACTTCAGAATATGCGCCAGATTACGACAAAGGGATTCGCTGGGATAGTTTCGGTTTCGAATGGGGCATTGACGCACCAATTATTTCCGAACGGGACAAGAATTTTCCTAAACTTGAAGAGTTTAAGAGCCCATTTTAAGTGAAAAATTTAATGGAACGTAGAGCACTCGTAACTGGAGCAACTGGTTATATTGGAGCCAAACTTTGTCAGCGACTTTTGGATGACGGTTGGGTGGTTAGTGTGCTCGTCCGAAATTCGGGTCGCCCGTTAGCAACATCTCTCACGGGGAGGGTAACAATTGCTATATACGATGGAAGTATAGAAAGTGTGCTGACAGCCATCCGCGAATCGAAACCGACTATTGTATTTCACTTGGCATCACTTTTTATAGCGGAGCACCACAGTGAGCAGGTCACAAATTTGATAGCCAGTAATGTTCTATTCGGAACACAGTTGGCAGAAGCCTGCGTACGAGAAGAGATAAAAAATTTTATAAATACAGGAACTTCTTGGCAGCATTATCGTAGCAATGATTATGATCCAGTATGCTTATATGCTGCAACAAAACAAGCATTTGAGGATATCCTGGATTTCTACACTGATGCATTTCCATTAAGTGCAGTCACACTCAAGCTTTTTGATACCTACGGGTATGATGACCCCCGTCCCAAGCTTATAAATTTATTGATAAAAACAGCGCTTACAAAAGATCGTCTTGGCATTTCGCCAGGCGAACAACTTGTTGATCTTGTGTATATCGATGACGTTATAAGTGCCTTTACATGCTGTGCCAAGTTGCTAGTTGATGAACCAAAGAAAGGGGGGCATGAGCGCTATGCCATTTCATCCGGTCGTTTGGTTTCGGTGCGAAAATTAGTAAAATTACTGGAAAAAATCAGTGGTCAATCCTTGAATGTGATTTCAGGAGCAAGACCTTATCGAAAAAGGGAGGTAATGGTACCGTGGCGATCAGGAAAATTACCTCCTGGATGGTTGCCTCATATTGATCTTGAAACCGGTCTACGCATTCTTTTAAATTCAACAAACTCAAGTTTAAATCATATTTTGCAACCCGGCGATATTAAAAATAATTAAAAATACTCATGAGTCTAGCGATGCGAATTTATTTTAGCGGTGTAGTCAATGGAAGCTATAGAGCTCAAAACATTTTAAAAACAATCAGTGATGCTGGTATCGCTTTTACCTACAATCCAATGACGTATTTTTCATTGGAAATGAAAAATAAATACCTGAGGAAGATTTTAAAATTTTTTTGTTTTATTTTTTTTGTGCCATTTAGATTGATATTGATTGCATATTCAACACATGTCTTTGTTCTACCAATGAATACCAACATGATGTCCATTGTGGATATTTTTGTAGGTCGGATTTTAAATAAAATAATCATAGCGGATTACTATATTAGTCAATACGATACTATCGTAAAAGATCGAAAACTCGTTTCTGAAAATTCGTTACGCGGTAGATTTGCACTCTTTAAAGATCGATTTCTGCTGAAAGCTGCAGATATTGTTATTTTCCTTAACGAATCGGAGGCCGATTATTACCAAAAAGTAGTTGGTGTCAATATTCGAAGGGAAAAGATAAGGATTATTCCTTTATGCGTAGACTATAAACGGGAAATGTTCATCTCCAACCAAAAAGACTATGAATCGTTCAACGTTTGCTGGTGGGGTACATATATTCCTCTACATGGGCTAGAGAATTTGATAAGGGCCTTTTCACATATAGGAAATGATAGAATTAAGCTATATTTATTTGGCGACTCTAATGAAAAAGCAAAACCATATGTTTCATTGATAAAAAGTCTTGAGCTGACTGATAGGGTATTCATTAATAATGATTTCCATTTTTCAAATGGAAAGCTAGCTCCAATTTTGGCCGGTACTTGTGACTTGGCAGTAGGCAATTTCGGGTCAAGCGATAAGGCTAAAACGGTGCTTGTTAATAAGCTTGTTGATGCACTTTCTTTTGGGATCCCATGTTTAACAATAAAGACAAGTGCCACAACAGAACTGTTGCCAAACAATGAAGGATTAATTATCACGGAATCAAATCCAGAAAGTATTGCATTTAAAATTGAAGAGTGTTTTAATAAAAGGTCAACTTTGAATGAAATAGGAATGTCCGGTAAGAAAAAGTATTTTGATTTGTTTTCGCCTGATATTTTCAGAATTAAACTCCTAGCAATATTGCAAGAGTGATAGTAGAGTTGAAAAATAATACATCTAACAGCCTTTATCCAGCCATAGCGAAAAGCATGCTTGGGCGTTATGCTGTGTATGCTACCAATCTGGTCTCCATGATGGTGCTTGCTCGCATCTTCACTCCCCAGGATTTCGGCACTGTTGCGGCCATCACCGTATTTTGTGCTTTGTTTCAACTGATGGCTGAGGCTGGATTAGGTCCAGCCATCATTAACGTTGAAAATTTAAGTTGCTCAGACAGGAACGGGATTTTTGGTCTGACCTTATGCGCGGGTATAGCATTGGCGCTGATCTTTGCGGCACTAGCACCTGCTTTTCTACTTTTCTATGGCCTACCACGCGTGGATGAGGTGGTTCCATATATTGCATTAACTCTTTTCTTCTTTGCAGCCAGTACGGTCCCCAATGCCCTGTTGCTCCGTGATAAGGCCTTCTTTCGCATTGCCTACGCCGGACTCATCGCTGAGATTGTTAGCACGTCTGCGGTAATAGGGCTATCGCAACTCATCGAACCACTTCATGCCCTGGCTGCAAAGAGCGCTTTCAGTGCAGTGTGCATATTTCTTGCTACATGGTATTTTTCGGAGGGAACTGAATTTGGCCGTCCTATGCCAGGTAAGAAGTTCTCAGCCATCAAACCGATACTTGGATTTACCTCTTATCAGCTCGGTTTCAATTTCATCAATTTTTTTTCACGAAATCTTGACAATATTTTGGTTGGTAAATACATGGGAGCAACAGCCTTGGGGAATTACGATAAGGCGTACCAGTTAATGAAATACCCACTGATGCTGCTGACCTTTGCAATGACCCCAGCGATTCAGCCAGTCATTCGCAAGCATGCGGGGGATCGTGAAAAGGTAGAGGCTATTCACCGCGATTTCACGTTGAAGCTCTCGCTCGTTGGTGCCGCTGCCGGACTGGGCATGTTCTTCCTGTCAGATTGGATTATTCTTATCGCCCTCGGTGAACAGTGGTTGGACGTAGCACCCATCATCCGCATCCTTGCTATTGCAATTCCTGTGCAGGTCATACTCTCGACCAGTGGCAGCTTCTTTCAGGCAATGAATCGCGCAGATTTATTGTTCATAAGCGGCACGCTATCAGCAGTGGTCATGGTCTCTGCCATAATTTTCGGTATTACCGCTCAGGATATAAATTTACTTTGCTGGTGTTTAGTAGGTGCATTTCACATTAATTTCGTACAGGCATATTACTTTATGTACCGAAAAGTTTTCTTTGCACCGCTTAGTCGTTATTTGGTGCGCATGTTGCCTGCGACAGGGGTAGTGCTGGGTATGATTTGCTACTCATTTGTGGATGGGGTCTAGGGTACTTTCGCAGAAGCCGCTTTTTTGTAAATCTTGTTGCTAAAATTTATCAATTTTATTGGGTTGTTTTTTGAGGGTATTGAATTATGCAGACTTTCCCTTGTTGTGCATTTTGACATTTTGAAGTGATCAGTATCCATCTGAAACTAGTGTAAATTATGCAAGAAATAGGATTTCCCGTACAGCAAGCTTGAGTCTCCCTTGACTCAGAATCAGATGGTTTATCGAGTGCTATTCTCAGTATGACAGACACATCACCGTAGTACTCTGAAGGTCGAAATGTTTGCAAATGCTCGTCGCAAAAGCAAGCATGATAATTTGAGAGGGCTTTTTATGTCACAAATAGTGGCATTAATTTTTTTGTTGTTTATCAATTGCTCGCATTGGCAGATGTCTTGATGAAGTAAAACAGTGGACCACCGGTACATGCCAAGATAGTTGTCGCGTCATTTATGCCGCTAGACGTATTTTTTGCGTGATGCTTTCGATCCTTTCTGGGTTCAAGGCGACAGCTTCGATGGGCTGCCAATTTCTGGTGTGACGGCTCCATCAGGCAGGTCGGTTTTGCTTGGCTTGTTCATAGACCTGATGGTGATGAGCCAAGATAGCTTTGTCTTGACCCGTATGGCGCTGCTGCGGTGTCACAAACTGAATGCCGCTGTGGCGGTGCTCATGGTTGTACCAGTGCACAAACTCTGCCGCCCACTGCCGTGCGCTGGCTAAATCACAGAACCCTCGAGCTGGATATTCGGTACATGTCAAGATAGTTGTCGCGTCATTTATGCCGCTAGACGTATTTTTTGCGTGATGCTTTCGATCCGTTTGTCCGTGGGCACGCAGCACCCGTGCAAAGCTCGATTCGCTGGCGATATAACGCCCTTCATCGGCAAGCATGGGCACGATGCGCGATGGCGGCATATCCGCAAATCTCGGTTCATTGGCCACACGCAAGATTTCCTGGCGCTCTTCCTGCGTCAGTGCGTGTGCAGGCGTTGGTCGCTGGCAATGTTTACGCTGATCTTCCTGTAAGGCCAGCCCTGTGCTGCGCCAACGCTGCAGCGTGCGCACATCAATGCCAGCCACTTCACACGCAGGGCGCAACCTCGCTCCTTCACGGTGTGCCTGATCAATGTCCCGGACCAGTCGTTGGCGATGATCCAAGGGAATCATTCTTCCCCGTCCTCTCGCATCATCGCCTCGAGTTTTTTGACAGCACCAGCAGCGCTGCGGGTTCTGCCAAGGCCTTTTCTTTGCGCCGCAACTCTCGCTCCAGCGATTGAATCAGTTTGCGGTCTTGCTTGCGGGTGTTTTGCAGTGCGGCTGCACCATCACCTGACAGCCCTTGCTGAGCCTGGAGCTTCCACTGCTCCAGCTCCTGGGGATACACCCCATGGCTGCGGCACCATTCATTTTTGCTTTGTTCGTCCATCGCAGCGGTGATCAGCAATGCATCAAAGCGAGCAGCAGGCGTCCACTCCTGCGTTTTAGAAGGCTGGGCCAACGCTTCGCTGAGCCACCGCTCCAACGTTGATTCACTAACACCCGTTTGCAACGACACCTGCTGCAAGGAGGCACTTTCGGGAGGCAGTAACTTCGCCACCACGCTATCTTTGAAGGCTTGTCCGTATCGAGCCACTTGTTCCTCTGTTCGTTTCGCCCCTGATCATTCGATTTATATCGAGGCGACAACTATTCTGACTCAGGGGGCAAAGCTTGAGGCAAGTCCTCCCATGCAATGCCAGTTTGCAGAACAAACAAGATGCCATTGAGGGCGGACTCATCACTGATAGTGCGCTTGCGACGACCGCCTTTGCGTGATGGAACGAAGGGTGGAATGAGGGGTTCGAGTTGTTGCCACAACTCTTTACTGACGGGAGCCCGAGACATACGGCTGCGAAGCATAAATGCTTCGCAGCACTTCAACAGGAAGTTGTGTTAGCGGCTCTAAGTCTAGGGAGTACAGTAGCAAATTATGGATTAATTTTTTCACAAATTTTTTTATAAAAGAATTGAACTGTCAAAAAGATACCCCATTTTTTTCTAAAAATAAAATCAAGGCAAGACAATACATCTTTTTTTCTTTTAACAAAAAACAGATAGTTTAACAATATATTTTTTCTTTGTTTTTGGTTAAATAATTTTTTATTAATCAGATAAAGATTTCTATATGCCTGCAAAAAACTCTGGTTATTACTAACTCTTTCAATAGAATTGTCGTGATTCATTACATATGAAACATCTCCATCCCTAAAAAAATTACCATACCTACTACAAACCCGTTGCCACAAATCCCAATCCTGAAGTTTCTTTCTTTTTACATCAAAAAGGCCTGCTTCAAGCAGTCTAGTTTTATAAGTAAATATTTGATTAGATGCCGAATTGTAAAACATCAAATTTTCCAAATCCAATATTTTATTTCTCACCGGATACTGAATCAACGACCTAGAATCTGAATATTGATTTGAAAAATTAGCGCATAAAAATGAATATTTATCATCCCATTGAGCGACAAATTTTTCTATTCTATCTTCTTTGAAATAATCATCATCATCCAAACCCGTCACAAAAATTCCAGAGGCAGCAAATATACATCTGTTCCTAGAAAAGCAAGCACCTTTAGAAACTTCATTTCTGAAAAATTTAAAATTATCAAACTTTAATGAATATTCTTGAAGTAGTTTCTGCGTATCATCGGTTGAAGCATCATCACACACAATAATTTCTATATTAGAGTATGTTTGCTTGAGGCACGAATCAATTGCCACTCTTAATGATTTACATCTATTTTTAGTCGGTATGTATATAGTAACCAATGGAGAATTTTTCATATTTAACACACTTTGAATTGTCGGATTCAAGACCGAAGTGCAACACCCGGTCCCGGACCAGTTTCTGGCGGTGATCCAAGGGAATCATTCTTCCCCGTCCTCTCGCATCATCGCCTCGAGTTTTTTTGACAGCACCAGCAGCGCTGCCGTCTCCGCCAAGGCTTTCTCTTTACGCCGCAATTCACGCTCCAGCGCCTGTATGCGTTTGCGATCTTGCTTGCGTGTGCTGGCACTGCTATTAGATGCCTGAGCGCCTAAGCCTTGCTCTGCACTGAGCCGCCACTGCTCCTGCTCCTGCGGATAAATCCCATGGCTGCGACACCATTCGTTTTTGCTGTGCTCGTCCATGGCAGCTGTGGTCAGCAGCGCATTAAAGCGGGCAGCCGGTGTCCATTGCATCACTTGCGTCGGCTTGGTCAAGGCATCACTGAGCCAACGCTCCAACGTGGATTCACTCACCCCAGTTTGCAGCGAGACCTGCTGCAAACTGGCGCTTTCCGGTGGTAGCAACTTCGCCACCACGCTATCTTTGAAGGCTTGTCCGTATCGAGCCACTTGTTTCCTCTGCAGTCTTCGCCCCTGTCCATTCGATTTCTATCGAGGCGACAACTATTCTGACTCAGGGGGCCTGTGCAGAAACCGCTGGGTCAATACATGTCCGTATCGAGCCACTTGTTTCCTCTACTGTCTTCGCCCCTGTTCATTCGATTTCTATCGAGGCGACAACTATTCTGACTCAGGGGGGCAACTATATAATTATTGAACCTATCGTGCAGAGTATTTTTTTTCATTATTGAATCATTGAAAATATAATTGTATATAAAAACTATTGCAAATACTCCAGTACTGCTTAAGAGTAGTGGATTTGTTCCGATTACAAAAATAAATATTAGCCATGGAAAGAGGTAGATTGATTTTGTTTTTTTTAGTTTTAACAATGGGTATACTAATATTAATATTATTACTGATGCCCCTAATATACCGTATATTCTTAATAGTTCAAAATACGTTAGTTCAAAACTATATCCTATTTCATTAGTCCCTATAGAAAACATGCCAGATCCTGCTCCATATCCAAAAATAAGTAAAGGTAATGAGTTTTCAAAAAGGGATAAGTATGATAAAAAATGCCCGATTTTGATAGAGTTTGAAAGCTCATCTGGGGATAAGAATCTGTCGTAAATTATATTTATGTTATATATAACAAATGTCAATAAAAATAAAAATAAAAATGTAATAATAGCATATTTTGTAAGTCTACTTAAATTATCATTAATTTTGTAGTATAGAAAAACAATAATAAGAGAAATCGAGGCGAGCATATTTGCTCTGGTTCCGCTAATGAATATAGTGAAAACTGTAAGTATAAATAATATTAAAGATGGAAAGTTATTTGCTTTTAATAAGTGTCCGGCCAATATTATTAGTAAGACAGATGTTTTCCAGTAAATCATTGGTAATAAAATATCGCCAAATGTTCTGTAGCCAATCAAGGCGACTTGAGCATCATAGTTAAAATATTGTATAAATGGCGCGAAAAAATCCTGAAATAATAAGGTGAGAGTTATTATTGACAATAAAAAAAATAGTAGAATATAGGTTGAATTTAAGA
This sequence comes from Comamonas jiangduensis, assembly GCF_030162955.1. NCBI lineage: Bacteria > Pseudomonadati > Pseudomonadota > Betaproteobacteria > Burkholderiales > Comamonadaceae > Comamonas > Comamonas jiangduensis. Next base: position 202,995 of record NZ_JARXOV010000001.1, read on the forward strand.
ATATCTTTGTGAAATTTATTTTTGCACCAACTACCATTGGTAGGAGAATGGTAGGTATGAATATGCTTGCATAATAGATTGCATACTCTTGAGAGTAGAATTGATCTACGAAAACTCCTTGAAAAAAAGCAAGCGAAGAAACTAATAGAAGTAAAAATGGTACTAATAGGTGTTTTTTATGGATTTTTATTTTTTTGGTAATTATTCCTAGGGTTAGTGTTATTATGCTGCATAAGAAGCTTGCTTTTTTTATTCCAAATAAATTGTCAGTTGGATCGATGGTTATAGATAAAAGAGTCAATGAAATAAAAAAAACGGATATTTTTGAATATATATTTATTGGCATATAATGCTAATTTTTTTGTAAATAAAAAATAGAAATCCTTTGCCAGTGGATAAATTAAATTGTTTAAAGGATGAGGCTATGTTTTTATATAAGATTTTTGGTTTTTTTATTTTTAGAAGGATGGATGATAGGTTGTGCTTTTTGGCGCCGATAGTATTATTGTCATGTTGACGATAGAGTATGGTAGGGGCGTCTAAAAAAACAACGCGCCCATTATTTTTGAAAGTTTCTATACAGAGCCACCAATCATGCATTAATGCTTCTGATGGAAATGTTAATTTTTTTAGCAAGGCATTATTGAACATCACGGTACAACCTGTCACTGCATTGTGAGCTGCTGCATCATAAATCGTTTTTGGAACTTTAAGTCTCTGATAGGTAATCATAGATTCCGATATGACTTTCAAATTCTTGTCGACTACTTTTAAATCTGTGAATAATAAAATTGCTTGATCTTGATTATTGATCGAAAGAATTTTTTCTAATGATAATTCTATCTTATTGGGGAGCCAGATATCATCTTGGTCCGAGAACATTAAATATTTAGCAGTTGCATGTTTTAGCAGATGAAAGAAATTGTTTTTGGCTCCGCCTGTTCTTATGTCATCATGAATTATTTTTATTTTTTCTGGAAATTTATTGCAGTATCTATTTAATATTTCTAGAGTTCCGTCTGATGAGCCGTCATCATGAATAATTAGTTGCCAATTATTATAACTTTGACTTAGGATGGATTCAATTTGTGCCTCTAAGTATTTTTCTCCATTATAAGTGGCCATTAAAATTTCAATTTTATGCATTTTTTTGGATTTTAAATAAATAAAGGAGGGCTAGTATTATTGCTTCTTTATGATTTCTTCGATATGCAAAAGGATTTTTTAGTACCAATATATTTAGTTTTCTAATTTGTTTTTCGTCTATGTTGATGGATTTTAATATTTCAAGGAGTTCTTTATTGAAGCTTCCAGATTTGATTTTTTTAAACCTTTTGATATATTGCTGGAGGCCAATATTGGCTCCAATTTGATTTTTTTGGTGTTGTCTGTAGTATATGTTGGGTTGATTATCAATGTGCCATTTGAAGTTATTTGCTCTAGCAAATGCATAGATATACCAATCGTGATGGTATGGTGGATTTATTAAATTGTATAATTCTCTTTGGATTGAGAGTGTTAGTTTTTTTGTCAATATATAAGTGCATCCAGGACCGGCAGGCTCGAAGTAGTAATCATATTTCTTTTGTGGATAAGATTTTTTGATAATTTTATTTTTGCGATCTCCAGCGTCCCAAAAACACTCAACATCACTAGAATATCCGAAAGCTCGCTCCTCCTCTAGGAGCTGAATGCCACGAATAATTTTTGCTGGCTTCCATATATCATCTTGGTCAGATAAGGCAATAAAATCAAATTCTTCAAAATCTACATTTTTAATAAGATAGTAAAAATTCTTCCCTGCAGAACCAAAGCGTTCTTTGCTTTCATTAATAATGAAAATGTTCTTGTATATTTTTTGAAGTTTCTCGCAAATTTCTAAGGTTCTATCTGTTGATGCGTCGATGCTGATGTATATATAAATATCTACATCAACTTGGTTGACGATAGATTCAATTTGCTCTTGAATATATTTTTCGCCGTTATAGGCAGCAAGCAAAACGGCTACTTTGGGTAATTGTTTGGTTTTCATTTCTTTGGCACCCACCTAAAAAAAGCCAACTTACTATACATAGTCAGATAAACCAGAGTGCTGACCAGTAGCAGCACAGCACACAACCATGTGTACTGATAGCTAAAAACCGCTGCCATACAGGGAATGGCTGCATACAGCCACAGAAAAGGCGAGGTAAAACCGTTTTGCAGTGTTTTGGAAAAGTTGCCAAATAAGTGGCGTGCCCAGCGCTTGTTGGTCAGGCTATGCAGGTGAAAGGCATCTGGCTGTGTGGCATCACAGTTAGTGCGTAAAAACTTGCGGCGATAAATACTGAACAGCACTTCAATAATGGGGTACGAACAAATCAGCAAACTGGCCCAAGGCGACACCTGTGCATTGCGTGCTGGTAGCAAAATGGCAAGCCAGGCCAACGTAAAGCCCAGAAAATACGCGCCACCATCACCCAGAAAAATTTTGCCAAAGGGCCAGTTCACCAGAAAAAAGCCCAGCACTGCGCTCGCAATAATCAGACAGGTAAAGGCCAGGGGGATGTCGCCTACCCCACGTGCAATCAGGCCAAAGGCGGTGAGCATGATGAGTGCAACACCCGCTGTCAGGCCATTAAAGCCGTCAATGATATTGATGGCATTGGCTACGCCCCCAACGGCAAAGGCAGTAAAGAGTACGGATATGGCAGTAAAGCCCAGCAGCCAGTCCACGCCCCAGATATCTACGCTGGTAAGCGAAACACCCGTAATGCCCCAGCCCAGCAGGCCAGAGGCCATGGTGGCCAGCAGGCGGGTTTTGACGGAGACTTTTTTGGTGATGTCTTCCAGCAGGCCAAAGATAAAGGCGGGCATGCCTGCCATCAAAATAGCACTAAGGATTTGACGTTTTTCTGCTGCGGCTGGGTCGTGGCTGGAAGCGGCATAGCCTGCCAGCACACCCACGACCAGCGCAATGCCTGCAATGCGCGGGGTGGGCGCGGTATGGAACTTTTGCACGCCGGTGCTGGAATCCATAGAGAAGGCTCCGTGCCACTTCTTGGTACCGACGAGTAATAGACAGGTGAGGAAAGAGGCGATGGCGGCAATGAGGGCATCAAAGCGTGCCAACTCTAGCGGAGAGAAGTGACTGAAGAACATGTGGGGGCGTAGCTATGTGTGCCACCAGCGTGGACTGGGGCACAATGCAAAGTTTGTTTGACTTTATTGTCCCATGTACTGCTGGTAGATGACCATGACAACCCTTTCCCACATCACCCCCCGCGACAAAGCAGAGATTCTGGCGCAGGCGCTGCCTTACATCCGCAAGTTCCATGGCAAGACCATGGTGATCAAGTATGGCGGCAATGCCATGACCGACCCTGCGCTGCAGGCGGACTTTGCCGAAGATGTGGTGCTTTTGAAGTTGGTGGGGATCAACCCGGTGGTGGTGCATGGCGGGGGCCCGCAGATTGAAACCGCACTGAACCGATTGGGCAAGAAGGGCGAATTCATCCAGGGCATGCGCGTGACCGACGCGGAGACCATGGAAGTGGTGGAGTGGGTGCTGGCCGGTGAGGTGCAGCAGGACATCGTGGGCCTGATTCACCAGGCAGGCGGTAAGGCTGTGGGCTTGACGGGGCGTGATGGCGGGCTGATTCGCGCCAAGAAGCTGAAGATGGTGGATAACAGAGATCCATCCATCGAACACGACGTGGGTCAGGTGGGCGATATTGTGGCGATTGACCCCAGCGTGGTGCAGGCGCTACAAGATGATGCCTTCATTCCGGTGATTAGCCCCATCGGCTTTGGCGAAGAGAACGAGAGCTACAACATCAATGCCGACGTGGTGGCCAGCAAGCTGGCGACGGTGCTGCAGGCTGAAAAACTGGTGCTGCTGACCAATACCCCCGGCGTTTTGGACAAGGGCGGCAATTTGTTGACCGATCTGACTGCGCGTGAAATTGATGGTCTGTTTGCGGATGGCACCATCTCTGGCGGCATGTTGCCCAAGATCAGCGGTGCGCTCGATGCTGCCAAGGCGGGCGTGAATGCCGTGCATATCATTGATGGCCGCGTGCCGCATTCGATGCTGCTGGAGATCCTGACCGATCAGGCTTACGGCACCATGATCCGCAGCCACTGATTGACTTAATGCATTCTTAAAAACGCTGAGCGCCCCAAGCCTCAGCGTTTTTTCATGGGCGGCTCAAATTCCAAATAGTCACGGCAGTGACAAAAACTCACTAATATGGCTGCTGAAAACGGGAAAGCAGTTCCGCGTGCGGATTGCAGCATCGAAGACCCGCACATACCACCCTGGATGCGTCGTGACTTTGCCTGGACGTACTTTGGTACTGAAGGCGGCTTCGCGTTTCGTCTCCATCGCAAATCCAAGATTTGCTGGGTGGGGTATGAGCGGCTCAAAAGCAAGTGCAGAGCCTGATAGAGAAAAAGGCGCGCATAAGGGGGCTTGGAATGCGGCTTTTGCTGGTTGAAGACGATTTGATGGTGGCCAGCGGCATGAAGCTCGGGCTGACCGACGCGGGCTACGCGGTGGACTGGGTCAGTAGTGCGGAACGTGCCTTGGAGGTGCTGGCGCAAGAGTCATTTGATATTGCGATTTTGGATATTGGCCTGTCTGGCATGGATGGGCTGGAGCTGCTGCACCGCATGCGCAGCAAAGGCATGGCTTGCGCCAGCATGCCGGTCTTGATGCTCACGGCGCGCGATGGGTTGCACGACCGCGTGCGAGGGCTGGATTTGGGGGCGGACGACTACATGGTCAAGCCCTATGAGTTGCCCGAGCTGCTGGCGCGCTTGCGTGCACTCCTGCGCCGTTCGCAGGCCGCTAATAGTGCGGTGCTCAGTTTTGGACCTTTGGCGCTGGATACTGCCGCGCACAGCGTGGGCGTGTGGACGGGCGGCGAAGAAGGCGCTGGTGAATTGCAAAGCATTGACCTGGGGCCGCGTGAATGGACGGTGCTGGAGTATTTGCTGATCCACGCGCCCAAACCCGCCAGCAAAGACAAGTTGCTGCAGGCGCTGACCGGCTGGGACAAAGAGATCACGCCTAACGCTGTGGAAGTGTATGTCTCGCGCCTGCGCGCCAAGCTGGAGCCCCACGGCGTGGCGCTGCGGTCCATCCGGGGTTTTGGCTACCGCCTCGATTTGCTGCAGGCAGAAACTGCAGCCAGTTAGTTTTTTTACAACTTTTATAGCTGCTAGTGCTCATTAATCAAGGATTTCAAATAGAAAAGTATCTGAAGTCTCCGTGAATCAAGCGCTGACAGCTCTCTTGTTTGATTGATGAAGCCCATGCATCTGCTGGTTCGCAAGCGTTTGGTGGCGTTGCTGCTGCCTATGTTGCTGCCCGTCTTGGGGCTGCTGGCTGCCGCGGTGTGGCTGGGTTACAGCGTGGCGGCACAGATTGCGGCATACCCGGGGCAGCCGCCGCGCTGGGGCGATGTGCTGGTGGCCGCCTTGCCAGCGCTGGTCATGTTGCTGCTGCTGGCCGCCATGGCACATCTGGCCGCCCGCAATGCCTTGGCGCCTTGGATTACCTTGGCACAGTCCGTGCAGGCGCGCTCACCCAAAGATTTGGGGCAAATTGCGATTGCACCCGAAGACCCGATGGAGGTGCGCACCATGGCCGAGGCGCTCAACCGCCTGTTTGCGCGTGCCCATGCAGAGCGCAACGCCCAGCAGCGCTTTATTGCCGATGCGGCGCACCAGCTGCGCACACCGTTGGCTGCCTTGCAGTCGCAGGTGGAGGCCTGGGCCTTGATGGCGCATGCCGCGCCGGAGAAAACCATCCATTTGCCTGCACAGCAGGTAGACCAGCTGCGCCAGGCTTCGCGCCGTACCACACAGCTGGCCAACCAGCTGCTGGCGCTGTCGCGCGTGGACAGCCGACTGGGGCAAGGCGAAGCCGCCCAGCGAGTGGATTTGAAAAGCCTGTGCGAAACGCTGCTGGAATCGTTTCTGGACAGCGCGCTTGAAAAAGGTTTGGATTTAGGGCTGGAGGCCGAATCTGCGCACGTAAGCGGCCACGAATGGCTGCTTCGCGAATTAATCAGCAATCTTTTGGACAATGCCATCAAATACACGCCCTCCGGCGGCCAGGTCACCTTGCGCTGTGGTAAACACGTTGGCGATGAGCGGCAGGTGCGCGCTTATGTCGAAGTCGAAGATGATGGCCCCGGCGTGCCTGTGGGTGAGTACACACGCTTGACGCAGCGCTTTTATCGTGTGCCTGGTGCGCAAGCGGAAGGCACGGGCCTGGGGCTGGCTATTGCAGAAGAAATAGCACAAGAACACGGCGCCGCCTTGTATTTCGGTAAAGGCGCCAACGAGGCCGGAATGAAAGTTCAGCTGTTATTTGGGGAGTGACAACTTCCGATTCGGTTGATCTGACAAACGGTTACTTCCACAATTCTCTGTGAGAGAATGAATCGATTTATCTGTTGATTTGCTTGCCTTATGTCCGTATCTGAAGTTCTGAGCCCTCTGACCAAAACAGCCGAGACTGTAGTTGCTAACGCCACGTTGGAGGAGCAACCCCGCACGCGCAAGCGCCCTAAACCTGGTGAGCGTCGTGAGCAGATTCTTCAGGCACTGGCTGCCATGCTGGAAAAGCCCGGCAGCGACCGCATCACCACGGCCGCATTGGCCGCCAGCCTCTCGGTCAGCGAGGCCGCGCTGTACCGCCATTTCGCCAGCAAAGCCCAAATGTTTGAAGGCTTGATCGACTTCATCGAGCAATCGGTGTTCTCGCTCGTGCAGCAAGTGGCGGGCCGCGACGGCGAAGCGCTGGAATACACCCCCGAAGATGGAGCCCGCCGTGCGGCGCGCATCGTCGCTTTGGTGCTGCAGTTTGGTGAGCGCAACCCTGGCATGGTGCGTGTGCTGGTGGGCGATGCCCTGCTGCTGGAGCACGACCGCCTGCAAGCGCGCATGAACCAGTTCTTTGACCGGATTGAGTCCACGCTGCGCCAGTGCCTGCGCCCTGCCGCAGGCGCTCTGGGCTCTGCCATGCCCACGGTGGATGCCCAAGTGGCCGCCAGCGTGCTCATGTCGTTCGTGCAGGGCCGCTTACAGCGCTTTGTCCGCACCGGCTTTCGCCGTCAACCGACCGAGCACCTGGACGCCAGCCTGGCGATGATGATCTGAGTGGTGCCCCACTGATCCACTGCATCTACTGATGCACCAAGGGTGACAGCCATGCTGTCACCCTTTTTTTATGGCGCTATGAATGGTTTGTTCAAGGGGAGGTGAAAAATCTCACCAAGCCAAGGGTTAGCACCAATGCTCAAAGCGAGGGGATGTTTTTACGATTAAAAAAGAACGAACGTTCGTTTTTATTGGTGATGCATGTCTTCGACCCCACACATTTTCCCTACGGTTCCCACTTCTTCCTCGCTGGTGCCTAAGCAACGCGGCGCGTCGACGGGGCACCGCGTCTCTGCCAAAGGGCTGCAAACCAAGGCACACATTATTGATGCTGCCTTGCAGCTGGCCATGCACAACGGCTTGGAAAGCCTCTCGATCGGCGGTCTGGCTGAAGTGACGCAAATGAGCAAGTCGGGCGTTTTTGCCCATTTTGGCTCGCGCGAAGAACTCCAGATTTCTGTGATTCGCGAATACCACCAGCGTTTTGAGCAGGAGGTGTTCTACCCCGCCATGCAGGTCGCACGGGGTTTGCCGCGCCTGCGCGCATTGTTTGACAACTGGATGAAGCGCACCACGATCGAGCTCGATTCCGGCTGTATCTATATCAGCGGCGCGATCGAGTTCCAAGACAACATCGGCCCAGTGCGTGAGGCGCTGGTCAACTCGGTCGGTACCTGGCATGCCGCGCTGCGCCGCACGATTGAGCAGTGCAAAGAGCTGGGCGACCTGCCCGTGGATGCCGATGCGGACCAAATTCTTTCTGAAATTCACGGCCTGATTTTGGTGCTGCATTACGAAGCGCGCTTTTTGCGCAGCGCTGGCGCCTTGCAGCGTGCCTTGACTGGCTTTGAACATATTTTGCAGCGCTGCGGTGACCGTGCTGCGGCCACCCCCAAGGCTTGAATTTTTCACGACTTTATTACTGATTAGACCAGGAGACACACCATGCCCAGCTACAACCCGCCTTTGCGCGATATGCAATTTTTGATGCACGAAGTCTTCCATCTGGAAGACGAGTACAAGGCATTGCCCAAGCACGCAGAGGTGGATGCCGACACCATCAATGCCGTGCTGGAAGAGGCGGGCAAGTTCGCGGCCAACGTCACTTTCCCGCTGAACATCAGTGGTGACGAAGAGGGCTGCCAGCTGGACAAAACCACGCACGAAGTGACCACGCCAAAGGGCTACAAAGAGGCCTACCAGCAATTTGTGGAAGGCGGCTGGCCTGCGCTGTCGTGCGACCCGGAGTACGGTGGCCAAGGCCTGCCGTTTGCGATCAACTCGGCCTTGTACGAAATGCTCAACAGCGCCAACCAGGCCTGGACCATGTACCCCGGCTTGTCGCACGGTGCCTATGAAGCCCTGCACGCCCACGGCTCCGATGCGCTCAAGGCCAAGTACCTGCCCAAGCTGACCAGTGGCGAGTGGACCGGCACCATGTGCCTGACCGAACCCCACTGCGGCACCGACCTGGGCCTGCTGCGCACCAAGGCCGAACCGCAGGCCGATGGCACCTACAAGATTACCGGCAACAAGATCTTCATCTCGGCCGGTGAGCACGACTTCACCTCCAACATCGTGCACCTGGTGCTGGCGCGCCTGCCGGACGCACCTGCAGGCTCCAAGGGCATCAGCCTGTTTGTGGTGCCCAAGTACCACGTGAATGCGGATGGCAGCCTGGGCAGCCGCAACGGCATTTACTGCGGTGGCCTGGAGCACAAGATGGGCATCAAGTCCAACGCGACCGCGCAGATCGTGATGGAAGACGCCGTAGGTGAGATGGTGGGCCAGCCCAACAAGGGCTTGCAGGCCATGTTCGTGATGATGAATGCAGCGCGCCTGGGCGTGGGCAACCAGTCGCTGGGTCTGACCGAAGTGGCCTACCAAAACGCGCTGGCCTACGCCAAAGACCGCCTGCAGATGCGCAGCCTCTCGGGCACCAAGGCTAAAGACAAGCCTGCTGACCCCATCATCGTGCACCCCGATGTGCGCCGCATGCTGCTGACGGCCAAGGCCTATGCCGAAGGTGGCCGTGCGCTGTCCACGTTCTGCGCTTTGTTGATCGACAAAGAGCTGAACCACCCCGATGAAAAAGTACGCAAAGACAGTGGTGAGTTGGTCGCGTTGCTAACGCCCATCGTCAAAGCCTTCCTGACCGACAACGGCTGGATCTCCACCACCGCCTGCCAGCAGGTGTTTGGCGGCCACGGCTTTATCAAAGAGTGGGGTATGGAGCAGTATGTGCGCGACAACCGCATCAACATGATCTACGAGGGCACCAACGGCGTGCAGGCGCTGGACTTGCTGGGCCGCAAGGTGTTGGGCAACCAGGGCGCTACGTTGAAGAAATTTGGCAAGCTGGTGGCGCAGCTGGTGGAAGAAGAAGGCGTCAATGAAAAGATGGCGGAATTTATCAACCCCATCGCCATGCTGGGCGACCAGATGACCAAGTTCACCACCGAAATCGGCTTCAAGGGCATGCAAAACCCCGACGAAGTGGGCGCTGCATCGGTGGACTACCTGCGCGTGGCCGGTCACCTGGTGTTTGGCTACCTGTTTGCCCGCATGGCGCAGGTGGCGCTGCGTGCCATTGCCGCAGGCAACACCGATCCATTCTACGTGGGCAAGCTGCAGACCGCACGCTTTTACTTTGCCAAGTTGTTCCCTGAGACCGTCACCTTGATGCGCACTGCCCGTGCGGGCAGCAAGGTGTTGATGGATACCGATGCTGCTCTGAATTAAGTAGCTGCAGGCGCACGTATTTCCTTCAATGTGAAATTCTTTGATACGGAGGTTTTGATGAATAAAGCGCTAGCAGCTCTGATGTTTGTAGCGTTCTCTGTGCCTGCCATGGCGCAGATGACCCCCGTGGGTCTGTGGAAGAGCTTGGATGAAAAAACCGGTGCGCCCAAGTCGGAGGTGCGCATCTCTGACCAGGGGGGTGTGCTGACCGGCAAGGTGGAGCGCTTGTTGCGCGAAGGTGCCGATCCGCATGCGGTGTGTGACAAGTGCACGGATGACCGCAAAAACGCCCCCATGGTCGGGCTGGAAATCATCCGTGGCGCCAAGCAGGCCGAAGGCAAAACCGTGTGGGAAGACGGCAAGATCCTCGACCCTGAAAACGGCAAGACCTACACCTTGCGCCTGACCCCAGTGGAAGGCGGCAAGAAGCTGGAAGTACGTGGCTCTATCGGCCCCTTTGGGCGCACCCAAACCTGGGTGCGCGTGCAGTAAGAGTCGATAACACCACCCAGCAAATCGAAGATTTGCCTTGGAGACGGGGCGCGAAGCCGCAGGCCGTACCAGCGTACGACTAGGCAAAGCAACGACGTATCCAGGGTGGTGTTGGCGGTCTAAAGAAGAACAACGCTGACCCAGCCTGCACGGCGCCATCCTGGTGGGGCGCCGTGCAGGCCTGACGGGTCTGCATTCCATGGAACATCTCATGTCCCGATTCAATGTAAAAAAAGTCGCCGTACTGGGCGCAGGCGTGATGGGTGCGCAAATTGCCGCGCACCTGGTCAACGTCAAGGTGCCGGTCATTCTGTTTGACCTGCCGGCCAAGGAAGGCCCCAAGAGCGGTATTGCTGAAAAGGCGATTGCCAACTTGAAAAAGCTCAAGCCCTCACCGATTGGGGTGGCCGAAGATGCCGATCTGATTCAGCCCGCCAACTACGAAGAACACCTGAAGCTGCTCAAGGGCTGCGACCTCATCATTGAGGCGATTGCCGAGCGCATGGACTGGAAGCTCGATCTGTACACCAAGGTCGCGCCTTTCATTGCCAAGCACGCGCTGGTGGCCTCCAACACCTCGGGCCTGAGCATCACCAAGCTGTCCGAGGCGCTGCCTGAAGCCATCAAGCCGCGTTTTTGCGGGATTCACTTCTTCAACCCACCGCGTTACATGCCGTTGGTGGAGCTGATCAACACCCCCACCACCAACCCTGAAGTGCTGGACCAGCTGGAAGCCTTTGTCACCAGCGGTCTGGGCAAGGGTGTGGTGCGCGCCAAAGACACGCCCAACTTCATCGCCAACCGCATCGGTATTGCCGGCATGCTGTCGACCATGAAGGAGGTCGAGAACTTCGGCCTGACCTATGACGTGGTGGACGATTTGACCGGCAAGAAGCTGGGCCGGGCCTCCTCGGGCACCTTCCGCACCGCCGACGTGGTGGGCCTGGATACCATGGCCCACGTCATCAAGACGCTGCAAGACACCTTGAGCCTGGAGACCGATCCGTTCTACGGCAGCTTTGGCACGCCCCCCGTGCTGGCCAAGCTGATTGAGCTGGGCCATCTGGGCCAAAAGACCAAGGCCGGTTTCTACAAGAAGGTGGGCCGCGACATTCTGCAGTTTGAGCTGGACAGCGAGGACTACATCCCCGCCGGTGGCAAGGCCGATGAGGTGTATGCGCGCATGCTCAAAAAGCCTGCGGCCGAGCGCCTGAAACTGCTGCGCAACGCCGAGGGCGCGCCCGGCCAGTTCCTGTGGGCCATTCTGCGCAACAGCTTTCACTACGCGGCCATCCATCTGGAAACCATTGCCGAATCGGCGCGCGATGTGGACCAGGCCATGCGCTGGGGCTTCGGCATGAAGCAGGGCCCGTTTGAGCTGTGGCAAGAAGCGGGCTGGCTGCAAGTCGCCCAGATGATTCAGGAAGACATCGACGCAGGCAAGGCGCTGTGCAAGGCGCCGCTGCCGAAGTGGGTGTTTGAAGGCCCGGTGGCGCAGGCTGGTGGTGTGCACACCGCCGAAGGCTCGTGGAGCCCCGCGCACAACAAATTTGTAGCGCGCCGCATACTGCCTGTCTACGAAAGACAGCTTTTCCCTGAAAAACTGCTGGGTGAAGATAACTTGCCCGATTGGAAGACCGCCGGTACTACCCTGTTCGAATCCAAGGCGCTGCGCACCTGGACGCTGGATGGCGAGATTCTGATCGCCAGCATCAAGAACAAGATGCACGCCATCAGCCCCGAAGTCATGGAAGGCTTGATGGAAGCCGTGGATATGGCCGAGCAGGACTTCCAGGGCATGGTGATCTGGTCCGGTGATGCACCGTTCAGCGTGGGTGCAGACCTGGAAGCCACCATGCCTGCCTTCTTGATTGGTGGCGCCGATGCCATCGACAGCATCGAGGGCGAGTTGCAAAACCTGATGCTGCGTATTCGTTATGCGCAGGTGCCAGTGGTGGCGGCCATACACGGCATGGCGCTGGGCGGCGGTTGCGAGCTGGCTGTGTACTCGGCCCGCCGCGTGGCCCACATGGAAAGCTACATCGGCCTGGTGGAAGTGGGCGTGGGCCTGATCCCCGGTGCCGGTGGTCTGACTTACATCGCCCGCCGCGCTGCAGAAAATGCCAAGAGCAGCACCAGCAAAGACATCCTGCCTTTCCTGACCGAAGGCTTTACGGCTGCGGCCATGGCCAAGGTGGGCACCAGCGCCATCGAGTCGCGCAAGCTGGGTTACCTGCTGGATTCCGACATCATCGTGCCGCACAAAGATGAAGTGCTGTTCACTGCCATCAATGAAGCCAAGAGCATGGCCGCAGGCGGCTGGCGCCCACCGCTCAAGCGCCTGTTCCCCGTGGCGGGCCGCAGTGGCATTGCCACCATCAAGGCCCAGTTGGTGAACATGCGTGACGGCGGTTTTATCAGCGCGTACGACTTCAAGATCGCCACGCTGATTGCCGAGATTGTGTGCGGCGGCGAGGTGGAAGCCAACTCAATGGTGACCGAGGAATACCTGCTGGCGCTGGAGCGCAAGGCGTTCTGCCATTTGATTGGCCAGCCCAAGACGCACGAGCGCATTCTCGGCATGCTCAACACCGGCAAGCCCGTTCGCAACTGATGAAGCTACTGCGCGTCCTTCATGCCGCATTGGGCGGTGCTCACCATCCTCACGTACCGCAAGTACGTTGCGGTGGTTGCGCTCCGTCCGCCTTGCCTGAAGGCCGCTCGCGACGCTTCCTCAGCCGCGAACGCAGTGTCTTTCAAATAAATTCCTGAAAGATCAAAAAATGAAACAAGTACAAGACGCGTACATCGTTGCCGCCACACGCACGCCCATCGGTCGTTCGGGCCGCGGTTATTTCAAAAATACCCGACCTGACGATTTGCTGGTGGCCGCGATCAAGTCGGCCATGCTGCAAGTGCCCACGCTGGACCCCAAGGCGATTGAAGACTCCATCATTGGTTGCTCCTTCCCCGAAGGCGAGCAGGGCATGAACATGGCTCGCATCGCCATGGGGTTGGCGTTCAACCACCCTGTGGGCGGTATCACCGTGAACCGCTTTTGCGCCTCTGGCATCTCGGCCATCCAGATGGCGGCCGACCGCATTCGCATCGGTGAAGCCGATGTGCTGATCGCGGGCGGGGCCGAGTCCATGAGCATGGTGCCCATGGGCGGCAACAAGCCCTCGTTCAACCCTGCGGTGTTTGCGCGGGACGAAGATGTGGGCATTGCCTACGGCATGGGCTTGACCGCCGAGAAGGTGGCGCAGCAGTGGAAGGTGAGCCGCGAGCAGCAAGACGCGTTTGCGCTGGAGTCGCACCTGCGCGCTGTGAAGGCGCAGCAGGCGGGGGAGTTCACCGATGAAATCACGCCCTTCGAGATCGTCGAGCGTTTCCCGAATCTGGCCAACGGTGAGGTCATCACCAAGACCCGAACCGTGAACCTGGATGAAGGCCCCCGCCCGGACACCACGCTGGAAGCGCTGGGCAAGCTCAAGCCGGTGTTTGCGGCGCGCGGTTCGGTCACGGCGGGCAACTCGTCGCAGACCAGTGACGGCGCCGGTGCTTTGATTTTGGCCAGCGAGAAAGCCGTCAAGCAGTTTGGCCTGACCCCGCTGGCGCGCTTTGTGAGCTTTGCAGCCCGTGGCGTACCGCCGGAAATCATGGGCATTGGCCCGATTGAGGCGATTCCTGCTGCGCTGCGCTACGCAGGCATTAATTCGCAAGACATCGACTGGTACGAGTTGAACGAAGCGTTCGCGGCCCAGTCGTTGGCGGTGATGAACACGCTGGGATTGAATCCCGCCAAGGTCAACCCCATGGGCGGCGCGATTGCGTTGGGTCACCCCTTGGGTGCAACCGGTGCGATCCGTGCCGCCACGGTGGTGCATGCGCTGCGCCGCCACAAGCTGAAGTACGGCATGGTGACCATGTGTGTGGGTACGGGGCAGGGCGCTGCCGGTATCTTCGAGCGCGTGTAAACCATGGCAGACGCACGCACAGCCAGCCAGGGTGTCGAGGTGCGCTGGCAAGCGTCTGCGTTGCAGGTGGCAGGGGCTGCGGGGCCATTGGCCTTGCGCCACTGCCAGCCTGTTGATCAGCAAGTGCTCGGGCAGGTCATCATCGCTGCGGCGGTGGGTGTGCCGCAGCGGTTTTACACACCGCTGGCACAATGGTTGGCGGCCCACGGCTATGCCGTCACCACTTTTGATTACCGTGGCCATGCAGAGTCTTTGCAGCGGCCGTTGAAACAAGCGCAAGCAAATTTGCTCGACTGGGCCGCCGACTGTGCAGCCGTCGCAAAGCACCGGCGCCAGCACATGCCCGGGGTGCCGCTGTACTGGATAGGGCATAGCGTGGGTGCGCAATTACCGGGCATTCATGGCAGCCATATGCCGATTGACGGCATGCTGGCGATTGCCAGTGGCAGCGGTTACTGGCGCGACAATGCGCCGCCCACACGCCGCAAAGTGCTGCTGTGGTGGCATGTGATTGCCCCCGTGGTGACGACGTTGTGCGGCTGCTTTCCCGGTAAGAAATGGGGGCTGGTGGGGGACTTGCCTGCGGGCGTGGTGTGGCAGTGGCGGGCGTGGTGCATGCACCCCAACTACGGCATCGGCGTAGAAGGAGAAGTGCTGCGCACAGCGTACGCCGCTGCACGCTACCCCTTGCATGCGTTTTCGGTAGAAGACGATGAAATGATGTCCTGGCGCTCGACCGCATCGCTGGTCAGCTGGTACCGCAACTGCCCCCAAAGCATGGAGCGCCTGCGCATGCTGGAGGTGCCGGGCCGCCGTATCGGCCATTTTGGGTTTTTCCGTGCTGAGATGGCGTCTTGCCTGTGGCCACGTGCTTTGGCGGTGCTAGAGCGCTGGCGTTGCGGGGAAAGCCAGCTGACGCCTAAGGGTCAGCCATCTGCAGGCACAAGCTCTACATTCTCTAAGATGGCACGGAGCACCGGGGCTGTGGACAACCAGCCCGGGCAAGGTGAGCTTTTCTCGGAGAACCCATGATATGAGCGCCCCTCAAGATTCTCACAAGGATGCAGTGACTGGCCTTCACCCCCTGGATGTCGCGTTGTGCATGACGCCGCTGCCAGACGGCAGCGTGCAAGCCCAGGCGCCTGCCGCGTACTGGAACATGGTGGGCCCCTACGGGGGCATCACCGCCGCGCAGATGCTGCAAGCCGTGCTGCAGCATCCCGCTTTGCTGGGTGAGCCCATCTCCCTCACCGTCAACTTCGCAGGCCCGGTAGAAGCTGGTGATCTGCGCATTGAAGCCGTACCGGTGCGCACCAACCGCTCGACCCAGCACTGGACAGTGGTCATGGGCCAGACCAATGTGCAAGGTGAGTTTCTGGTGTCCACCACCGCCACCGTGATTACGGCCGTGCGCCGCGCGACCTTCAGCCAAGATGATGTGCCCCATCCGGCCATGCCGGCCCCCGAACGCTGTGAGCGGTTTGACACGCGCGGTGCGATGGAGTGGCTGCAGCGCTATGACATGCGGGTGGTGCAAGGTGCCATTCCCAAAACATGGGATGACAGTGAGCACGAAACCTTGTCCCAGCTGTGGGTGCGCGATGAACCTGCGCGCGCGCTGGACTTTGCGGCTCTGGCAGCACTGTGTGATGTGTTTTTCCCCCGCGTGTGGCTGCGCCGTGCACGCCGGGTTCCGGCGGGGACGGTCGGGATGACCGTATATTTCCACGCTGACGCCGCGCAATTGGCGCGCCAAGGTGATCGCCACCTGCTGGCGCAGGCCAGTGCCCAGGCTTTTCGCAATGGCTACTTCGACCAGACCGCTCAGCTGTGGGATGCCGAAGGCAGCTTGCTGGCCACCAGCCACCAAATTGTTTATTACAAAGAGTAAGGCCGTGTGCCAAAGCCGGTAGCGGTGCCTTGCACCGCCGCTGGCTGAGCGCGCGCATGCGCTTTTTTTTTTCAGGAAAACCCATGACAGACACCACCCAGCAAGACATCCTGGTGCATACCGAAGCCGGTGTGCGCACCATCACGCTCAACCGTGTGGAGAAAAAAAATTCCATCACCCAAGCCATGTATGCCGCGATGGCTGCCGCACTGACCAGCGCCGTCGATGATGCTGACGTGCGCGTGGTGGTGCTGCAAGGCGATGCCACCGTGTTCAGCGCCGGCAACGACATTGGCGACTTCCTGGCGCGCCAAGGCGGCAATGATGGCCTGCCCCAGCAAAGTCCGGTGTTCCAGTTTTTGCATGCCTTGGCGGATTTTCCCAAGCCGCTGATTGCCGCCGTGGCCGGCCCCGCCGTGGGGATCGGCACTACCATGCTGCTGCACTGCGACCTGGTGTATGCGGGCGACAACGCAGCGTTTTCCATGCCATTTGTGAACCTGGGGCTGTGCCCTGAGGCGGCATCCAGCCTGCTGCTGCCCCGCCTGATGGGCTACCAGCGCGCAGCAGAAGCGCTGCTGCTGGGAGAGCCTTTCATGGCGGAAGCCGCCTTGGAAGTGGGCTTGGTCAACCGCGTGGTGCCGCCCACCGAAGTGAACGGTGTGGCCCAGGCGCAAGCCGCCAAGCTGGCCGCCAAACCCTTGTCGGCCTTGGTGGAAACCAAGCGTTTGATGAAGGGCGGCCAGCGCGAGGAAATCAAGGCCAAGATGGCCGAAGAAGGCCAAAGTTTTGGCAGCATGCTGACCCAGCCCGCCGCCCGCGAAGCCTTCACTGCGTTCATGGAAAAGCGCAAGCCCAACTTCAGCAACTGCTGAAGTTGGTAGGTCTGCGTGTGCAGACCGTTAGCGCGAAGCGCGCGAGCAGTTTCGTTCAAAGAGAAAGCCTGATTTCAGCAAGTGCTGAAGTCGGTAGGCCTGCAGTAGCAGGCCGTTGGCGCGCAGCGGGAGCGCGTTTTTGTTCAAAGAGAAAATATTTTTCTTAAAAACTAGAGCTGCTAGTGCTTGATTTACTTGGATTTCCGATGCTTTTGTGCTGGAAATCAAGCAAATAAAAGCGCTGGTAGCTCACTTTTTTGTTGATTGCCTATGTCCCACCAACGATCGGTGCCTGCAGCGGACTTTCAGTTTGAGCCCGAATTCATGGCGGTGCTCAAGCATGTGACCGAAGAATTCATTCCTTTCAACAAGGTGCTGGGGCTCAAGCTGGAAAGCGCCAACGCCACGGTGGCCACGGCCACGCTGGAGATGAAGCCTGAGTTGGTGGGGCACGCGACCTATCAGCGCATTCATGGCGGCGTGATCAGTGCGGCGCTGGATGCGATGGCGGGCATTGCGGTGATGAGTGCCATCAGTGCCAAACACATGGACGAGCCCCCGATGAAACGTGCCGAGCGCTTTGCCAAACTGGGGACGATTGATTTGCGCGTGGACTATATGCGCCCCGGCATTGGTGAGCGCTTCAGCGTGCGCGCCGAAGTGCTGCGGCTGGGCTCGCGCGTGGCCACCACGCGCATGGAATTTTTGAGCGAACAAGGGGAAGTGCTGGCAGCGGGCATGGCGGCCTACATCACGTCTTGATACGTTTTTTGTAGCTAGTGCGGTTGGCAGGGCGCTGCATGCGGCGCTGGTTGTATGTGCAGGCAACAGGCGTAAGCAGACGCCACAATCGAAGTCTTTGCTTACGCTTGTTGCGAAACGAGGGTGGGGCGATGGGCCCTGGCTTTCTAAGCTCAAGGCTTTCTATCTGGAGGATGCATGGCCGTGAACAGCCCCTTTTTTACCAAGCGTGAGCCGCAAACATTTTCGACCCGTCCCGGCAGTTCGTTGGGAGGCCTATCCAGCAGCGCCACGGCCGCCAGCAGTGAACCCGCTGCCAGCGCGCGCACCGTAGAAAACAGTGCCAGCACAGCCAGCACGGCCCCCGCTACAACGACCGAACAGGGCGGCAGCAAGCTGACGGTGGGCCCCAACATCAAGCTCAAAGGCGTGGAGATCACCGATTGCGACACCTTGGTGGTGGAGGGCACGGTCGAGGCCACGATGGACTCGCGCGTGATCCAGATTGCGCAGCAGGGGGCATTCCACGGCTCGGCCGAGATTGACATTGCCGAGATTCACGGTGAGTTTGCCGGATCGCTCACCGTGCGCCAGAAGCTGGTGATTCACAGCACCGGCAAGGTCAGCGGCAAGATTCGCTACGGCAAGATTGTGATTGAAGAGGGCGGCCAGCTCTCTGGGGAAATTGAAGTGGGTGTGGGCCCGCGCAGCAGCAAAACTGCCCCAGCCAGCAGCGCTGCCGTAGCCATCGCGGCTGCGTGAGGGCGGCGGCGCGCAAGCGCCGTTGCATGCGCATCAAAAAAAAGCCCAGCGCCACTGCGTCTGGGCTTTGGCTTTTTTGAAAGGCTGAAACCGGGGTGCAGCGCGCTTTCAGCCTGAAGTCTTCAGTCTTCTTGCTGGGGCAAGATGGAGGTAGGGCCTTCTTCCGCAGGCGCGGGGGTGTTCATGGGGCGGGGGTTACCTTCGGCGTCAATCGCCACATAGGTCAGCACGGCTTCGGTCACCTTGACGTATTCACCCTGGCGGCTCATGCGCTCGGCAAACACCTCGATATCGACGGTGACCGAGGTGCGCCCCACGCGGGTTACGCAGCCGTACAGCGACACAACATCACCCACGCGGATCGGGTGCTTGAAGACAAACTCTTTGACCGCGACGGTCGCCATGCGGCCACCTGCTAAACGCATGGCCAAGGTGCAGCCCGCCAAGTCAACCTGCGACATCACCCAGCCACCAAAAATATCGCCATTGGCGTTGCAATCTCCGGGCATGGGCACGACCTTGAGGATCAACTGCTTATCGGTAGGCAATGCAACGCTGGGCAAATCAGAAGGACGGGGCATGGGTGACAATCTGGCAACAAAAACGAACAACGCGGAATTGTCTCTTATGCGACGTGGTGGCGAACCAGCTTCTTCAGAACCCTCAGCTTCCAATGTGGCTAATGCGGCCGAATGGTCGGCCCTGCGCCGGTTGCTGCCCTATCTGTGGCAATACAAATGGCGCGTGCTGGCGGCACTGCTGTTCATGGTGGGGGCCAAGCTGGCCAATGTGGGCGTGCCGCTGCTGCTCAAGCAACTGGTCGATGCCTTGAATGTGCAACCCGGCGATAGCGCCGCCCTGCTGGTGGTGCCCGTGGGCTTGCTGCTGGCGTATGGCGCGCTGCGCTTTTCCACTTCGCTGTTGACGGAACTGCGCGACCTGGTGTTTGCCAAGGCCACGCAAGGGGCGTCGCGTTCAATTGCGCTGGAGACGTTTCGCCATTTGCATGCGTTGAGCCTGCGTTTTCACCTGGAGCGGCAAACCGGGGGCATGACGCGTGACATTGAACGCGGCGTGCGCAGCACCGAATCGCTGGTCTCGTATACGCTCTACAGCATCTTGCCCACGCTGATTGAAATGCTGCTGGTGCTGGGTATTTTGGCGTTCACCTTTGATGCCGGTTTTGCCGCCATCGCGGCGGTGGCGCTGGTGTGCTACATCACGTTCACCGTGAAAGTCACCGAGTGGCGCACCCAGTTTCGCCGTGCGGCCAATGTGCAGGATTCGGCCGCCCACACCAAGGCGGTGGATGCACTGCTGAACTACGAAACCGTCAAATACTTCAACAACGAAGACTTTGAAGCGCGCCGCTACGACGAGAACCTGCAGGAGTTGCGCCGCGTGCGCCTCAAAAGCCAGCGTAGCTTAAGCCTGCTCAATGGCGGCCAGCAACTCATTATTGCCACGGCCCTGGTAGCCATGCTGTGGCGTGCCACGCAAGGCGTGGTCGCGGGTGAGCTGTCGCTGGGGGACTTTGTCATGGTCAACGCCTTCATGATTCAGCTGTACGTTCCGCTGAACTTTCTGGGCACGCTCTACCGCGAAATCAAGCAGAGCATGGCCGACCTCTCGCGCATGTTCGCCCTCATGGACAAAGAGCGCGAGGTGGCCGACCCCCCTGGCGCCCAGCCCTTGCAGCTGCAGGGCCAGCCCACGGTGCGTTTTGAGAATGTGCAGTTTGCCTACGACCCCGAACGCCCCATTTTGCAGGGCGTGAGTTTTGAGATTCCCGCAGGCAAAACCGTGGCCGTGGTGGGCGCTTCGGGTGCCGGCAAAAGCACGCTGGCGCGATTGCTGTACCGGTTTTATGACGTGCAAAGCGGCAAGATTTCCATTGCCGGGCAGGACATCCGCACGGTCACGCAGGCCAGTGTGCGCAAAGCGATTGGCATCGTGCCGCAAGACACGGTGCTGTTCAACGACACCGTGGCCTACAACATTGCCTATGGCCGCCCCGGCGCCACCCAGGCGCAGATTGAAGCCGTGGCCCGGGCTGCGCGCATTCATGGCTTTATTGCGGCCACGCCCCAGGGTTATGCCACCAAGGTGGGCGAGCGCGGCTTGAAGCTCTCGGGTGGCGAAAAACAGCGCGTGGCGATTGCGCGCACCTTGCTCAAAGACCCGCCCGTGCTGATTTTTGATGAAGCCACTTCTGCGTTGGACAGCCAGACGGAGCGTGCCATCCAGCACGAGCTGGCCAGCGCTGCCCAAGGCAAAACCACGCTGGTGATTGCGCACCGCCTGTCGACGGTGGTGGATGCGCATGAGATTTTGGTGATGGAGGCAGGGCGCATCATCGAACGCGGCACCCACGCGGACTTGCTGGCCCAAGGCGGGCGTTATGCCCAGATGTGGGCCTTGCAGCAAAGTGCCGATGTGGTGGAATAGGCCGTGTATTCATCTTTTTGATAGCTGTAAGCGATTGCCATACTTGCGCTAAAGCCTGGTTGGATGGTTTTTTGCGGTGTTCTGTCACGCACTTGGCACCGCGGGATGGGTATTGGTCGGCGCACTCCGCACCTACGGCGAGGCCGTGCGTGTGGGGAGGCGGAAAGTGGTGGATAGCGTTGGGCGCTGCCGCCGCGGACGTGGATTGGCGCAGGGGCAATCGGCGGTTACATTTCAGAGGATCGCCCTTGGTTACCCCGGTTGGAACAACTGGGCTGTCCTACACTGCACGGTTTTGTGACGCTGTGCACGCTAGCGACCGCGCGCAGTCACATGGCCCGAGTGAGCGCCAGCGACAGGCCGTGAGGCTGCAGGGGGCCCACTCAAAAGGCCCCAGCGGTTCGTTCTGTACGCGCAGCGTGGTGCTGCGGCGTCGCTCTATCACCCCACCCCAAAATTGCAAAGGTGCGACGTGCTCAGCCCCGTCTATTCCAAACATTCCCTCATCGTGCTGGCCTTTGCGGCTTTGGCATGGTCGTTCTGGTACAGCGCTGGCTGGCTGGTGCTGTGCGCGGGCTTGGCCTTGTTTCTGTTTGGCATGCAGAGCCTGGAGCAAGGCCTCAAAAGTCTGGCCGGTGGCAAGCTGGAGCAGTGGCTTTCCAAAAGCACGGCCACCCCTTTCAAGGGGCTGCTGTTTGGGACGGCGGCAACCTTTGTGCTGCAGTCCAGCACCCTGGTGTCGCTGCTGACCATTGCGTTCTTGAGCACGGGCTTGATCTCCTTGGCAGGCAGCATTGCCGTGCTGTTTGGTGCCAATTTGGGGGCCACCAGCGGCATTTGGCTGCTGGCCTTGGCGGGGCAGAACATCAGCATGGCCAAGCTGGCCATGCCGTTGCTGGTGTTTGGTGTGCTGCTGGGCTTTTCGGGCGACAAAGGCAAAGCCATTGGCCGCTTTTTGCTGGGCATTTCACTGATTTTTTTTGGCATTGACCAAATCAAGGAAGGTTTTTCCAGCTTTGGTGATTTGCGCCTGGATCGCTACAGCGCGCAGGGCATGCAAGGGGCTTTGCTCTTTGTGGGGGTAGGCACCTTGATTACCGTGGTGCTGCAATCGAGCCATGCCACGTTGATGCTGACGCTGGCCGCGTTGGCCAGCCAGCAACTGGAGCTGTCGCAGGCGCTGTCGATTGCGATTGGCTCAAACGTCGGCTCTGCCGTGTCGACCGGTGTGATGGGCATGATTGGCAGTGCCCGCAGCGGCCAGCGTTTGGCGGTGGCACACGTGGTGTTCAACTGCACCACGGCGGTGCTGGCGTTTTTCTTGCTGTCACCCATGGCATGGGTGGTCATGCAGGGGGCAGGGCTGATGGGCATGGGAGGCAACAAGCTGATCCAGCTGGCCATGTTCCACACCTTGTTCAACGTGATGGGCGTGGGCGTTTTTTGGCCGCTGCAGCAGCAACTGGCCAAGGCGCTGGAGCGCTGGCTGCCCGATGCGCAAGAACCCTCGGTGCTGATTGCGGCGGACGCCACGCAGGTGGTGCAGACCACACGTGCGCGCTATTTGCGGCCTGCGTCGCTGCAAACGGTGGAAAGCGCGTGCAGTGCCGTCTCCAAAGAGCTGCAGCATATGGGGCGCCTGGGGCTGGAAGTTGTGGCGTATGCCCTGTATGCCCCGCCCCTGCTGCGCACTGCGCTGGAGCGTGAAGACCCCGACCTGCGCAGCCGTTTGCAGCAGCAGGCGATCAATGCCGATGTGCTCTACAAAACCCACATCAAGGGCGTGTATGCCGATTTGCTGGAGTTCATGGGCAGCATGGTGCAGCCGATGGACAGCGCCCAGCAAGAATTCTGGCAGCACAGCCAGGTGGCGGCGTTTCAGTTGGTAGAGGCCGTGAAGGATGCGCACCGCTTGCAGCGCAATATGTACAAATACCTGCAAGAGCCCGATGACTGCGCCGCGCGCAGCAGCTATCTGGAGCTGCGCCTGTACATGCTGCAAACCTTGAAAGACATCCGGGTGCTGAGCGTGTCGGAGCTGCCTGAATCGCAATGGGTGCAGGAGCTGCAGGCGCTGGATGCCTCGGTGGCCGCTTTTGATGCACAGTTTCGCAAGCACCTGTTTGCTTCGATCCGCGGAGGCTTGCTCGATGGCTTGACGGTCAGCTCCTTGATGAACGACTTGGGTTTTGCCCAAACCATCATCCATGGGCTGCGCCAGGTGCTGCTGCTGGGCGAGGGCCATGAAGCGGCGCGCCAGCAACAGTTGTTGATGGGCGATGCGCCGTTGATTCAGGCATAGGGTGTGTGCATACCCCGCATGCAATCCCAGGTGTGAACGTTTGTTCTGGGCGTGCTGTGTGAACCCCATGTGGGGTGAACACGCCTTCGCCATGCCCATCAAAAAGAGCTGCCAACGCTGATGTATCCAGCGCGGGCAGCTCTTTTTTTGTGCGGGTGTTTATTGGTGCATGCCAAACAGCGACACTGGCCGCTGTTGCCGTGGCAGTCTGGCGGACGCCGTAGTGTGCTGAGGGCAGGGGGCCACCGGCTGCAGCGCAGATGTACCCGCGTGGCGGTGGCTGGCCTGGCGTTTGCGCTGGTGCTGGTGTAGGAGCCAGGCACCCCAGCCCCACCACAGCAGCATGGCTGCCGCACAGGCATACGCCAGCATGGACAGGGTGGTGGGCAGCGGGCGCGTGGCAGCCATCCACAGCCCCATGATGCTGAGCATGGCCAGGGCACAGCCCACCATCAGGTACACAGTCACCAGCACCGAGGCGGCGAAATGCTGGTCCAAGACGGGATCCCGGGGGGAATGGATGGGCGCGAAAGCAGAGGAAGCGGCAGACATGAAAACTCTCCAGCGGACACAACACGCAGCGCGCACCGAGGGGGCGCGTTGCCATACCAAAGCCAGGAGAGCTGCCGCTACAAGTACCAGAGTCATTCCAGCAAGACGCGTGACTGTAGCGGATATCAGTGAATACCCTTGTTGGTGCAGCGATGGAATCTGATGCTGGGGTTTTATGGGTTTTTAATCAAAACTGCTCCTATCGCTTATGGGTGCTGCGCGGGTAGCTACTATTTTTTTTGAATGACTGTGCCCAATCCGCAACGTGTTGCAGCGCGGGTTGGCTTGTCGTGCGGGCCGCGGGGCTGCAGCGTGAAGGGTGCAGCGCAGCGCGCTCGAATCCATGGGCTGAAAAAAAGGAGCCTGAAGGCTCCTTGGTGCAGATGGCCCCTTGGTGAAGGGGCAAATCGGCATGCTGATTACTTCTTGCGCTCCGCGATGGCTTTTTCAGCCATGTCCACCAGGTTGGTGCCGATCTGGGGCTTCCACTTGGTGTAGACGCTCTTGGTGGCGTCGGCAAACACCTTGCGTTGCGCGGCGTTCAGGTCGGTCACGGTCACGCCCAAGGCAGTCAGTTCTTTGACCAAAGGCTTGTCGGCTTCGCTCATGCCCTTGCGGGAAATGACGATTTGCTCTTTGGCGGCATCCAGTGCGGCTTGCTTGACGATGGCTTGGTCTTCCTTGGTCCAGCTGGCCCACACGTCCTTGTTCACCACGTAGATCAGCGGATCGTTCATGTAGCCCCACAGCGTCAGGTGCTTTTGGCCCACGGTGTTGAGCTTGGCCGCCATGTACACGGACACGGGGTTTTCCTGGCCGTCCACGGCGCCGCTGGCCATGGCGGGTTGGGCATCGGCCCAGCTCATTTGCGTGGGGTTGGCACCCAAGGCCGTGAAGGTGTCTAGGAACAGGGGCGAGCCAACCACGCGGATCTTCATGCCTTTCAGGTCTTCGGGCTTGGCAATTGCGTGCTTGGAGTTGGAGATTTCACGGTAGCCGTTTTCCCCCCAAGCCAGTGGCAGCACCCCGGCCTTGTCGATGGTCTTGAAGATTTCCTGGCCCACTTGGCCTTGCACCACGGCATCCACCGCCGCGTAGTCGGGGAACAGGAAAGGCAGCGAGAACAGGTTCAGCGCCTTGACCTGGGGCGACCAGTTGATGGTGGAGCCCACGGCCATGTCGATCACGCCTTGGCGGATGGCGCTGAACTCGCGCGTTTGGTCGCCCTGGACCAGGGAGGTGCCGGGGTACAGCTTGATGTTGATACGGCCCTGGGTGCGTTCGCGCACTTTGTTGGCCCACAGCTCAGCGCCCTTGCCCCAAGGGAAGGCCGTGCCCAGCACGATGGATAGGCGGTATTCATCTTTGTACTTGGCTTGCGCATGGGCGGCAGGCAGGCCCATGGTGAGCAAAGTGGCGGCGGCTGCCGTGACGGTCAGGAAAGTGCGCAATTTCATGGTTTGTCTCCTCTTGGGGTTTAAGTTTTTAAGCACTCAGAAAAATCAGTAACTCAGAAAAATCAGTAGCCCAGCTTGGCGGGCAGCCACAGCGCCAGCTGCGGGAAGGCAATGACCAGCAGCATGACGCCGAACATGGCGATCAGCATCGGGATCACCCAGCGGATGGTGCTTTCCATGCGCACGTTGGCAATCCGGCAAGAGACCATCAGGTTCACGGCCAGTGGTGGTGTGAATTGGCCCAGTGCCACCTTCAAGGTCAGGATGACGCCAAACCACACGGGGTCCCATTGGTAGTGGTTCATGATCGGCAGCAGCAGCGGCACAAAGATCAGGAAGATGGAGATGCCGTCGAGGAACATGCCGACGGTGATCAGCAGCAAGATCAGCAGCATCAGCACGCCGTATTCACCCAGGCCGGAGTTGACGATGGCAGCAGCCACCGGATCAATCACACCCAGCGTGGACAGTGAGAAGGCAAAAATACCGGCCAGCGACACCACCAGCATGATCACGGCCGACAGCTCACCGGCTTCGCGCAAGATGGTGAACAGGTCGCGCAGGCCAATCGTGCGGTGGATGCACATGCCGACAAACAGGCCGTAGAACACGGCCACCACTGCGGCCTCGGTGGGGGTGAACCAGCCGGCGCGCATACCGCCCAAAATCAATATGGGCGCGGCCAAGCCCCAAATAGCTTCTTTGAAGCTTTTCCACAGCTCTGGCCGGGGCAGTGCGGCTTCCAGGTGGCCCATCTTGTGTTTGCGCGCCATCCACACAGCAGGCACGATCAAGGCAATGCCCGCCAGAATGCCGGGCACCATGCCCGCGGCAAACAGCGCCGGTACCGAGGCGCCGGGCACCAGCACCGAGTAAATGATGAAGGCCACCGAAGGCGGAATCAGGATGTCGGTGGCGGCAGCCGCGCCCACCACGCTGGCCGAGAAGCTGCCGGGATAGCCTGCGCGGTACATGGCGGCAATCATCACGCCGCCCACAGCCGCCGCATTGGCGGGGCCGGAACCCGAGATGCCGCCCAAGAACATGGCCACCACAATCGCCACCAGCGGCAGCATGCCGGCACCACGGCCGACGATGGCAATCGCAAAATTCACCAAGCGGGCGGCGACGCCGGAGCGGTCAAAGATGGAGCCCACCAGCACAAACATGGGAATGGCCAAGAGCGGGTACTTGCCCAGACCCGCATAGAAGTTTTGCGGCACAGCCAGCAGGCCGAACCATTGCGTATCCAGACTGGCCAGCGCAATGCAGGCGGCGCCCGCTAAACCCAGGGCCGCGCCAATCGGCACGCCCAAGAACATCAATACCAAAAAGGCGACAAACAGGAGCGTGGCGATCATGGCTGCTCCTTGCTGGTGGCTTCGGCGGACTCGATGATTTCGCTCTCCAACGCGCCGGGCTTGCCTTGGCGGATGAACAGGCCAATGGCGCGGGCGGTGATGGCCAGCGAGCAAATGGGCAACCAGATGGAGTACCACCACTGCGGCACACCAATGCCGGGCGAGGTTTCTTCATAGCGCCAGTCGTCCCACACGACGCGGGCGCTCAGCACCACCAGCAATCCAAAAAGTAGAGCTACGGACGCAGAACCCAAGCGCGCCAGCGCCCTTTTTCGTGCTGCAGTGCCGCGACTGGTGAGGAATTCAATGCGGATGTGCTGATCGCGCGCGACGGCTGCGCTGCCAGCCACCATGGCCAGCAAAATCATCAGAAATATGGAGATTTCTTCGGTCCAGGCAAAGGAGGCATCGGTGAAATAGCGCACCAGCACGTTGCCAAACGTGATCAGGGCCAGCAGCGCCATGATGATGACGGTGAGCCAATCTTCAATGCGAAGGGAACGTGGCTCGTCAGAGCCTGCGGCCTCAGGGGCCGGGCTGGATGTGGGTTCGGACATGTCGCGGAATCGAAAACAGAAGCAAGAGAGGGCGCTGGTGCGATTCCGGAGCAGGCTGTGTTGTGCACGCCAGCCGGACGCTGAGCTCGGGCACGGATGGGCGCGCAAGCTCAAGCAGCATTATTGGAGCTTTCTTTTACATTGACTATGCGGAACCTACTGAGGCGTCAGATTCCGGCAAGGCGATAATCACGGCTATGGAAACAAAATGGCTTGAAGACTTTGTAAGTCTGGCTGAAACGCGCAGCTTCAGCCGCTCCGCCCAACTGCGCCATGTGACACAGCCCGCGTTTTCGCGCCGTATTCAGGCGCTGGAGGCGTGGGCCGGTACCGATTTGGTCGATCGCAGCTCTTACCCTACGCGTCTGACGTCGGCGGGCAAGACCATGTACGACCAAGCGCTGGAGATGCTGCAGTCGCTGCAAAGCACGCGCTCCATGCTCCGCGCCCACTCCAGCAGCGACAAAGGCATGGTGGGCTTCGCCGTGCCGCATACGCTGGCGTTTACCTTCTTCCCCTCGTGGGTGTCGCAGGTGCAAGAGCAATTTGGCTCTTTCAAAAGCCGCCTGATTGCGCTGAATGTGCACGATGCCGTGATGCGGCTGGTGGAAGGCGGCTGTGACTTGCTGATCGCCTACCACCACAGCTCTCAGCCTTTCCAGCTTGACTCTTCGCGCTATGAAATGGTGCGTTTGGGTGAAGAGCTGCTGGCTCCCTACGCCAAGCCGGATGCCAAGGGCCAGCCTATGTTCATGCTGCCGGGCACGGCGGCAGAGCCCTTGCCGTTCCTGGCTTATGGGCCTGGAGCCTATTTGGGGCGCTTGACGGAGTTGCTCCTCAAAGAAGCAGACATGCCGGTGCACCTGGAGCGTGTCTACGAAACCGATATGGCCGAAGGCCTGAAAGCCATGGCGATCGAGGGGCATGGCGTGGCATTCCTGCCGTATAGCGCAGTGCGCAACGAATTGGCCAGTGGGCGCCTGGTCAGCGCCGTGCCGGCAGGGTCGAGCAAATTTCAGCTGCCCATGGATGTGTTGGCCTACCGTGAAAAACCCACGGGCAAAGACGCACAAAAAACCGTGGTGCAGGCCTTGTGGAGTTTTTTGCAGCAACTGGCTGCCGAGCAAGAGCAGCGCAAGGCCAACTAGCTGGCACAGAGATTGCAAAGAGGGTGGTAGCACCCTCTTGCGAAGCGATTTCCCGGGAGACCGGGACATCGCTTTTTTTTGCCTTTTTCACCAAATAAGTGCAAAAAATGGAGCTTTTTAGGGGTTTGTACGCATCAAACTTTTTCTTGGAAGCGGTTTCAACCTTTTACGATGGAAGACATTCCGCTTGGCGATGTGAGAGGGGCGGTAATTTCTGTCACATACCGGACAAAGTGTGGCAGATTATGTACATCATGCATGACCCTATGCGTTAAGCGATGGGCTGCTTGTTCACCAAGATTGACTTTGAGGAGCTCTGTATGAAGAAACATTTGCTGGCAGTCGCCGTATTGGCGTTGGCAACTGGAAGCGCGATGGCGCAAGCCAATGACACTTTGGCGAAGGTCAAGGCATCTGGCAGCCTGACGCTGGGCGTGCGTGAATCTTCGGGTGCACTGGGCTACACCTTGGGTGACGGCAAATACGTGGGTTTCCACACTGAAATGGCTGAAAACATCACGGCCGATATTGGCAAGCAGCTGGGCACCAAGGTGCAAGCCAAGTACCAGCCCGTGACGTCGCAAAACCGTATTCCGCTGGTCGTGAACGGCACCGTGGATCTGGAGTGCGGCTCCACCACCAACGACCTGAACCGTCAAAAGGATGTGGATTTCGCCAACACCACTTACGTGGAGCAAGTGCGCATCGCCGTGAAGGCCAACTCTGGCATCAACGATGTCAAGGACTTGAATGGCAAGACCGTGGCCACCACCACGGGCACCACTTCGGTGCAGTTGCTGCGCCAGAACAAGCGCGCTGAAGGCATCGAGTTCAAGAACATCATGGGCAAGGACCACGCCGACAGCTTCTTGCTGCTGGAAACCGGCCGCGCCGATGCGTTCGTGATGGACGGTTCGATTCTGGCGGGCAACATCTCGAAGTCCAAGAATGCCAAGGATTTCAAGATTGTGGGCGAGCCGCTGTCCACCGAGCCAATCGCTTGCATGGTGCGCAAGAACGATCCTGCCTTCCTGAAGGCCGTGAACGATTCCATCGCCCGC
The DNA here is from genome assembly GCF_030162955.1 of Comamonas jiangduensis. Classification (NCBI taxonomy): domain Bacteria; kingdom Pseudomonadati; phylum Pseudomonadota; class Betaproteobacteria; order Burkholderiales; family Comamonadaceae; genus Comamonas; species Comamonas jiangduensis. The sequence continues at coordinate 232,513 of NZ_JARXOV010000001.1, forward strand.
CAGGTCAAGGACGGCACGCTGGCCAAGCTGTGGGACAAGTGGTTCATCCAGCCGATTCCTCCAGCCAACGTGGCGGTAGGCTTGCCTTTGTCGGATGCGACCAAGGATGCTTGGAACCACCCCAACAACAAGCCTAAGGAAGATTACAACAAGTAATTCTTAGCCGACGGGATGCGCGCCCCACCTGCATCTTGCGGGCCGGGGCGTTTTCCGTTGGAGGGCCTGTCCGAGACAGGCGTAAGGTGGTTAATTGGAAGGAAATCCTATGAATTGGGATTGGCAAATGTTCTGCGAAGACACGCTGGATCGCACGGTGCGCGAAGGCTGTTTTGGCAAGGACGGCGACATCACCTATCTGGACTGGATGCTGTCGGCCTGGGGCTGGACGGTCTCTGTGTCCATCTTGGCGCTGCTGCTGGCGCTGGCTGTTGGTGTAGTGATCGGTACCTTGCGTACCTTGGAAAACCGTCCCTGGACGGTGCGTTTGGGCAATGCGTGGGTGGAGTTTTTCCGCAATATCCCGTTGCTGGTGCAAATTTTTATCTGGTACCACGTGGTGCCATCCATCTTCCCGGCGATGAAGTCCGTCTCGGGCTTTGTGCTGGTGGTGTTGGCCTTGGGTTTCTTCACTTCGGCGCGGATTGCCGAGCAAGTGCGCTCGGGCATTCAGGCCTTGCCCCGTGGTCAGCGCTATGCGGGCATGGCCATGGGCTTTACTACCTGGCAGACCTACCGCTATGTGCTGCTGCCCAATGCGTTTCGCATCATCATTCCGCCGCTGACTAGCGAGACGATGAACATCTTCAAGAACTCGTCGGTGGCGTTTGCCGTGTCGGTGACCGAGCTGACCATGTTCGCCATGCAGGCGCAGGAAGAAACAGGTCGCGGCATTGAGGTCTATCTGGCCGTGACCGGCCTGTACATCGTGTCGGCCTTCACCATCAATCGCATCATGGCCTTCATTGAAAAGCGCACCCGTGTGCCGGGCTTGGTGGCAACCACTGCAGCGGGAGGTCACTAAGCCATGAACTTCTCTTTGGATTGGTCTTTCTACAACTGGGACCTGATCAGCAACTTCGTGATCAAGGGCCTGGGTTTCAGCCTGATGCTGACCGTCATCGCGACGCTGGGCGGTATTTTCTTTGGCACTTTGCTGGCGCTGATGCGCTTGTCGGGCAAGCAGTGGCTGGTCGTGCCCGCCACCATCTATGTCAATGGCATGCGCTCCATTCCGTTGGTGATGGTGATCTTGTGGTTCTTCTTGCTGGTGCCGCTGGTCATTGGCAAACCGATTGGCGCCGAAATGTCGGCCATCATCACCTTCATCGCGTTTGAGGCCGCCTATTTCTCGGAAATCATGCGCGCGGGCATCCAGTCGATTCCACGGGGGCAGGTGTTTGCAGGGCAGGCCATGGGCATGACCTACGGCCAGAACATGCGCCTGATCATCTTGCCCCAGGCATTCCGCAACATGCTGCCGGTGCTGCTGACGCAAACCATCATCTTGTTCCAAGACACCTCGCTGGTGTATGCGATTGGCGCTTACGACATGCTCAAGGGCTTTGAAGTGGCGGGCAAGAACTTTGGTCGCCCCATGGAAGCGTATTTGGCGGCGGCTGTTATTTACTTTGTGATCTGCTTTGCCCTGTCGTATATGGTCAAGCGGCTGCACAAAAAGATCGCCATCATTCGTTGATGCGCACGGTCTGAAAGATTGAGGATTTATTCATGATCGAACTCAAGAACGTCTCCAAGTGGTATGGCAGCTTCCAGGTGCTCAACGACTGCTCCACCCGCATCAAAAAGGGTGAAGTGGTGGTGGTGTGCGGCCCTTCGGGCTCTGGCAAGTCCACGCTGATCAAGACCATTAACGCGCTGGAGCCCATCCAAAAGGGTGAGATTTGGGTGAATGGCACGGCCGTGCACGACACCAAGCACACCAACTTGCCCAAGCTGCGTTCCACCGTGGGCATGGTGTTCCAGCACTTTGAGCTGTTTCCCCACCTGACGGTGACGGAGAACCTGACGATTGCCCAGATCAAGGTGTTGGGCCGCAGCCCCGACGAAGCCAAGGTGCGTGGCCTGAAGATGCTGGACCGCGTGGGCCTGATGGCGCACAAGGACAAAGTGCCCGGCCAGCTCTCGGGCGGTCAGCAGCAGCGCGTGGCGATTGCCCGTGCGCTGTCCATGGACCCGAACGTGATGCTGTTTGACGAACCCACGTCGGCGCTGGACCCTGAAATGGTGGGCGAAGTGCTGGACGTGATGGTGAGCCTGGCCAACGAAGGCATGACCATGATGTGCGTGACGCACGAAATGGGCTTTGCCAAGAAGGTGGCCAGCCGCGTGATCTTCATGGACGTGGGCGGCAAGATTTTGGAGGACTGCACCAAGGAAGATTTCTTTGGCAACCCCGATGCGCGCCAGCCGCGTACCAAGGATTTCCTGAGCAAAATTTTGCAGCACTGATGCCAGGCCTGCGGCCCGCAAGGCCGCCACGCGCATGAGTCGATAAAAAAAGCCGCTGACCACAGCGGCTTTTTTTGTTGGGAGTGCGTGCCCCAAGCATGCACGGGGTAAGCATGCCAAGCATCAAAAGCGGCGCTAGCGCTTATGCAGCAAGCGCTGGTAGCTATGAATTTCTGTAGGTGGGCGCTATGGGGCTGGGTGTTATTCCTTGTCAGCCAGCTCTTCGTGGTGTGCCACTTCGCCGTGCTTCCAGTACGCGGCGATGCGCATGCGCTTGGGGCTGGCGCCCTTGGATACAGCCATTTTGCGCAGCGCGGCCATTTCGCTGTGCTCGCCCGCTGCCCAGACAAAGCCATGGCCTTCGGCTGGGGGCAATGCTTCCATCGCGCGGGTCAACGTGTCCACCCACTGCACATCCAGTTGCGCCGGGGATTGCAGGGGCCGGCGGTCGGCTTCGGGCACGGCCAGGCGCACCGTGACTTTGGCTGTGGCAGGCAGCTGCGCCAAACCGCGCTCGATGGCAGGCAAGCCGCTGGCGTCGGCCAGCAGCCAGTACCAGTCAAAGTCTTTGGCAATCACCATGGAGCCGCGCGGCCCGGCCACGCCCACCCAGGAGCCCATGGGTGCCGTGCGTGCCCATTCGGTGGCGGGGCCGTGCTCGTGCAGGGCAAAGTCCACGGTCAGGGTGTTGGTGGTCCAGCGAAGCGGGGTGTAGTCGCGCATGGTGGGGCGGGGGCCGTCGATGAAAGGCTTGCCATCCACCATCTGGGGCAGCAGGGGCTTTTCCAGACCTTCTTGCGGCAGGATGAGCTTGAAGTGGTCGTCAAACCCCGCGCTGGCAAAGTCACGCAGCTCGCCCACCAGGGTCAGGCGCAGAAAGCCGGGGCTGATTTGCTCGCGCGAGAGCAGTTGCAGGTGGCGGGCCTTGAAAGGGTGGCGCACGCGTTCAAAAGCAGGGGCAGCGGTCACTTCGTTGGTCATGGTGTTGTGTTTTTTTAAATGAGAGTGTTTCTCATTATGCCCACAAGATTTGCAGCCCTGCTGGCAGGCAGTCAATGGGACAATAGCGGCATGACTGCCCCCACCACCCTCACCATTACCCGCCCCGATGACTGGCACCTGCACGTGCGCGATGGCGATGCCATGCGCTGCGTGGTGCCGCACAGCGCCCGCCAGATGGGCCGTGCCATCATCATGCCCAACCTCAAGCCGCCAGTGACGACGGCCGAACTGGCCGTGGCTTACCGCGAGCGCATTCTGTCGGCTGTGCCCGCTGGCAGCCAGTTCCAGCCGCTGATGACGCTGTACCTGACGGACAACCTCACGCCCGACGAAATCGTGCGCGCCAAGGCGGCTGGTGTGGTGGCCTGCAAGCTGTACCCCGCCGGGGCCACCACCAACTCCGACCACGGCGTGACTGATCTGCGCAAGATCTACCCCACACTCGAAGCCATGCAGCGCGAAGGCCTGGTGCTGCTGGTGCACGGTGAAGTCACCGACCCCAGCATTGACCTGTTTGACCGCGAGGCGGTGTTCATCGAGCAGCAGCTCCAGCCGTTGCGCAAGGATTTCCCGGAACTCAAGATCGTCATGGAGCACGTGACGACCAAGGAAGCGGCCGAGTACGTGGCTGCGGCCGACGACTTTCTGGCCGCCACCATCACGCCCCAGCATTTGCTGTTCAACCGCAACGCCATCTTCCTGGGCGGCGTGCGCCCGCACTTTTACTGCCTGCCCGTGCTTAAACGCGAAACCCACCGTTTGGCCTTGGTGCAAGCGGCGACCAGCGGCAGCAAGAAGTTCTTCTTGGGCACCGACAGCGCACCGCATGCGGCCCACCTGAAAGAAGCCGCCACCGGCTGCGCGGGCTGCTACAGCGCGCATGCGGCCATCGAGATGTATGCCGAAGTGTTCGACGGCGTCGGTGCGCTGGACAAGCTGGAAGCCTTTGCCTCCTTCAACGGCGCCGATTTTTACGGCCTGCCGCGTAACACCGACACCATCACCCTGGTCAAGGAAAGCTGGACTCCCCCCGTGAGCTTTGAGTACGGCGAAGGCGCCCAGCTCAAGCCGCTGCGCTTTGGCGAAGCCCTGCCTTGGAAGATGATGGATTAAAAACAGGAGCTTGTAGCGCAAGTATTTACTGGATTTGCAAGTAATTTGTGTCTGAAAACAAGCAAGGGGCTGCGTAAGTAGCTCCTTTTTTTATGGTTCTACAGAAGCTGACTTTTCCTGGAAGAAGACTGCTTTCAGACTTCCCTTCTCATGTGGGCTATTTGTGAGCAGAGGTAAGCTGCGTGTGGTAATGCAGCGCTTTATTCCTAAAATGCCTTCATCATTGACCTTTTACAGGCTAATGCTCGTGCAGGCGCCTGTCTACGCAGACCGTCTTGCTGCGGCATTATGGAAAAAAACAATATGCAATACCGCCCTCACGTTCTGGCAGCGAGTCTGATGTTGGCCGTTACCTCGGCCATGGCGCAGACGACAGTTGCGAACCCTGCCGCAGTTTCCTCTGCGAAGACGTTTCCGCTTCAGGGTGAGTACGCGCAGATCGAGACGAGCAACACCCGTGCCATGGTGGGGCTGCTGAATGGCGGTACTGCCGCAGACAAAGCCATGGTGGTGGACACCTTGGTGCAGCGACCCGGAAAGTTTCAGCCGCCCGTGCTGTTTGCAGTGTCTCAGACCCTGTTTCAAGCCGACAAGAAGGATGATGCGGCCTTCTTGTTTTATGCGGCCCAGCTGCGGGCACGCATGGATGCCAATCTGAGCACTGACCCGAGTGCCGGGCAGGCGGTGGGTGTCTTGAGTCAACACTATGGAACACAGATCAACCACTACATGCTGCAGGATCTGGACAAGGCGCAGCAGTTGATGGCTCAGGTGCAGGCTTGGGATCTCCAAACACCCTACGACTATGACCGCCGCTGGATCAGCCTACATGGCATGGGCGCGTTCCTGGCATCTTCCAACCCAGGCCAGGCTGCCAAGCCGTTGATGGTGGCCGAGGATCAGTGGCAGGCCGTGATCGCAAAGACGCGCAAAGACTACTTTGACGGCTTTCGCGAATCTTTGGACGAGCTGCGAGCCAGCGCAGCGGCCAAGCGTTAAGAGTTGATCACACCGTTTTTGAAGCGCTGCTGCCTTGCCTGGCCGTACGAAGGTATTGCCTGTGAGTTTGCATCGCACTTCAAACGCAAGCCTGTGGCTTGCTCGGTGGTGATCTGAGCTTTGGGTGAAGCCGGGATTTCAATATGTGCAACGAGAAACAACTAGGAGACAAGCGTGAGAGCACTTAAAAAAACAGGAGCAGCTATTGCTCTGGGCGGCATGTTGATGACTGCGGTACATGCCGCCGCTTTGGATGAAACCTCGTCCAAATTGATCCACATGACAGCTCAGTTTACTGAGATGGGTCTGGCCTGTGGCGAAACGTCTGCCAGCGATGCCAGTGCAGGCAAGGCCAAGCAGCGTCAGGTCATGCAGGCCCAAGGCATTGATGCACAAAGCTATGACAAGGCTTATGACGCGGCAAGCGCAGACTTCCGTAAAAAGTGGGCGGCTCTACCTGCCGAGAAGCAAAAAAGCACTTGTGCCGGGATGAAGCGTAAAAGCCAGGAAAGCGCGGCCCGCCTCAAGGAAAGCGCAGTCAACCTCAAATAAGCTGCCATGGCAGAACCAGTCCAGCTGGCGGTAGTGGATGATTTGCATGCAAAGGGGAGAGAGTCGGTTTACTCTCGCTGGAGTCGATGCATGAAAAATATGCCCTATTGCACACAGGAGACTGCATGCCCGTTGATACCCAGCCCCGTATTGCTCTGTTGATTGATGCGGACAACGCGCCCGCCGAAATGATTGATGAGATCTTGACGGAGCTTTCCACCTTCGGTGTCATCAACACCCGCCGCGCCTATGGCAACTGGACCAAATCGGGCCTGCATGGCTGGCAAAACAAATTGCTGGAATACGCCGTGCGGCCCATGCAGCAGTTTGATTACTCCAAAGGCAAAAACGCCACTGACATGGCCATGACGGTGGACGCGATGGAGTTGCTCTACACCGAAAAGCCCGATGCGTTTGGCATTGTTTCGTCCGATGCGGATTTCACTCCACTGGTCATGCACTTGCGCGCCAAAGGCGCGGCCGTGTATGGCTTTGGTGCCGAGCAAACGCCCAAGGCGTTTGTGAATGCATGCTCGCGCTTTTTGTATTTTGATGCCTTGCTGGAGCTGGGCGATGGCATAACCAGCCGCAGTGACCGGCGCGGGCTGTACGAGGCCGACGCTGAGCCACGCTTGCCCGCAACGTCCCCCCCGCCGTCGGAGCTGAATCCGCATGTCAGCAACGGCAACGTACCCGGTGGCACGGGTGTGGCTGCGCCTTCCTCCTGCAGCTTGCGGGTGCCAACGCACCTGCTGCGGCAGAACACACAGTTGATTGACATGCTGCGTGATGCTGTGAAAGCCACGCAGGATGAAACAGGCTGGGCGCGGGTGGCTGCAGTGGGCACGCACATTGGCAATAAATTGTCCTTTGATGCGCGCAACTACGGCTATGCCACGTTGACCAAGCTGCTGGCGGCCACACAGGCTTTTGAATTGCGCGATGAAGGCACGCCCCGGGTGGCGGTGCGCGATTTGTCGTGCGTGGAGATGTAGCAGGGCCGCCCAGAGCCTCAGAATGCGTGGAACTTCGGCGGCACAACACTGCTCCAAACAGCGATTGCTTCTATGATGGCTGTCGTAAAAAAGCGTGCACTCCAACAAGACCTAAATTCAATAACAGACGGGGTGTGGCAGGTGACAACGCTTGAATCCGCAGATTGGGCCCTCATTTTGCAAGCTGAGGCCATGAACCTGTTTTTTCCCCACCGTGGAGAAATCTAAGAATGAAACGTATCGCTCTCTTTTTGTTGACCAACATTGCCGTCGTGGCGGTGCTGGGTATCACGGCCAGCTTGCTGGGCGTGAATCGCTTTTTGACCGCCAACGGACTGAATCTGGGCGCCTTGCTGGGCTTTGCCTTCATCATGGGCTTTGGCGGCGCCATCATCTCGCTGCTGATCTCCAAGCCTGTGGCCAAGTGGAGCTCGGGCGTGCACGTGATCGAGCAACCCCGCAACGCCGATGAGGCCTGGATTGTGGACACCGTGCGCAAGTTTGCCGACAAGGCCGGCATTGGCATGCCTGAAGTGGGTATCTACGAAGGTGAACCCAATGCATTCGCTACCGGCGCCTTCAAGAACAGCGCGCTGGTGGCGGTGTCCACCGGCCTGCTGCAAGGCATGACGCGTGAAGAGGTGGAGGCCGTGATTGGCCATGAGGTAGCCCACGTTGCCAATGGCGACATGGTGACCATGACGCTGATCCAGGGTGTGATGAACACCTTTGTGGTGTTTCTCTCGCGCGTCATCGGCTATGCGGTGGACAGCTTTTTGCGCAAGGGTGATTCGGAAAACTCCGGCCCCGGCATTGGCTACTACGTGACCACCATCGTGATGGACATTTTGCTGGGCTTTGTGGCTGCCATGATTGTGGCCTGGTTCTCGCGCCAGCGTGAATTCCGTGCCGACGCCGGTGCCGCACAGTTGATGGGGCGCAAGCAGCCGATGGTCAATGCCTTGGCCCGCTTGGGTGGCATGGTGCCCGGTGAGCTGCCCAAGAGCATGCAAGCCATGGGCATTACCGGCAACATCGGCAAGCTGTTCTCCAGCCACCCGCCCATTGAAGAGCGTATTGCCGCACTGCAAAGCGCGCAGCCATAAACGAAGCGGTGGCGATGGCGGCGTGCGCTGGCCTTGTCACAACTTGTGCGCAGTCTTTACCCGCGCTTTACCAGTTTAAGAAGAACCCCGGTCAACATTTGGCCGGGGTTTTCGTTTGAGAGGTATACCCCTGAAAGGAGTTGCCATGTCATCCACTGTTTCTTCTCGTTCACGCCATCTCAGCGTCCGGTTATGGGCTGCTGCCGCGGCTGTGGCAGGTGCCGCGTTGCTAAGCGGCTGTGTGGTGGCTCCTTTGGAGGATGGCTATAACGACTACGGCTACACCAGCACTACGGTCTACACCACCTATGGCCACCCACCACCACCGCGTGTGGAGTACCGTTATGCGGCGCCATCCCCCTCGCACATCTGGATAGGGGGTGATTGGTTCTGGGCCGGCAGCCGTTATGACTGGCGACCTGGTTATTGGGCGCCTCCGGGCTACCGGCCTGTACCGCGTCCACCCCACCTGGGATACGCGCCACCCCCGCCCGTGCGGCCGATGCCGCCCATGCCCAGCCGCCCATCGATACGCCCGGATGAGCAGCCGCGCCCACCGTATTGGCGTCCCGAAGGGGGGCAGCCACCCCAGGTGCGCCCTGAACGGCCCCGTCCTGGCGCAGATCGCCGGCAGATCTTGCCCTCGTATCCCTCGCAGCCAGGCATGGAGCGCCCAGAGCGCCCCCGTCCGCCGCACATTCGGCCCGATGAGGGAGAGCGCCCACGGCCAGATATGCGGCCTGACCGCCCCCGCCCCGAGGCCAGGCCTGCATGGCGCTCGGATGCCGAAGAGTCGCGCCGACCCTTCCCACGCCGTGAGCGCGACCGTCGTGACGAATGAGATTTTCGGCTGACAAATCCGCTGCCCAAGCTGCAACCCGCTGGTGCCTTCCAGCGGGTTTTTTTTATGCTTGACTCCCTTATTCCCGATTGCATGCTGGCTGCGTTGCACAGGCCGCCATAGAGACAGCCACCGAGATCGTGGCTGAGGCTGCGTGGTGGGAGTGGGTTGGTTTGGTTTGTGGTGGCGTGGGTATGTCGCGCGGGTTTACAGCGCCGTAGTGTCTGCACCGCGTGCCTTGGCCAGCAAAAAATCAATGCAGGTGCGCACCGCCCGCGTCTGGTGGCGGTTGGGCAAATACAGCAAATACATGTGCGTGCCAAAAATACTCAGGCGGTAGTCGCTCAGGGTGGTCAACACCTCGCCGCTGGCAATCTTGTCTTGCAGCACATAGTCGGGCACCAGGCCCACGCCCAAGCCAGCCAGAATGCCTTCGCGCAAAAACGGAAAGTGCTCGGAGCTGAGAGTGGGCTCCAGGGTGACTTCCTGGCGCTCCATCCCTTGGTAGGCGGCCACACGCAACTGGCGGCCCATGACACCTGCCGTAATCAAAGGGCTGGCGCGCAGCTCCATCAGCGTTTGTGGCAGGCCGTGTCGTGCCGCGTAGTCTTGGGAGGCACAGGCGATGTAGCGCACATCCCCCAAGCTGCGCGCAATCACGGACAGCGGGGGCTCTTGCATCACGCGGATGGCAATGTCCACCTCATCGCGCAGGTTGTCGGCGCGGTTCTCGAACAGCACATCCAGCACGATGCCAGGGAACTGGCGCTTGAACTCAATCAGCCACGGGCTCATGACGATCTGCCCGTAGCCGCTGGGCACGCTGATACCCACGCGCCCGCGCAGCTCCTGGCCCAGGCTGGTGATGGTTTCGCGCGCGGCCAGCATTTCGTTGTGGATGTTGCGCCCGTGCTCGTACAGGCGCAGCCCGACCTCGGTGGGCTCTACCCGGCGCGTGGTGCGTTTGACCAGTTGCACGCCCGCTTGCTTTTCCAGTTGTGCCAAGTGGTAGCTGACGTTGGCACGCGTCATCTTGAGCTTGCGCGCGGCCTGGCTGAGGTTGCCGCTATCAATGATTTCCACCAGCAGGGTGAGCGATTGCAAATCCACAGGGGGTACTCCTAGGGTTAACCCTTTGCGTTGTCAAAACTTATTTGACAGTCTGTCAATTAATCAAGTGATTGTAAAGAAGCATTGTCGTAGTAAAAACGGCTTTTCCCCTGAATACCGATAGCCGGAGACACGCGCATGAGTTTCGAAAACACTGCTTCTGTGGTTCAAACCCGCCTGGATGGCGAGGTACTGGTCGTTAGCATCAACAACCCGCCGGTCAATGCCCTGGGCCAGGCGGTGCGTGCTGGTTTGCTGGCTGCCGTAGAGCAAGCTGCGGCCAATGCGGCCGTGCAAGCCGTGCTGATCGTGGGTGAGGGCAAGGCCTTCATCGCCGGTGCGGACATCCGTGAATTTGGCAAGCCCGCCATGCCCCCTTCCTTGCCCGAAGTGTGCAACGCCATCGAAGCCAGCAACAAGCTGGTAGTGGCTGCGCTGCACGGTGCCGCACTGGGTGGCGGTCTGGAAATCGCGCTGTCGGCCCACTACCGCCTGGCGTTGCCCAAGGCGCTGCTGGGTCTGCCCGAAGTGAATCTGGGCCTGCTGCCCGGCGCCGGCGGCACCCAGCGTGCACCGCGTGTGATGGGTGTGAAGGCCGCGACCGAGTTGATGCTCAGCGGCAAGCACCTGAATGCCAAGGCCGCCGCAGCGGCAGGCTTGGTCGACAAGCTGGTGGATGGCGACGACGTGGTCGCTGCAGGTTTGGCCTACACCCGCGAACTGCTGGCGGCTGGCACTGCCGTGCGCCGCACCCGTGACATTGAGATTACCGACAAGGTGGGCGCACTGGCCGATCTGGAAGCGCTGGCCATTGACACCGCCAAGAAGGCGCGTGGCCTGTTCTCGCCGCTAAAAATCATCGAGTGCGCCAAGGCGGCCGTGAACCTGCCCTTCGAGCAGGGTCTGGCCCATGAGCGCGCCCTGTTCGTGCAGTGCCTGGAAAGCCCCCAGCGCCAAGGCCTGATCCACGCTTTCTTTGCCGAGCGTGAAGTGACCAAGATTCCCGAAGCCAAGGCCGCTGCACCGCGCGCCTTTGCCAAGCTGGCCATCATTGGCGGCGGCACCATGGGCGCTGGCATCACCGTCTCGGCCTTGGATGCAGGCTTTACCGTGACCATGATTGAGCGCGATGCCGAGTCCATCGCCCGTGGCCAAGCGAATGTGGAGAAGGTCTACAACGGCTTGATCGCCAAGGGCCGTATGACCGAAGAAGCCAAGGCCGCTGTGATGGCCCGCTACACCCCTTCGACCAGCTACGACGACATTGCCGATGTGGATCTGGTGATCGAAGCCGTGTTTGAAGACCTGGAAGTCAAAAAGGCGGTGTTCAAGGAACTGGACCGCGTGTGCAAACCCGGTGCCGTGTTGGCCACCAACACCTCCTACCTGGACATCGACGCGATTGCTGCGTCCACTAGCCGTCCGCAAGACGTGATTGGCCTGCACTTCTTCAGCCCCGCCAACATCATGAAGCTGTTGGAAATTGTGGTGCCTGCCAAGGTGTCCGCAGACGTGGTGGCTACCGCGTTTGAGCTGGCCAAGAAGATGAAGAAAGTGCCGGTGCGCGCGGGTGTGTGCGATGGCTTCATCGGCAACCGCATCTTGGCCGTGTACAAGCAAGCGGCCGACTACATCATGGAAGACGGTGCTTCGCCCTACGAAATTGACGAAGCCGTGCGTGGTTTTGGCTACCCCATGGGCCCCTTCCAGGTGACGGATTTGGCCGGTGGCGACATTGGCTGGGCGACCCGCAAGCGCCGCGCAGCCACGCGCAACCCTGCAGCACGCTACGTGGAAGTGGCCGACCGCATCTGCGAGAACGGCTGGTTCGGCCAGAAGACCGGCCGCGGTTTCTACCTGTACCCCCAAGGTGCCCGCGTGGGCCAGCCTGACCCCGAAGTGCTGGCGATTGTGGATGCCGAGCGCGCCAAGAAGGGCGTGACTCCGCGCAAGTTCACACCGGAAGAAATCCTGCGCCGCTACATGGCCGCCATGGTCAACGAAGGCGCCAAGGTGGTGGAAGAGGGCATTGCCCTGCGCCCCCTGGATGTGGACGTGACCTTTATCTCCGGCTACGGCTTCCCGCGCTACCGCGGCGGCCCCATGAAGTGGGCCGACATGCAAGGCCTGGACAAGGTGCTGGCAGACATCAAGGAATTCGAGCAAGAAGACCCGCTGTTCTGGAAGCCCGCAGCGCTGCTGGAAAAGCTGGTGGCCGAAGGCAAGAACTTCGACAGCCTGAATCAGGGCTAAGCCACTTCGCTGGCGCGAAACCCGCAGCGCACCCCGTGTGCGCTGCATCAAATAAAGAAGCTGTTAGCGCAGGAAATACAAGGACTTCAAGCTGAAAAGACTTTGAAGTACAGGAAACACCAGCGCTAACAGCTATCAAAAAACCAAACTGAGACAAACACCATGAACATGCGCGAAGCCGTCATTGTTTCTACCGCCCGTACCCCGTTGGCCAAGTCGCACCGCGGCGAATTCAACGTGACACCTGCTGCACAACTGGCCGCTTTCTCGGTCAAGGCGGCGGTGGAGCGCTCGGGCGTGGACCCAGAAATGATCGAGGACTTGATCCTCGGCTGCGGCAACCCCGATGGTTTTCAGGGGCGCAACCTGGGCCGCCAGACCGTGATCCGTGCGCAGCTACCCTTGAGCATTGCGGGCACCACCATCACCCGCTACTGCGCCTCCGGCCTGCAATCGATTGCGATTGCGGCGGGCCGCGTGGTGGCGGAAGGTGTGGATGCGATGCTGGCCGGTGGCGTGGAAACCATCTCGGGCATTCGTGCCGGCAACAATTTGCCCACCGACATGGACCCCTGGCTGATGCAGCACAAGCCCGAGCTGTTCATGGCCATGATCGACACCGCCGATGTGGTGGCCAAGCGCTACCACATCTCGCGTGAAGACCAGGACGCTTTCTCGCTGCGCAGCCAGCAACTGACCGCCGCCGCGCAAGCCAATGGCGTGTTCGACAACGAGATCATTCCTTGCGCCACCACGATGGCGGAAAAGAACAAGGAAACCGGCGAAGTCACCTACCGCGACGTGGTGGCCACCAAGGACAACTGCAACCGCGCCAGCACCACGCTGGAAGGTCTGGCCAAGCTAGAGCCGGTGAAGGGCCCTGGCAACTTCATCACCGCAGGCAATGCCTCGCAGCTGTCCGACGGCTCCAGCGCCTGCGTGGTGGTGGAGGCCAAGGTGGCCGAGCGTCTGGGCCTCAAGCCCCTGGGCGCTTTCCGTGGTTTTGCGGTGGCCGGTTGCGAGCCCGATGAGATGGGCATTGGCCCCGTGTTTGCCGTGCCCAAGCTGCTCAAGCGCCATGGCCTGACCGTGGATGACATCGACTTGTGGGAGCTGAACGAAGCCTTTGCTTCGCAAGCCCTGTACTGCCAGCGCCAGTTGGGCATTCCGCTGGAGCGCCTGAACGTCAACGGCGGTGCGATCTCGATTGGTCACCCCTTCGGCATGACCGGCGCACGTCTGGCCGGTCACATCCTGCTGGAAGGCCAGCGCCGCAAAGCACAGGGCCAGCGCGTGAAATACGGCGTGGTCTCTATGTGCATTGCCGGTGGCATGGGCGCAGCAGGCCTGTTTGAAATTTATTGATACCCCCTGAGTCGCTGCGCGCCTTCCCCCTGAAAGGGGGACGACAGCCTCGCGTCGGGGCGGCCCTAGCTCGCTGTCTCTGACCTCAGAGTCAGCGGTGCGAATGACCGAAGCGCGCAGTACAAGGAACAGGAATTACTGAGGAAAAAGCAATGGATTTGCAATTTACCCCCCAAGAACAAGCCTTCCGCGCGGAAGTGCAAGCCTTTCTGAAAGAAAAGCTCAGCCCCGCGTTGGCCAACAAGGTCCGTGGTGGCCAAATCCTGAGCAAGCAAGACTTGCAAGGCTGGCACGACGTGCTCAACGAGCGTGGCTGGCTGGCCAACCATTGGCCTGCCGAGCACGGCGGCCCAGGCTGGGGCGCGGTCGAGAAGTTTATTTTTGAGAACGAGTGCGCGCTGGCTGGTGCCCCCCGTCTGGTGCCGTTTGGGGTGAACATGCTCGGCCCCGTGCTGATCAAGTACGGCAATGAGCAGCAAAAGAACTACTGGCTGCCCCGCATCCTGAACGGTGCGGACTGGTGGTGCCAGGGCTATTCCGAACCCGGCTCGGGCTCGGACTTGGCCTCCGTCAAGACCACTGCGGTGCGCGATGGCGACCACTACATCGTCAACGGTCAAAAGACCTGGACGACGCTGGGCCAGCACGCCAACATGATCTTCTGCTTGGTGCGTACCAACAAGGACGTGAAGGCACAAGCGGGTATCAGCTTCTTGCTGGTGGACATGAACACCCCCGGCGTGGAAGTGCGCCCCATCATCACGCTGGATGGTGAGCACGAAGTCAACGAAGTGTTCTTCACCGACGTGAAGGTGCCCGTGGAAAACCTGGTGGGCGAAGAAAACAAGGGCTGGACGTATGCCAAGTACCTGCTGACGTACGAGCGCACCAACATCGCCGGCGTGGGTTTCTCCGTGGCTTCGCTGGAAAAGCTCAAAGTGGCGGCCAGCCGCACCCTGTACAAGGGCAAGCCCCTGTCGCAAGACCCGCTGTTTGCTGCACGTTTGGCCAAGGTCGAGATCGATCTGGAAAACATGAAGACCACCAATATGCGCGTGATCGCTGCAGTGGCGGGCGGCGGTGTGCCCGGCGCGGAAAGCTCCATGCTCAAGATCAAGGGCACCGAGATCCGCCAGGAAATCCTGTCGCTGATTCGCCGCGCCATGGGCCCCTACGCAGCACCGTTTGAAGAGGCTGCCATGCACGGCACCAACACCGAGCCTACCGTGGGCCCTGAAGAGGCGTACTCGGCCGCTGCCGCTTACTTCAACTACCGCAAGCTGTCGATCTTCGGCGGCTCCAACGAAATTCAGAAAAACATCATTTCCAAAATGATTTTGGGTTTGTAAGCAGAGCACAGAAGGAACAAGACCATGAACTTCGAACACACCGAAGACCGCCGCATGCTGGCGGACACCTTGAACCGCTTTGTCTCTGAGCAATACGGTATCGAGCACCGCAACAAGATCGCTTACGGCGAAGAAGGCCACAGCGCGCAGCTGTACGCTCAATTTGCCGAGCTGGGCGCCATTGGTGCGCTGTTCAAGGAAGAAGACGGCGGTTTTGGCGGCGCAGGCTTTGACATCAGCGTGGTGTTTGAGTCGTTGGGCCGTGGCCTGGTGGCCGAGCCCCTGCTGGGTGCGCTGGTGGTGGGCCAGGCCTTGATCGCTGCGGGCACTGAGTCGCAAAAAGCCAAGCTGGAAGACATCGTGGCCGGTGGCGTAATCGCTGCGCTGGCGCACGACGAACCTGGCAGCCACTACGAGCTGAACAACGTCAAGACCACCGCAGCCAAGTCGGCCAGCGGCTGGGTGCTCAACGGCGCCAAGGGCGTGGTGGCATTCGGTGCCAAGGCTGATTTGCTGCTGGTATCGGCACGCACCTCGGGCAACCAGTATGACCAGGACGGCATCAGCCTGTTCCTGGTGGATGGCAACACCGCAGGCATCACCAAGCGCAGCCTGCAGCGCTTTGAAGGCGGCCGCGTGGCAGAGCTGACATTCAACAACGTACAGCTGAGCACCGACGCATTGCTGGGCGCCGAAGGCAAGGGCTACGGCGTGCTGGAGCACATCAGCGGCTACGCACTGCTGGCGCTGGCAGCCGAATCCGTGGGTGCCATGGACGTGGCCAAACAGCACACGCTGGAATACCTGCAAACGCGCAAGCAGTTTGGCGTGGCTATCGGCACCTTCCAAGCCCTGCAACACCGCATGGCCGATGTGCTGCTGGAAATCGAGCAGGCCCGCTCGGCCGTGATCAACGCGGCAGACGCTATCGACAATGCTGAAGGTATAGCCCAGCAAAAGGCGCTGTCGGCTGCCAAGTACACCGTGGGCTATGTGGGCACCAAGGTGGCGCAAGAGAGCATTCAGCTGCACGGCGGCATCGGCATGACCTGGGAGCTGCCGCTGGCGCACTACGCCAAGCGTCTGGTCATGATCGATCACCAGTTTGGTGACGAAGACTTCCACTTGGCACGCTTTAGCGAGCTGGGTCAGGCAGCCTAAGCACCTGTGGTGGCGCGCGCAATTTTTTGCGCGCGGTCAAGCGATAAGAACAAAGGAGACACACTGTGAGCCAAGCACTGCTGGTACGACGCGAGGGGCATGTCCTCATTCTCTCCAACAACAATGTGGCGGCGCGCAACGCGCTGTCCCCCGAGTTCTATGCGGCCGTCACGACCGCGCTGGCGGACGCCGCTGCCGATGCCAGCATCGGGGCGGTCATCCTCACTGGCGAAGGCGGGCATTTCTGTGCAGGCGGCGATCTGCGCCAGCTAGCCAAGCGCCGTGAGCTGCTCGTGGCGCAGCGCCGTGAAAAGTTGGAAGGTTTGCACGATTTGATCCGCGCCGTGCGCGATTGCCCCAAGCCTGTGATTGCCGCGGTAGAAGGTGCTGCGGCGGGCGCAGGGCTGTCGCTGGCCTTGGCCTGCGACATGCTGGTGGCGGCCAAGAACAGTGTGTTCTCGGTGGCGTATGTGAAGGTGGGCTTGACGCCCGATGGCGGCGCCACGGCGTTCTTGTCGGAGTTTGTGTCGCGCCAGGTGCTGACCGAGCTGTGCCTGACGGGCGAGCGCATCAGCGGCGAGCGCATGCACGCATTGGGCCCTGTCAATCGTTTGGCAGAGCCCGGGCAAGCCGTGGAGCAGGCCATGGTGCTGGCTCAGCAAATTGCCCAAGGCCCTGAACTGGCGAACGCCCGCATCAAAGACCTGTGCCGCCAGGCACCGCGCAGCACGCTGGAGCAGCAACTGGAGCTGGAAGCGCAATACATGGTGCAGTCGCAAGAGACTGAGGAATCGCGCGAAGGCATTGCGGCGTTTTTGGAAAAACGCGCGGCCAATTTCCGTCAGAGCGCCGCTGTGGCACTGACGAAATAAACACGTATCAGGGAGCAAAAAAGTAATGACCGCCAATCAAGCCGTGCCTGAAGGCATGGATTTTCCGCTGGAAGGCGTGCGCGTTCTGGACTTGTCGCGCGTGTTTGCCGGCCCCTTGTGTGGGCAGGTATTGGCTGACTTCGGTGCCGACGTGGTCAAGGTCGAGCACCCCGGACGCGGTGACGACACCCGCGACTGGGGCATGCGCATCGGCAAGACCGAGACCACCTACTACAACAGCATGAACCGCAACAAGCGTTCGGTCACGCTGGATTTGCAAAGCGCTGAAGGCGTGCAAATCATTTATGACTTGCTGCCGCAGTTTGATGTGGTGATTCACAATTTCAAGCACGGCGGTGCGGACAAGCTGGGCCTGGGCTACGAGAAGCTCAAGTCCATCAAGCCCGATCTGATTTACTGCAGCGTGGCGGGCTACAACAGCGACACGCCCGAGGCCAAGCGCCCCGGCTATGACTTGGTGATTCAGGCTGAAGCGGGCCTGATGGCCATCAACGGCGAAGAAGGTACGCCGCCCCTG
Organism: Comamonas jiangduensis; assembly: GCF_030162955.1. Lineage (NCBI taxonomy): Bacteria > Pseudomonadati > Pseudomonadota > Betaproteobacteria > Burkholderiales > Comamonadaceae > Comamonas > Comamonas jiangduensis. The sequence continues at coordinate 250,238 of NZ_JARXOV010000001.1, forward strand.
AAGTTTGGCGTGGCCGTGGTCGATTTGATGACCGGCATGTACGCTGCGCAGGCTGTGCTGGCGGCGCTGTACCGCAAGAGCCGCAATGGCCGAGGCCGCCAGATTGAGCTGGCGCTGTACGACTGCGGCCTGACCATCAACGGCTACTACGCGCTGGATTCCATGCTGCTGGGCCACGACACCCAACGCTACGGCAATGCCCACCCCTCCATCGTGCCCTACGGCCTGTTTGATGCGGCCGATGGCCCGCTGATCATCGGCGTGGGCAACAACCGCCAGTACGAAGCGTTTTGCCGCAACGTGATTGAGCGCCCGGATTTGTTTGAAGACCCGCGCTACGCCACCAACGTGGAACGCGCCAAGAACCGTCTGGAAATTTTGCCGCTGCTCAAGTCCATCATCGCCACGCATCCGCGCAAGCAGTTGCTAGCACGCATGCAAGCGTGCGGCATTCCTTGCGGCGAGGTGGCAGGCTTGCACGAAGCGCTGACCAGCGAGCGCACCCAGCAAACCGGCATCTTCCAGCAAATGCCCCATCCCGTAGCGGGGCAGACCTGGGTGTTTGCACCGCCGTATCGCCTGGACGGCCAGCGCCTGCCAATTCGCCACACCCCACCTACGCTGGGGGAGGCCACCCGCGAGGTGCTGCAAGAGCTGCTGTCCATGAGTGATGCACAGCTGCAGGCACTGAAAGACAAGGGTGTGCTCACCTTGCCAGAGGCACCAAGCAGCACTTGATTTTGACGGTCAGGCCCGTGACAGGACCGCTCCAGCAGAGGGCGGCTTGCAGGGTAGGAGGCCTGACCACTTTGCGTGAACCCACGCGTACCCAGGGAGACAATTACATGGACAAGCTTCACCCCAACCGCCGCCAGTGGATGGCCACCGCCGCTGCTGCAGCAGGCACCAGCCTGGTCGGTTTGCCCGCGTGGGCCAAGTCGGCCTATCCGAACAAGCCGATCCGTTTCATCGTGCCCTTTAACCCCGGCGGTGCAACCGACATCGTCGCTCGCGTGCTGGCCGAAGCCATGAGCAAGCGCCTGGGCCAGCCCATCGTGGTGGAAAACAAGGCGGGTGCGGCCGGCATGCTGGGCACAGACCAAGTCGCCAAGTCAGCACCGGATGGCTACAACGTCTTGTTATCGCTCAGCACGTCCATGCTGATCAACCAGTACCTCTACACCAAGATGGCCTACAACCCGCAAAAGGACTTGTTGCTGCTGTCGGAGCTGGCCTCGGCCCCCGTGACCTTGGTGGTACACCCTTCGGTGCCCGCCAACACCATGCCAGAGCTGCTGGCGTGGGTGAAGGCCAACAAGGGCAAGGTCTCGTATGGCAGCTGGGGTGTGGGCTCGTACGCACACCTGGGCGGCGCGTACATGAGCAAGACCATGAACGCCGACATGTCCCATGTGGCCTACCGGGGCGAGGCGCCCATGATCCAGGAGCTGATTGGTGGCCAGCTGCAGCTGTGCTTCTCCAGTGCCCAAAACACCAAGCCCTTCATTGACAACGGCCGCCTCAAAGCGATTGGCGTCACGGGCAAAGCGCGCATGTCGGTGCTGCCCAATGTGCCCACGATTTATGAGCAAGGCGTGACCGATGACGCCTATGCGATTGCAGGCTTTGTCGGCATGGCGCTGCCTGCAGGCACTCCCCAAGCCGTGGTAGATGCGCTGTCCGCAGCCATCCAGCACGCCGCCCAAGACCCCAAGGTCAAAGAGCGCATCGACGGCGCAGGCTTCCTGCCCGTTTTCAGCAGCCCCGACGCATTTAGCAAAACCTATGCGCAGGCGGCACCCGTATGGAAAGCATTGGTCGAATTGGCAGAGGCCAAGGTCGACTGAACCCCTTAACCGTAAAAAGTAATAGCAACAAGAGACAACCGTTATGCAAACAACACGCACCATCACCCGCCGCCTGCTGCTGGCTACCGCCGCGACCGTGGTTGCAGGCAGCGCTTTTGCGCAGCAAGCCTGGCCCGCCAAGCCCATCACCCTGATCGTGCCCTTCCCAGCAGGTGGCCCGACGGATGTGGTCTCGCGCATTGTGGGTAAAGAACTGGCAGACCGTTTGAAGCAGCCCGTGATCGTGGAAAACCGCGCTGGCGCTTCGGGCTCGATTGCCGCCATGCAGGTCAAGCGCGCAGCACCCGATGGCTACACGCTGATGACCTTGGCCACCCCCACACTGTTTGCACCGCTGTTCTACAAGGGTGCTGGCTACGACGTGACCAAGGACTTCACGCCGATTTCCATGATTTATGACCTGCCCATCGTCATGGTGGTCAACCCCACCAAGCTGCCCGGTGTCAACACCCTGCCCAAGCTGATTGAAACCGCACGGGCGCAGAAAGACCCGCTCAACTACACCACCAGCGGCGCAGGCAGCTTTGGCCACATGAGCATGGAGTTGCTCAAAGAGCTGGGCAAGTTCGACATGCAGCACGTGGCCTACAAGGGGGGCGTGCCTGCCATTACCGACACCATTGGTGGTCAGGTGCCCATCATGTATGCCGACTTGGTCGCTGCGCTGCCGCACATCAAATCCGGCAAGCTGGTGGCTGTGGCTGTGGGCTCGCCCGAGCGTGTGAGCGTGGTGCCAGAGATCAAGACCATTGCCGAACAAGGCATTGATGGCTTTGCCGCGGTATCGCTGGGCGCTTTGCTTGGCCCCAAGGGCATGCCTGCCGATGTGGTGGCCCGCCTGAACAAGGAAGTCAAAGAAATCCTGGCAGACAAAGCCGTGCAAGAGCGCATCTTGGGAGCGGGCGCCATTGCCAACTTCATGCCTGCGCAGCAGTTGCAAGACAGCCTGGCCAAGGACTACGCCAAGTGGAGCAAAGTGGTCAAGGACAAGGGCATGGTGGCGGAATAATGCCCTGCTGTGCGTCCCCCGCAGGGGCGCACAGCATTGCGAATGAAGCCTGCATTAGCCATTGGTGAAGCCTCATTTCTGAAATACTGAATTCATAGCTGCCAGCGCTTGCTGTATAAGCGTTAGCAACCGTTTTAACCAACAACTTCCGAAAGAGAAAACCATGAAGGTATTGGTACCCGTCAAGCGCGTGGTGGACTACAACGTCAAGGTTCGCGTCAAATCCGATGGCACAGGCGTAGACATCGCCAACGTCAAGATGAGCATGAACCCGTTTGACGAAATCGCGGTGGAAGAAGCCGTGCGCCTCAAAGAAAAAGGTGTGGTCACCGAAGTGATCGCCGTCTCCTGCGGCGTGACCCAGTGCCAGGAAACCCTGCGCACCGCCATGGCCATTGGCGCTGATCGTGCCATCCTGGTGGAGACCGATGCCGAGCTGCAGCCCCTGGCCGTAGCCAAGCTGCTCAAAGCCTTGGTGGACAAAGAGCAACCCGGCCTGGTGATTCTGGGCAAGCAGGCCATTGACGGCGACAACAACCAGACCGGCCAGATGCTGGCTGCGCTGGCCGACCTGCCTCAAGCGACTTTCGCCTCCAAGGTGGAAGTGGCTGGCGACAAGGTCAACGTGACCCGTGAAGTGGACGGTGGCCTGGAAACCCTGGCGCTGAGCACCCCCGCCATCATCACCACCGACTTGCGCCTGAATGAGCCCCGCTACGTCACCTTGCCCAACATCATGAAGGCCAAGAAAAAGCAGCTGGATGTGGTCAAGCCTGAAGACCTGGGCGTGGACGTCGCACCCCGCATCAAGACCTTGAAGGTGGCCGAGCCCGCCAAGCGCGGCGCTGGCGTGAAGGTGCCCGATGTGGCGACGCTGGTCGACAAACTGAAGAACGAAGCCAAGGTGATCTGACCTCCTGAGCGGCTTCGCGTCTTCCCCCAGGGGGGGGACGACAGCCTCGCGTCGGGGCGGCCCTCGCTCGCTGTCCCTAACTTTGGGGCGTGCGGGTTTTGAAGGCCGCGCCCCATGCGCAGACTTCGCAAGAACGTAAAGAATTTTGGAGTTGATATGACTTCTCTCGTAATCGCTGAACACGACAACGCCTCCATCAAGGGCGCCACCCTCAACACCGTGACCGCGGCCAAGGCCTGCGGCGGTGACGTGCACGTGCTCGTCGCTGGTGAGAACGCCGCAGCGGCCGCCCAGGCTGCCGCCCAGATCGCCGGCGTGTCCAAGGTCATCCACGCCGATGGCGCTAGCCTCAAGGACGGCCTGGCTGAGAACATCGCAGCCCAGGTGCTGGCCATCGCCGGCAATTACAGCCACATCCTGTTCCCCGCCACCGCCAGCGGCAAGAATGCCGCCCCCCGCGTGGCTGCCAAGCTGGACGTCGCCCAGATCAGCGACATCACCGCCGTGATTGCCGCCGACACCTTCGAGCGCCCCATCTACGCGGGCAACGCGATTGCCACTGTGCAAAGCGCTGACGCCACCAAGGTCATCACCGTGCGTGGCACCGGCTTTGATGCCGCAGCGGCCACCGGTGGTTCTGCGACAGTGGAAACCGCAGCCGCTGTCGCCGACTCTGGCAAGAGCGCCTTCGTGGGCCGTGAAGTGACCAAGAGCGACCGCCCCGAGCTGACGGCCGCCAAGATCATCGTCTCCGGTGGCCGTGCCCTGGGCAGCGCCGAGAAGTTCAACGAAGTCATCACCCCCCTGGCCGACAAGCTGGGCGCCGCCATCGGTGCCAGCCGTGCGGCGGTGGATGCGGGCTACGCCCCCAACGACTTGCAAGTGGGCCAGACCGGCAAGATCGTGGCGCCCCAGCTGTACATTGCTGCCGGTATCTCGGGTGCGATCCAGCACTTGGCGGGTATGAAGGACTCCAAGGTGATCGTGGCGATCAACAAGGACCCCGAAGCGCCCATCTTCTCGGTGGCCGACTACGGTCTGGAAGCGGATTTGTTTGCGGCAGTGCCAGAAATGGTGGGCAAGCTGTAAAAAGCTTTTCAGCCATAGCACAGAATGACAAAAGGAGCCGCATGGCTCCTTTTGTTTTTGTAGCTACCAGCGCCCGCAGAATAAGCGGCAGCGCCTGTTTGAGGGTAAATCGGCAGTGTGTTGAAGGGGGCACAACCAGCGCTGCGAATGCCCGCCTATTTATTTGTTGAAACGGCTCATCTGTTCCATCGCCTGCTGCACATGCTCAAAGTTGGGCGAGTCTTTGAGTGGCCGGTAGCGCTTGTCGACCAGTTGGAACTGTCCTGCCGAGCCGACTTCCAGAATACGGTCTTTGCCGATGATGGCGTATTGGCTGTAGCCAGAGGACAGCAGCCAGTCGCGATCGCTGGGGGTACCCAGCAGGTCAATCCCGGTAGAAAAATCCTGTGCCGGGTTTTGCACCCCGAGGTAGTTTTTCATCAGGGTCGGCACGATGTCTGCGTGGCTGGTGAAAAGGCCTTGCCAGCGCGCATCGGCTGCCAGCCCTTGGCCCACCATCACAAACGGCACTTTCACCTGAATGTCGGAGAAGTTGCTGTTGTGGCCCCAGTAGTTCAGGCCGTTGTCGTTGATCTCTTCGCCGTGGTCGCCGGTAATGATGACGATGGTGTTGTCCAGCGCACCCGAGGCTTGCAGGGTGTCGAGCACTTTTTTGGCCTGGCTGTCGACAAAATGCACACTGGTCTTGTATGCGTTGATCCAGGGCTGGGTGTCGGCACTCGGGGTGCGCTGTGTGTAGTCCAGCCGCTGTGGCAGGGGTTCGTAGCGGTGCGGGTAGTCCTTGGGGTATTCGTAGCCGTGCGGCGCATCGTAGAACAGGAACGAGAAAGAGGGCTGGTTGGGGTTGCTGTGCTTGAACCAGTCGATCCATTCATTGGTGATGGCGATGTCGCGCTCGACGACGGTGGCGCCGGGGCTGGCGGTGCGCAGGTTGGGAACCTTGGAGAACACCGTCTGGTCAAACTCGGGATTGTTGAGCTGTGCAGAAGCAAAAATGCCGAGCTGGTAGTTCAGCGCCTGGAGGCGATCCATGAACAGCGGGCTGGTGCGGTTGTCCAGCATGCTGTGCCAGTAGGAGCCGGGCAGCCCGTAAAACATGCCGAAAATGCCTACGCGTGTGGCATTGCCCGTTGACATGTGCTGGTTCAGCATGCGGCCTGACTGCGCAAATTTCCACAAGTTGGGCGTGTTTTCTGCATTGAAGGTTTCTGCCCGCCAGGAGTCGATGACGAGAAACACCAGGTTCACCGGCTTTTCCACGGCATTCACTTTCAGCGGTTGGACGGGGTAGCGCAAATCACTGTTTTGCTTTTGTGCGGTCAGCAGTTTCTGGCGCTCCAGCGCTTCTTCGTCCACCCAGCCATATTTGCGCATGGTGCTGTTGGAGGTGGCGGGATAGAACAGCGGCAGGTAGCGCTTGATCTGGGTGATGGGCTGGTAAGCGTGCGCCGCAGCCCAGACGTGCATGGAGTTGCATGTCAGCAGCGACAAAATGGCCAGCATGCCGAATTTGCGCGTGGTCTTGAGGCTCTGCGCGGTGGGGCTGCGTTCCAGCAAGTGCAAAAGTCCATATTCCAGTGCCCACAGCAAGGCAACGCCAGCCCCCGCCATGAGCCACATGGAGATGGGAAACTCAATCACCTGGCCGGCCATGAACATTTCCAGCACCACCGCATTGATGTGGAAGCGGTATTGCGCAAACACATTCGTGTCTACAAAGAGCAGCGCAATCACCAGCGTTGCTACGGCAGAAATGCTGAGTTTGCGTGCCAGCCCTGGCAAAAAGGCACAAGGCAGCGCCAGCAATGCCACGGCGGCGCCCAGCAGCGCCATCTGAGAGAACGTGCCTGTGATGATGAACAGCCAGTCGAGCAGGCTGTCTGGCATTTCAGGCAAAAAATGAAAATAACGGGTAGCGATCAGCGACGCTATCAAGATATTGATGGAAATGAATTTTCCGTAGTTTCTGATTTTCAGCATAGAAATCCGGGCACACGCACAAACTAAGGCACCGATTGTGCCGCTTTCTCTCTATCTGCCCTGAACGCACCAGTCAAAGCCGTGTGCAGATGGCGAATGGCGCAGGCAGGCGCGTGCGGCCATGTCCGGAATTACACAAGAAAATAGCTTCCAGCCCTTATGTTTCAAGCGCTGGAAGCTATCAATTCAGGTAGCGAAAAAGGAGCCCCGAAGGACTCCTTTCCCCACCAGGAAGTTCACACCTTAGAAGGAGTGGCGCAGACCCACTTGCACGGCATGCTGTTTGCCGCTGTCGCTCAGGGTGGCGCCCGAGTCAGCCACCAGGCTCATGGTGCCGCCGTCCTTGTTCTTCAGGTAGGAGTACGTGCCGTACAGCGCGGTGCGCTTGGACAGGTTGTGCTCATAGCCCAGTGAGAACTGGTCGGCCTTTTGCGCATCCAGGCTGGCCATGTTGTGGCGCTCGTAGCGGTTGTATGAGGCCTTCACCACACCTGCAGCGCCCACGGGGGCCGCTGCACCCAATGTGTAGGTCTTGTCCTTGTAGTCCGCCATGCCTTGGGGCTGGTTGTTGGTCTGGCGGTAAGCGCCCACCATTTTGACAACGCCAAAGTCATAGCCTGCGCCCAGTGCGTAAGAGCGTTGGCGCGTGTCCAGGCCACCCAGCAGGCTGTTGTTTTGCTGTTCCGCCGCAAAAGTGGCAGACCATGGGCCTTGTGCGTAAGACACGGCGGCGTCGTAGTAAGCCTTGGTCTTCCAGGTGCTGTTGGACTGCTCACCGAACGCATAGTTGGCCGCGAAGGTCAGGCCGCCAAAGTTGGGCGAGACGTAGCCAATCAGGTTGTCTTTGCGCTTGTCATCGTTGTTGCCCAGCCCCCAGGATTGCGTGCCGCCGATGCCGGCGTGGTTGAACACGTCATAGCGTTGCATCGCCTTGTAGGCGGCGGTTTCGTCGCGGCCCAGGTGTACTTCACCGAAATTGCCCAGCAGGCCCACGGTGGCGCGGCGCTTGAAGTCCAGACCGCTGCCGCTGTCCCCATTGCCGGTGTCTGCATTGATGCCCGACTCCAGCACAAACTGCGCTTTCAGGCCGTTGCCCAGATCTTCGGTGCCGCGCAGGCCAAAGTAGCTGTCTTTGTTGCCCCCGGAGTTCAGGCCGGACCATGTGTTTTGCCCATCGACCACAGTCACTGCCTGGTCGATGTTGCCGTACAACTGCACGGACGACTGCGCAAATGCAGCACCGGTGGTTGCCATGGCCAACAAAGGCAGAGAAGCGATGATTTTTTTCTTCATGTAGGAACTCCAATCAAACAAATGAACTTGCGTAGTGTTGGTGCTTGCTTCGCTGTAAAAGTTCGCTGTGGCTACAAACTGTTGCGGGTGTTTGCAATTTCTTTACGTAGGTTTACATAGTCCTCAGGCAGCAGCAGCGGGGACTACTGCGCGCTCAGTGCAGGCGTAAAAAAAGCTGCACGAGGCAGCTTTTTTTAAGGGGGAGACTGCGGATTTACATCAGCAGGTGTTCACCAGCGTTGTCGCCACCCAAGATGACGTAGTTGACCTTGCGGATGTCCATCAGCTTGGTGCCACCGGCATAGCTGATGGAGGACTGCACGTCTTGCTCCATCTCGATCAGCGTGTTCTTCAGCGGGCCCTTGATGGGCTCCAGAATGCGCTTGCCTTCCACGTGCTTGTACTCGCCCTTGTTGTGGTCCGACGCCGAGCCGTAGTATTCCTTGTACAACTCGCCATCCACTTCCACGGTCTTGCCGGGCGACTCTTCGTGCCCTGCAAACAGCGAGCCAATCATCACCATGGTGGCGCCAAAGCGAATGCTCTTGGCAATGTCACCGTGGCTGCGGATACCGCCGTCGGCAATGATGGGCTTGGTGGCCACGCGCGCGCACCACTTCAGGGCCGACAGCTGCCAGCCGCCCGTGCCAAAGCCGGTCTTGAGCTTGGTGATGCACACCTTGCCAGGGCCTACGCCCACCTTGGTCGCGTCGGCGCCCCAGGCTTCCAGGTCAATCACGGCTTCGGGTGTGGCCACGTTGCCGGCAATCACGAAGGCGTCAGGGATCTTGGCCTTCAGGTACTGGATCATGTTCTTCACGCTGTCGGCATGGCCATGGGCGATGTCGATGGTGATGTACTCGGGGCAGATTTCCTGCTCCACAAACTTGTCGACGGTGGCGTAGTCGGCAGGTTTGACGCCCAGCGAGATCGAGGCGTACAGGCCTTGCGACTGCATGTCCTTGGTGAACTGGACGTTGTCGATGTCAAAACGGTGCATCACGTAGAAGTAACCGTGCTGCGCCAAATACTTGCAGATCTTCTCGTCCAACACGGTCTTCATGTTGGCAGGCACGACAGGCAGTCGGAAAGTGCGGCCACCCAGCTCTACGCTGGCGTTGCACTCCGAGCGGCTTTCCACGCGGCACTTGCGGGGCAGCAGCAGGACGTTGTCGTAGTCGAAGATTTCCATGGTTCCAAGCTCCAGAAAAAGGTCATGGTGGGAGTCTCACCCACCTGCATTTCAAAAGAAAGGCGCTTGGCTTGGTGCCCGGTTTGGCTGGCCTCGACAAAAATTTGGGCCAAAAAAAACCGGACCACAAAAACTTGGGCCCGGTGATTGATTCTATACGTCGGGGCATGCCTGCAGTACAGGCTGGGGCGAATGAACGCTATACGCCTAGGTGTATACCGCTGTGGGAGCGGGCTGCATGCACGGCTGCGCCCAAGGGGCGGCGGCACTTTCTACAATGGAGGGCTATGTTCCCCATCGACCTGCTTGACGGTGCCCATGACGGCACGCCCCCTTCCCAGAATTCGCCCTTGCTGCAAGGCTTGAACGACGAACAGCGTGCCGCCGTGACCCTGCCGCAAGGCCATGCACTGGTGCTGGCGGGCGCAGGTTCGGGCAAGACGCGGGTGCTGACCACGCGGATCGCGTGGCTGCTACAGACCGGGCAGGTCTCGCCCGGCGGCATCATGGCCGTGACGTTCACGAACAAGGCCGCCAAGGAGATGAATACGCGCCTGTCGGCCATGCTGCCCTACAACGTGCGCGGCATGTGGATTGGCACTTTCCACGGCCTGTGCAACCGCTTGCTGCGGGCCCACCACCAGGCGGCGGGGCTGCCCGCCACGTTTCAGATTCTGGACACGCAGGACCAGCTCTCGGCCATCAAACGCCTGTGCAAGCAGTACAACGTGGACGATGAGCGCTTTCCGCCCAAGCAGCTGGGCTGGTTCATTGCCGGCTGCAAGGAAGAGGGCTTGCGCCCCAAAGACGTGGTGGCGGCCGATCCGGACACCAAAAAGAAAGTGGAGCTGTACCAGCTCTACGAAGCGCAATGCCAGCGTGAAGGCGTGGTGGACTTTGGCGAGCTGATGCTGCGCAGCTTTGAGTTGCTGCGGGACGATGTACACCTGCGCCAGCATTACCAGCGGCGCTTTCGCTACATCCTGGTGGACGAGTTTCAGGACACCAACAAGCTGCAGTACGCCTGGCTCAAACAGCTGGCCGGTGAGATGGTCAATGGTCAGCTGCAAGGCAGCTCCAGCGTGCTGGCCGTGGGGGACGATGACCAGAGCATCTACGCCTTCCGTGGCGCGCGCGTGGGCAATATGAGTGATTTTGTGCGCGAGTTTGGCGTGCAGCACCAGATCAAGCTGGAGCAAAACTACCGCAGCTACGGCAATATTTTGGACAGCGCCAACGCGCTGATTGAGCACAACAGCCAGCGCCTGGGCAAGAACCTGCGCACCGACCAAGGCGCCGGTGAGCCGGTGCGCGTGATGGAGTCGCCCACCGACCTGGATGAGGCCAGCTGGATCGTCGGTGAGATCAAAGATCTGGTGCGCAATGACGGTTACAGCCGCCAGGAAATCGCCATCCTCTACCGCAGCAACGCCCAAAGCCGGGTGATTGAAAGCAAGCTGTTCAACGCCGGCATTCCGTACCGCGTGTATGGCGGCATGCGCTTTTTTGAACGTGCTGAGGTCAAGCACGCGCTGGCCTATCTGCGCCTGATTGAGAACCCGCACGACGAAACCAGCTTTTTGCGGGTGGTGAACTTTCCTGCACGCGGCATTGGCGCGCGCAGCATTGAAACCTTGCAAGAAACCGCGCGTGCGGCGGGCTGCTCCTTGAGCGACGCCGTCACCGCCGTGGGCGGCGCTGCGGGCACCAAGCTGCAAGGCTTTGTGGCCAAGATCGATGTGCTGCGCGAGGAAACCGAAGGCAAAACCCTGCGCCAGACCATCGAGCGCATGCTGGAAGTCAGTGGTCTGATTGATTTTTACAGCACCGAAAAAGAAGGCGCTGACCGCATTGAAAACTTGAAGGAGTTGATCAACGCGGCCGAAAGCTTTGTCACCCAGGAAGGCTTTGGCAAGGATGCCGTGGCGCTGCCGGTGGATGAAACGGGCAAAGCACTGACGCAAAGCCCCGCCAGCCAAGGTATTGATAGCAGCTTGCCCATGCTGGACTTGCCTTTGGGCGGCGTGGGGGCCGCAGCGGGCACCGATGCCGAAACCGGTGAAACCCTCTCGCCCCTGCAAGCCTTCTTGGTGCATGCGGCGCTGGAGGCGGGCGACAACCAGGCCCAGGCCGGGCAAGACGCCGTACAGCTGATGACGGTGCACGCCAGCAAGGGGCTGGAGTTTGACGTGGTGTTCATCGGCGGGCTGGAAGAGGGCTTGTTTCCCCACGAAAACGCCATGAGCGACAAGGGTGGTCTGGAAGAAGAGCGCCGCCTGATGTACGTGGCCATCACCCGCGCGCGCAAGCGCCTGTACTTGAGCCATTCGCAAAGCCGCATGCTGCATGGCCGCACCACGTTCAACTTGCCCAGCCGTTTTCTGGATGAGCTGCCCGAAGGCGCACTCAAGTGGCTCAGTGCCAAGGGTGGATTTGGGAGTTTTGCACCTAAAAGTGCAGCTGCTGGCGCTTATGGGACGGGCGCTAGAGGCCAATTTGGCGCATATACGCCGAAAGGCCCGGAAATCTTTGCCAACCCGGTCGTGCCCGTGCAAAAAGCCGTGCCTGGCCACGGGATTGTCAAAGGCAAGTCCGTGTTCCACACCAAGTTTGGCGAAGGCAAAGTGCTGGCGGTGGAAGGCACGGGCGACGATGCCCGTGCGCAAATCAGCTTTCCGCGCCACGGCACCAAGTGGCTGGCGCTGGCGATTGCCAAGCTGACGGTGGTGGATTGAACGGGCGGGCGCCCGCGCCTGCCTGCAGGCACAAAAAAGGACGCTGGTGAGCGTCCTTTTTTGATGGTGATTGGCGGCGGATGCGGCTTATTTGTAGTCGTACGTCACATCGTCCACGTGCAGCGTGCGCTCATGGTCGGGGGGCGAGAAGCAGTCGCGGAAGGTGAACACTGCAGAAGTTAAAAACATGGTGACCAGGGCCATGCCCAGCATGATGGTCAAAATGCTGGCCGCCAGATTGACGGCAGAGCCCAGCAGTGCCGACAGCAGCAAGGTCACCAGCGACAGGGCCAAGCCCGCGCCAACTGCCAGACCAAACCAGCCCAGCGCATACATCAGGAAGGCGCGGAAATTGCGCACACAGGCAATCACGCTGAAGAAGATGGCTTTGACCGGGGAGACGCCGTGCCAGTGCACCAGTGCAGGGGCATGCCACATCAGCATGGCCAGCAGGTTGTACAGCGCAAAGCCACCCCAGAGCGCGATTTGAAAGCCAGGTTGCTGCACCAGCTCTTCGGCCAGCTCGGGCGTCATGGGTTCGTTGCCCAGCGACATTTTGGCCAGCGTGCCGTCGTCAAACAGCGAGGTCAGCAGCGTAATCAGCACAATGCCCACGCTGTAGAACACGCCCAAAATCAGCAGAGACTGGATGTGGGTTTTGCCCCCGCGAAAAGGCGCAAGCACCAGATTGGGGCGGGGTGCGCGGTCTTGCGAGACTTCGGCAGCGCCCAGCATCATGACCAAGAACACCGAGGGCATGAGAATGAGTGCGGCGTAAGGGCCGAGGATGGGGAACATGCCGATCAGGGACACGGCCGCCATGCTGATGAACAGCAGCGCAGTCAGCGCCATGGGCTGGCGCCAGAAGGTTTGCATGCCGAGTTTGACCCATTGCAGGCCGGTACTGGCAGGAACGATATGAAGTTTCATGTCTGTAAAGAGGCAAGCCTAAGGCTGCAAACGGCAGCACTTGCCACGCGGTGAACTGTACCCCACTGCCCTGGGGTGGAGCAGGGTGTAGGGCTGCTGCTGCCCAGGCTGTACAGCTGCAGCGCCCGCGCAGGGCGTGCGTGCCGTGCTTTAGGCCAGGACAACGGGGTAGGCCACGCGCTGGCGCAGCACGCGCTCAAAGTGCGTGGGGTCGTGGGGCACCAGCATGGCGGCTTCGCGCGGCAGGTAGTAATCCCACAGGCGCGAGATCCAAAAGCGCAGCGCCCCGGCACGCAGCATGGCGTTGAACAGCTGGCGCTCTGCGGCTTCCAGCGGGCGCACCGCCTGGTAGGCATCAATCATGGCCTGGGCCTTGGCCGCATCGTGCGCGCCCGTGGCGTGGTCAATGCACCAGTCATTCAGGCATACACACAGGTCGAACAGGAAGGTGTCGCAGCCCGCAAAGTAAAAGTCAAAGAACCCGGTGAGTGCTTCACCATCAAACATCACGTTGTCGCGGAACAGGTCTGCATGCACAGGGCCACGGGGCAGGGCCTGGTAGGCGCTGGAGGCGGCAGTGTGGTTCTGGAAAGCCAGCTCGGCCTGCAGCAGGTCTGCAGCGTCTTGTTCCAGGTGGGGCAAGACGGTGGGCACCGTGGCATTCCACCAGGGCAGGCCCCGCAGATTGGGTTGCTCGCGGTCGTAGTCTTGGCCTGCCAGGTGCATTTTGGCCAGCATGTCTCCCACGGCAGCGCAGTGCATAGGCGCTGGTTGCAGCTGGCTTTGGCCACGCAGTTTTTGCACGATGGCGGCAGGCTTGCCGCAGACCTTGTGCAGGATGTCGCCGCTTTTCTCGTCGGCCTGAGGGTCAGGCACGGGGATGCCCTTGTGGGCCAGGTGCTTCATCAGGTACAGATAAAACGGCAGTTGCTCGGCGCTCAGGCGCTCGAACAAAGTTAACACCCACTCTCCTTGATCCGTCGTCAGGAAGTAGTTGGTGTTTTCAATGCCACCTTGAATGCCACGCAGTGCGGTGAGTTGGCCCAGGGGAACGCGGCGCAGCAAATCGCGCGCGTCTTTGTCAGAGACTTCGGTAAAAACGGCCATGCTCAGGCTAAAAAAATGAAAAACCTGCTGTGGCTCAGGCGCGACAGCAGGCGTAGGGATGGGAGTGCTTAAAACTGGAGTGCGCGCCAGACGCGGCGGCCATTGGTGCCGTCGCTGCCCTCGGTGTTTTGCGGCTGCACCTCATACGAGGGCAAATTACCGACCTTGGGTTGCACGGTGATGTTCTTGGTTTCACCGCCCACGCGCAGCTCGTCCACGCGGCTGCCACCGTCTTCAACCCGAATGCGCTCAATGCGCTGGTTGCGCTTGTCACCTTTTTGCTCTGATTTGGTGAGCTGCTCAGGTGCCTGGGCATTGGGTTGGGGCGAATTTTCGCCCTTATCCTGGGCCAGCACAGGTGCTGAGAGCAGGAGGGAGGTGAGGAGGAGGGTGGCTGCGCGCATGTCGCCATTGTATTTCTGTTGCAGCGCGCAGGCTATGTGGGATCGGTGTTGGGCCTGGGCGCAGGTGGTCAAAGTGTGCAACGGCAAAACCATTCCCATTCCAGCGGTGCCGCGCGGCAGGCACAATCGGCCGCTATGAGCAAATCCAAGACCTTGGTGCTGGTAGACGGCTCCAGCTATCTGTACCGCGCCTACCATGCCATGCCCGACCTGCGTGCCGTGCCCGGCGACCCGAGCAGCCCGGCCACGGGTGCCATTCGCGGCATGATCAACATGATGCAGGCGCTGCGCAAAGACGTGGTGGCGGACTACGCGGTGTGCGTGTTCGATACGTCTGGCCCCACCTTCCGTGATGCCATGTACGACCAGTACAAGGCCACGCGCTCGCCCATGCCCGATGACTTGCGCACCCAGATCGAGCCCATCCACCAGGTGGTGGACCTGCTGGGCTGGAAAGTGCTGGCGGTGCCCGGCGTGGAAGCCGACGACGTGATTGCCACGCTGGCCCACATGGCCGCGGTCCAAGGCATGGAGGTGATTGTCTCCAGCGGCGACAAGGACTTGAGCCAGTTGGTCAACGAGCGCATCACCATCATCGACACCATGAACGGCAAGCGCCGCGATGTGGCAGGGGTGACGGCCGAGTTTGGTGTGCCCCCGGAGAAGATGATTGATTACCAGGCCTTGGTGGGCGACACCGTGGACAACGTGCCCGGCGTGACCAAGGTGGGGCCCAAGACGGCTGCCAAATGGCTGGAGGAATACGGCTCCCTGGACAACCTGATTGCCAACGCTGATGCCATCAAGGGCGTGGCGGGCAACAACCTGCGCGAAGCGATTGCCAACGGCCAGCTGGCGCTGAGCCGCCAGCTGGTGACCATGAAAACCGACTGCGAGTTGACCGACTACATTCCGGGTCTGCCCGCGTTGGATGACATCACGCTGGATGCGCCGGACAATGCCCAACTGCTGCCGTTTTATGAGCAGTACGGCTTCAAAGGCCTGGCACGGGCGATTGCCGGTGCCGCTAGTGCAGCCAGCGCCGCTGTCGATGAACCCGCCGCCCCATCCAAAGCAGAGAAAGCGGCCAAGCCTGCTCCTGCCTCGCCCCAGGGCGATATGTTTGACATGGACGACGCAGCCGCCACCGAAGTGGCCGTGGTTGCCCAGCAGCGCGATGTGGTCTACACCACCATCCTCACGGAAGAGCAGTTCCACAGCTGGTTGGCCAAAATCAACGCTGCCGACTTGACGGCGATTGATACCGAAACCGATTCGCTCGATGAAATGGTGGCGCAGATCGTCGGCATCAGCTTGAGCGTGCAGGTGGGCGAAGCGGCCTACATTCCGTTGCGTCACGAAGGCATGGAGGTGTCGCAACAACTACCTATGGATTGGGTGTTGGCACAGCTCAAGCCCTGGCTGGAAGACGCCAGCAAGAAAAAGCTGGGTCAGCACGTGAAGTACGACCAGCACGTGTTTGCCAACCACGGCATCACCGTGCGCGGCTATGCGCACGACACCATGCTGCAGTCCTATGTGCTGGAAGTGCACCGCCCGCACAACCTGACCAGCCTGGCGCTGCGCCACGTGAACCGCACCGGCATCACCTATGAAGAACTGTGCGGCAAAGGCAAGGGCCAGATTCCGTTTGCGCAGGTGCCTGTAGACCAAGCGGCGGCCTACAGTTGCGAAGATTCCGATCAAACCCTGGACGTACATGGCGTGCTGTGGCCGCAAATACAGGCCAATGCCGGCTTGCTGCACATCTATGAATTGGAGATGCAGACCAGCGAGGCGCTGTTCCGCATTGAGCGCAACGGTGTGCGCATTGACGCGGGTGAGCTGGCGCGCCAGAGCAATGACTTGGGCGTGCGCATTCTGCAGCTCGAAAACGAGGCCTATGAGATTGCGGGCCAGCCCTTCAACCTGGCGTCTCCGAAACAGCTGGGCGAAATCTTCTTTGACAAGCTGGGCATGCCCGTGGTGAAGAAAACCGCCACCGGCGCGCGCAGCACGGACGAAGAGGTGCTGGAAAAACTGGCCGAAGACTACCCCTTGCCCGCCAAGTTGCTGGAGCACCGCAGCCTGTCCAAGCTCAAAGGCACGTACACCGACAAGCTGGCGCAGATGGCGCTGCCACGCACCGGCCGTGTGCACACGCACTATGCGCAGGCCGTGGCCGTGACCGGGCGCCTGTCCAGCAACGATCCGAACCTGCAAAACATTCCCGTGCGCACCCCCGAAGGGCGCCGCGTGCGCGAAGCCTTTGTGGCCCCAGAAGGCAAGCTGATTGCCAGCGCCGACTACTCGCAAATCGAGCTGCGCATCATGGCGCACCTGAGTGGTGATGAGGCGCTGCTCAACGCCTTCAAGCACGGTCTGGACGTGCACAAAGCCACCGCCGCCGAAGTGTTTGGCGTGGCTGTGGATGAAGTCACCAGCGAGCAGCGCCGCTACGCCAAGGTGATCAACTTTGGCCTGATTTACGGCATGAGCAGCTTTGGCCTGGCCAAAAACTTAGGCATTGAAACCAAGGCGGCTGCGGCGTACATCGACAAATACTTCCAGCGTTACCCCGGCGTGAAGCGCTATATGGACGACACCGTGGCGCTGGCCCATGCGCAAGGCTATGTGGAAACCGTGTTTGGCCGACGTTTGTACCTGCCCGAGATCAACGGTGGCAGCGGCCCCCGCAAGAAAGCTGCCGAGCGCGCCGCCATCAATGCGCCCATGCAGGGCACGGCCGCCGATTTGATCAAGAAGGCCATGGTGGCCGTACAAGCCAAGCTGGATGCGGAGAAGCCCGGCATCATGGTCATCATGCAGGTGCACGACGAACTGGTGTTTGAGCTGCCCGCCAGCGAAGCCGACTGGCTGCGTGCACACATTCCCGCAGTGATGGCAGATGTGGCGCAGCTATCGGTGCCGCTGCTGGCCGAAGTGGGGGTGGGTCAGAACTGGGAGAAGGCGCATTGATGATCGATGCGCTCATCAAAACAAGAGCTGCTAGCGCTTGATATCAAAAGGTTTCAGATGGATTTCTATCTGAAACCTTTGCTTGGTAAGCGCAAGAAGCTATAAAAATTTCTTTACGGTGTTTCGATGCTTTCTTCCGTGTACTGCTTGGCGGCATTGCGCAGCGCTGTGGTGAACGCATAGATATCGTCCAGCCCGTTGATGGGGTGGCGTTTTTCCACGCGGTGTTCGTCCATCAACCCAATGTATTTTTGGCTGCGGTTGAAGTGCAAACGGCAGATCGGGCGACGGTTGTTGTCATCCACCAAGATGCCGAAATAGCTTTGTGTGTCTCTGTAGTGCACGCGCTTGACGTCAATCACCTTGCGCACAATGGCCCGCACGATGTGAAAACCCTCCAGCTCCTCCACCGTGGTTTTCACAGCGTGGTCGTCGCCAGCATCGCCGCTGGCTTCGCTGGGCGCCAAGGTGGGGGCTTGCGCTGGCATATGCCCAGCCGCAGGCGCTAGTAAAGCGGGTGATGTGCCGTGCAGTGCATTCTTGAGGCGGTCATTGATCTGGTCATTCAAAAACTGCACCATGGCTTTTCGGGTCAACGCCGTGAATTGATCCCGTACTTTTTGCGTCACGATACCGTCATACACGCGGGCACAAATCAGTTTGACGAGGGCTTCCGAGGGGAGGGTGAATTCATTGGCCAGTTGCTTCTTGATTTGGCTGATGTACTTCAGCTCTTCGGCCGAGTTGATGATGGATTCCAAGTCAAAGGCTGTCTTGGTCAGCTTGGCGAGTTCTGGAATCACATGCTCATCAAGATCCAGCAGATCCAGTTCTAAAAATGGCTTTTCATCTATTTTGTTGACGGCATCCAAATCGGTGAAAAATTTATAGTGCCGACCATTCGTCAGTATGGAGATGCGAGCAGTCGTGACGTGAAAGTAGCGGAATAACTGCGAAGCATGGTTGACGTTCAAAGTTTCACCGAGCTTTTTGCACTCGATGAGAATTTGCACTTCGTCGTTCTTCAAAATGGCATAGTCAATTTTTTCCCCTTTTTTGGTGCCGACATCGCACGTGAACTCGGGGACAACTTCGTGCGGGTCAAAAACGTCGTATCCAAGTACGGATTGGATGAAGGGCATGACCAACGCATTTTTGGTGGCTTCTTCGGTTTGAATCGTGGCTTGAATGCTTTGCAGCTTGGTGCTGAGGGCATTGAGTTTTTCAACAATTTCCATGGTTTTCTCACTCCTTTGTCGAACGAAGGTATGGAATACACACGCTTTGTGAGTGCAGTGAAAACCCCAGTGTTTGTTTGATGGGTTGAAATGTTTCTAAATCAAAAAAGTAGGTTTACCCCTGCGGTGCGCATGGGGCTGTCGATTTCCGTGGCCACCGGGCTGTACGGCATTTCCTTTGGTGCCCTGGCGGTGGCTGCGGGCTTGAACGTATGGCAGGCCATGGTTTTGAGTGCGCTGATGTTTACGGGTGGTTCGCAATTTGCCTTCATTGGTGTGATTGCCGGGGGCGGGGCAGGCTCAGCTGCCTTGGGCGCGGCCAGCTTGCTGGGCGTGCGCAACGCGGTGTACGGCATGCAGATGAATCGCATGCTGCAGCCCTCGGGCTGGCGCAAATGGCTGGCCGCGCAGGTGACGATCGATGAATCTGCGGCCACAGCCTCGGGGCAGCGTGACCCTGCGGAGCAGCAGCGCGGTTTCTGGACAGCAGGCATCGGTGTGTTTGTGCTGTGGAATGCGTTTACCTTGCTGGGGGCGATGCTGGGCGATGCGTTGGGAGACCCTCGCCAGTGGGGGCTCGATGGTGCGGCCGTGGCAGCTTTTCTGGGGCTGCTGTGGCCGCGTCTGCAGCAGCGTGAGCCGGTGGCGCTGGCCGTGCTGTGCGGCGTGGTCACGGCTTTGGCGGTGCCGCTGTTGCCGCCGGGCTTGCCGATTTTGGTCGCTGCCGTGGTGGGTGCAGCCTGGGGGTGGTGGCGCAGTGCACGGCTGGCCCAGGATGCGGTGAAAGAGGTGGTGGCAGCATGAGTTTGTGGCACTGGATTGTGTTGGCCTGTGGCATCGCGTTTGCGACCAAATGGTTGGGTTACGCCATCCCCGCACGGTTTTTGCAAAACCCCCGCATGACGCACATCGCCGCGTACATGACCGTGGCGTTGTTGGCGGCATTGACGGTCATAAATACCTTTGCCCAGGGTGACAGCTTGGCGCTGGATGCACGATTGGCCGCCCTGCTGGTGGCGGCTGTGGCTTTATGGTTGCGCGCGCCATTTTTGCTGGTGGTGGTGCTGGGGGCGGCCAGTGCAGCGCTGCTGCGGTGGCTGGGGTATTGAAGCCGCTGGGTTGCGGGCAATTTGCAGGCTTGGCCTCTTGACAGCTTGTGTACGCTGTTCTGTGAAGTGGTTCACCAACGTGCTGAGCACCCACGTGAGCCACTCAGTCAGCCGCAGGCATCGCTGCACTGCTTGCGGGGATTAGAGAAAATGCTGCGCAGTTGGGGACACAGTCCCGAGAGAAAACATCTATGACATTGGTCGCTATTATTTTGGCCACCCTGGCTTCCGGGATTGGAAGCGTGTGGGTGGCTAACTTGCTTTTGAAGGTGGGCTTTGGCAAAAACCAGAGTGACCGCGCGCAACAGGGTTTGTTGAGTTTGGCTGCCGGCGCTTTGCTGGCCACGGCGTTCATGCACTTGCTGCCGGAGGCCTTCAACAGCGAAGCCAGCGCGCACGATTTGTTCATGACGCTGCTGATTGGCGTGGTGTTCTTTTTCTTGCTGACCAAGGCAGAGTTGTGGCACCACGGACATGAACACAACCATGGGCATGTCTACCACGACCATGATGAGGCGCACGCACATTCCCATGACCACGCACATGCACACGGTCACCAGCACGGCACGAAAAGCAGTGGCTGGTCGCTGCTTACCGGTGACAGCGTGCACTGTTTTGGCGATGGTATTTTGATTGCCTCTGCTTTTGTGGCCGATATTCGCTTGGGGCTGATTGCCGCAGTATCGGTGTTGGCCCACGAGGTGCCGCACCACATTGGCGACCTGGTGGTGTTGCGCAATAGCAAGCACCGTAATTTGGCCTTGCTCAAGGTGTCACTGGCTGGGGCTGTGACCGCACTGGGCGGTATTTGTGGCTATTTCTTGGTCGGTCATCTGGAAGAGTCGCTGCCGTATTTTTTGGTGGTGGCATCGAGCAGCTTTGTGTATGTGGCGCTGTCAGATTTGATTCCCCAGCTGCAAAAACGCCTGTCTGCCAAAGAAAGCCTGGTGCAAGTGGCGTGGCTGGTCACGGGCATTGTCTTGGTCACGCTGGTCAGTGGTTTGGCGCATGGCGGCCACGGGCACTAAAGGCTGGCACCATAAAAAATGGCACCTTAGGGTGCCATTTTTTATGCCGGTTTGGTTGGGTTGACTGCGGTTCAGGCCGGCTCTGTTTGTGGCGCATCGGTGCGGCGCCCCGCGTTTTGGATGGCAGCACGCACCGTGGACAGCTGGCGGCGCGAGACCTGCAAGATTTCAGGCACGCTGTGCAGGCGCATGGCCCAGCATTCCCCTTCTTCATCGTTGTAATGCTTGTCCAGCTTGAGCATCTGGGCAGGATTGACCAAGGCATTGCGGTGGATACGAAGAAATTGGTTCGGAAAACGGTGCTCCAGTTCACTCAATGAACTGTCCAAAATGTAGGTGCGTGCAGCAGTGCGCACGGTGACATATTTTTGCTCTGCTTTTAAATACACGATTTGGTGCAAAGGCACGCGCTCGGCACGGCCGCGATCACGAATTACCAGTGCAGGCGCCGCCTCGCTGTTGTCGGCAGCGCCTTCCAGGGTACGCAGGCGGCGCACTTTGGCAATGGCTTGGTGCAGCCGCTCCAAGCGCACGGGCTTGGTGAGGTAATCCACCGCTTCTACCTCAAAAGCACTGGCGGCATACATGGAGTGCGCAGTGACAAACACCAAGGCTGGAGGCTGTGCCATGGTGCGCAGTGTTTGTGCCAGCACCATGCCGTCCGGGCCCGGCATTTGGATGTCGAGCAACAGCAAATCCACTGGGAGTTCAGTGCGCCGCAAAAATTCTTGGGCTTGCGCGACATTGGCGGCCTCTTCCACCACAAAGGGGGCGGCGGGGTCTTCACACTCACTGAGCAGAACGCGCAAACGATTGCGGGCCAACAGTTCATCATCAACAATCAGCACATGCATCTCTTATCTCCGATGGTTATGGTTGTGCATTTAACTGGACGGTAGAGAAATACGAACCTCAAAAACACCGTGTTTGGGTGCTGCACTGAATGTGGCATCGACATCGTGCAACAGGCGCAAACGTCGCTCTACGTTAGCAAGAGCAATCCCCTGACCTTTATGTATCAACGGCTTATCGCCGAGATGTTTGGACGAAGTCAGTGTATTGGTGACACGTAGCAAAAGAAATTTTTTTTGAGTGAGTTGCGCGGAGATTGTTACTTTTGCGCCAATCTGCGAGGGTTCCACCCCATGCTTGACGGCGTTCTCTACCAAGGGCTGCAGCAGCAGCGGAGGCAGCCGAACGTGCAGGGCGTGGGGGTCTAAATCCCATTGCACTTGCAGTCGTGGACCAAAGCGGGTTTGCTCAATATCCAAATAGCGTTGTGCCAACGCAATCTCTTCGCTCAGTGGAATGGTGCTGCGAGGGTCTTGCAGCGTGGCACGAAACAGATCGCTCAAATCTTCCAATAAACGCTCGGCTTTGGAGGGTTCGTCGCGCACCAGGGCAATCGCACTGTTGAGGGCGTTAAATAAAAAATGCGGGCGTATGTGCGCTTGCAGGGCCGTGAGTTGCGCCTTGGTGGCCGCAGGCGTTCGGCCTTCTGCGCGCAGCACCAAATAGCCCACCAATACTGCGGCCAAGATGCCGCCGGTGATGGCATTGGCAAGCCAGTGCATGCGCGCTACCTCCCCAGAAATGGCCAGCATCGTGGTGGCGTAAAGCCCCGCTACAACCCCAAGCACAATGCCGATGGCGTACTGGTGCGGGCTGTCCATACGGTGCAAAACGCGCTTGAGGCTGCAGGCCAACAGCAACCAAACAAGGGTGCCGGGTAGCCCGCCACTGGTGAGCCAGGCGGTATACATCAGCCAATCCCATGCGTTGTGGCTGGTGTAGAGCGCTGCAATCGCCAAGGTTAATTCCACCCCCAAAACGGCGCGCAGCACCACGCCCAGATGGCAGGAATCGAAGATCAAGACCGGCAGCGCTGCACTAGGCTGAGGGGTTGTCGCCTCTGAATATTCGTCGGTTGGCAATTGGCTCGATAAAATTTGCGGCTTGTGCATAGGGCATCCGGGTGTTCCGGGTGTCTGTCGTAATTGGAAATTCTGCCCGCCCATGTCTGATAACACCACCACCCAGCCCTCCCACAACCAGCTCGATACCAAGGCGCAGGCGTGGTCCGCGTTGTTTTCTGAGCCTATGAGCGATTTGGTCAAGCGCTACACCTCCAGCGTGTTCTTTGACCAGCGTATGTGGAAGGCGGACATCACCGGTTCTTTGGCCCACGCTGAAATGCTGGCAGCCCAAGGTGTGATTGGTCAAGATGACTATGCGGCCATTCAAAAGGGTATGACCCAGATCAAGCAAGAAATCGAATCTGGCGCGTTTGAGTGGAAGCTGGATCTGGAAGACGTGCACCTGAATATTGAAGCGCGCCTGACGGCATTGGTGGGGGATGCAGGCAAGCGATTGCACACCGGCCGCAGCCGCAATGACCAAGTCGCCACCGATGTGCGCCTGTGGTTGCGCGATGAAATCGATTTGATCGAAGGTCTGCTCAAGGAGCTACAACTGTCGCTGGTCGAAGTGGCAGAAAAGCATGTGGACGTGATTTTGCCCGGCTTTACCCACTTGCAAGTGGCGCAGCCCGTGAGTTTTGGCCACCACATGCTGGCCTATGTGGAAATGTTCAAGCGCGATGCTGAACGCATGCTGGACGTGCGCAAGCGCGTGAATGTGCTGCCCCTGGGTTCAGCCGCACTGGCTGGCACCACCTACCCGCTGGACCGCGAGCGCGTGGCAAAAACCTTGGGCATGGAGGGTGTGTGCCAGAACTCCTTGGATGGCGTGTCAGACCGCGACTTCGCCATCGAATTCACGGCAGCCGCTTCGCTGTGCATGGTGCACATCTCGCGCCTGTCGGAAGAGCTGATTGTGTGGATGAGCCAGAACTTTGGCTTCATCAAGATTGCCGACCGCTTCACCACCGGCTCGTCCATCATGCCGCAGAAGAAAAACCCCGATGTGCCCGAGCTGGCGCGTGGCAAAACCGGCCGTGTGGTGGGTCATTTGATGGGCTTGATCACCCTGATGAAGGGCCAGCCCCTTGCCTACAACAAGGACAACCAGGAAGACAAGGAGCCGTTGTTTGACACCGTCGATACGCTCAAGGACACGCTGCGCATCTTCGCGGAAATGATCGGCGGCCAGCTCAATCCTGCGACCGGGGCCAAGGAAGGTGGTATCACCGTGAATGCGGCCAATATGCGTGCGGCTGCGCTCAAGGGCTATGCCACAGCGACTGACCTGGCTGACTATCTGGTGAAGAAGGGTCTGCCCTTCCGTGACGCCCACGAAACCGTGGCACACGCCGTGAAACTGGCCACCCAAAAGGGTGTGGACTTGAGCGAGTTGCCTTTGGCCGAGCTGCAGTCCTTCAACCCGAATGTGCAGACCGACGTGTTTGACGTGCTGAGCCTGGAAGGCTCGCTGAACGCGCGCAACACCTTGGGTGGCACCGCCCCAGCGCAAGTGCGCATGCAACTGGCCAAGCACCGTGCACGGTTGGGCTGAATCACAGCGGTAGCTCACGCTGGGTCTGCCAGGCAGAGCGATAAGCAAACAACAAGGGACGCAGTGGCGTCCCTTGTTGTTTGTGGCTGGTGAGCAAGCCTGTGTTTGGTTGGCAAAGAGTGATGTGATACATCGCTATTTGCTATTAATTTTTCGTGAATTATGGAGGGTCTGCCTGCTAGGCTAGCAGATGGCCGTGTATGGCTTTTTCTGTTTTTCATTGTTGGAGAAATTTGTGACCCACGCATCTCGTCGTCGATTCCTGGCCCAAACTGCGCAACAAGCAGCAGTGCTGGCAGTTGCCAGTGGGGCCGGGTGGCGATGGTCGTGGGCTGCTGACAAACCCATCCGCATCTTGGTCGGTTTTCCTCCCGGTGGCGGCACCGATGTGATTGCGCGTTTGTTGCAAGAGCCTTTGAGCCAGCGCCTGGGGCGTACCGTCATGATTGAGAACAAGCCAGGTGCGGGCGGTCAAATTGCAGCCCAGTTGCTCAAAACCTCGCCAGCCGATGGCAGCACCCTGTTTCTGACACATGACCACACCATCTCTATCTTGCCGCAGGTGGTGCGCCATGCTGGTTTTGTGCCGGGGCTAGATTTTGAGCCCATGGGGGGCTTTGCCTCATTTGTGAATACCTTTGCCGTATCGGCCCTGCACCCTGCCAAAACCTTTGAGGAGTATCTGGCGTGGGTGCGCAAGGATGCGGGCGGCCGCAGCGCGATAGGTATTCCAGCGCCAGCTTCCACCCCCGAGTTTTTGGTGAAGCAATTGGCCAGCCGCTATCAGGTGGATCTGATCTCTGCACCTTACAAGGGCAGTGCGCCCATGATTGCGGACTTGCTGGGCCGCCAGATTGAGGCAGGCATCGGGTCGGTGCAAGACTTTGTGCACTACCACAAGCAAGGCAAGTTGCGCGTGCTGGCGGTGCTGGGTGGCAAGCGCCAGCCTTTGTTGCCCGCGGTGCCTACGTTCAGCGAGCTGGGCATGCAAGGGCTGGAAGATATGCCGTATTACGGCATTTATGCCCCCAAAGGGGTGCCTGCACGCTTCACACAGCGCTTTGCGCAAGCGCTGGCGGAGAGCGTGCAAGAGCCAGCCATTCGCAAACAGCTGGAAGAGATCGGCTTGGTTGTCGAGCCGATGACGCCCCAGCAGTTGCACCAGCGTGAGCAGGCCTACTCCGGCGTTTGGCAACGCATCATCCAGAGCAGTGGTTTTCAGCCCCAGTAACCGCGCTTGTTTGGGTGCAAAGCGGCAGGCCTTAGGCCGCGGCTTTTTTGGTGAGGCAGGCTAACTACCCCGTATCCGGGCTAGGAGTGGTGGTCGCTCAATGCTAGGCTATGGCCCATTTCCTAACAAAGATCAGTTGGCATCTGTGGGCGCGTACAAGCTGAGACCGCCTTTGCGCACACCGCAAGAGGGTGCAGTGATGGTGTTGGCTGCTCTCTCCAAAGAGGCATGGGCATGTATTCGACACGGTTATGGGTGCTGGTAGCGCTGGGTGCGGGCCTGAGTGGGGGCGCCCATGCGCTGTCTATCAGCCAGGTGACGCCCAGCGGTAGTGTCAATGAGGTCCAGCAAATTGTGGTGCAGACCTCTGCCGATGCAGTGCGGCTGGGCAACGCCCAAGCGCCAGCGCCGGTGCGGGTGCAGTGTGTGCCAGCACAGGCTGCCCAAGGCATGGGGCGTTGGAACCATGCGCGCGAGTGGGTGTGGCAATTCAACCAGCCCGTGCCTGCAGGCACGCGTTGCCAGATTCAGCCCGAAAAATCATTCAAATCGCCTTCTGGCGCAGTGTTGACGGGCGCTGCTAGCTATCAGTTTGAAGTTGCTGGGCCCACCATCATTCAGACATGGCCAGCCACGTATGAAGCCGTGGATGAAGCGCAGACCTTTGTACTCAAGCTCAACGGCGCAGCCACCGCTCCCAGCTTGCAGCAGCACGTGCATTGCCGGGCTGAAGGTGTGGGCGAGCGCATTCCGGTGCGCCTGCTGGATGCCAGCAAGACGCAAGCAGTGCTCAAAGCCTTGGACATCCAGGACAAAGGCAGTTATGTGGCGCTGGAGTGCAACCGGCGTTTGACCGCAGGCAGCCGCATGCAACTGGTGTATGGCGCCGGCGTACAGATGGCCAGTGGGGTGAGCAACAAGCACCCTCAAACGCTGGATTACCAGGTGCGCCCAGCCTTTACGGCAGAGCTGCAGTGCCAGCGTGAACGCGCGAACGCCGGTTGCTTGCCGATTCGTGATCTGGTGCTGTCTTTTTCTGCACCGGTGCCGCAGGCACAGGCCAAGCAGGTGCAACTGGTGCTCCATGGCAAAAAAATCCAGCCGGTGCTGGATAAAGAGACCCTAACCACCTTCAGCGAGGTACGTTTTCCAGCACCGCTGGAGCCTTTGGGCAAATACCAGTTGGTGTTGCCCGAAAATTTTCAAGACGATGCGGGGCGCAGTCTGGCGAATGTGGGGGCTTTCCCCATGGCTCTGACCATGGGAGATACACCACCGCTGGTGAAGTTTGCGGCCGCACCGTTTGGCGTGCTGGAGCGCTTTGCGGAAGGCGAGGATGGCACCGCCGTGTTACCGGTGACGGTGCGCAAGGTGGAGACCATGGACAGCAGCGCAGGCGCCCCAGCCCGCGCTGCGGGGGCACAAGTGCGGAATCTGCGGGTAGGCACTGATGCCGACATCATCCGCTGGTGGGACTTGGTGCAGCGCTATGACCGCAGCTGGATGCGCCGCAAGGATGCGCAGCGGGATCTGAAATCTCCCCTGCCTGCACCGCTGGATGAGGAAGATCGCGATTCCATCGCGCCACGCACGGTGTCGCTGCTCCAAGGGCAAGCGGGTGTGCAGACCTTGCATCTGCCCAAATCCCAGGATGGCGATCCGCGCCCTTTTGAAGTGGTGGGCATACCCATTTCCACACCGGGCTTTCATGTGCTGGAGGTGGAGTCGCCCCGGCTGGGCGCTGCGTTGCTGGACGAACGCATGGGGGCCCAGCGCAGCATGTTTGTGCGTACCTCGGCCTTAGTCACCAATTTGGCGGTGCACCTCAAGCTCGGGCGTGAAGGCGCTGCAGTGTGGGTGACTTCGCTGGACAAGGGCAAACCTGTGGCGGGTGCTGATGTGCAAGTATCAGATTGCCGGGGCAAGCCCCACGCTGCAGGCAAGACCGATGCCCAAGGTCTGCTGATGCTGCCGGATTTGGACAAGGAGGCGCCGCGCTGTAACAACCACGAAGGCAGCGGCCAGTGGTTTGCCAGTGCACGCTACAGCGACAAAGGCGTGCCAGACATGGCGTTTGTCTGGAGCGATTGGCAGCGTGGTATTGAGCCATGGCGTTTCAATATGCCTACTTCTTGGGGGCGCGGGCCCGAATTGGTGGCGCATACGGTGCTGGACCGGAATCTAGTGCGCGCCGGTGAAACCGTGTCGATGAAGCACTTTGTGCGCCAGCAAACCTTGCAAGGGCTGGCGCTGCCACAAGACTGGCCTGCAGAACTGGTGATTACCCATGTCGGCAGTGGCCAGCAATACAAGCAGTCACTGCAATGGGCGGCCACGGACAACGGTGGGCGCAATGCCATCAGCAGTTTTGTAGCCCCCGCAGCCGCCAAGCTGGGCTTGTACACGGTAGAGCTGCGCTGGCCAGAGCAGGCCCATGGCGGCCAGCGCGTGCTGCAGTCGGGTGAGTTCCGGGTGGAGGCATTTCGCCTGCCGGTCTTTCAAGGCAGCGTGCAGCCTGTGGACAAAACGGCACTGGTGCAGCCCAAGGCAATTCCGGTGGCGGTCAGCCTGAACTTTATCAATGGCGGTGCCGCCAGCGGCCATCCTGTGCAAGTCAGTGCCCTGCTGCGTGAGCGTGGGGTGAGTTTTGAACGCTGGGCGGGCTACAGCTTCCGTGCGCCGCGTTCCCAGCAGGAGGTGGATCGTGCGGCGGAAGACAGTGGTGGCGATGGCGCACGCTTGGTGGCTGATAAGCTGCCCGTGAGCTTGGATGCACAGGGGCAGGGCCAGGTGACGCTGCCTGCTTTAGCCCCGGTACAAGCCGCACAAGATTTGGTGCTGGAGGCCAGCTTTGCTGACCCGAATGGCGAAATCCAGACCCTGCGCAGCAGCCACAGCGTGTGGCCTTCGGCAGTGTTGGCGGGGATTCGCACCGAGGGGTGGATGTCGGTGGGCCGCAAGATGCGTTTGCAAGCGGTGGCGGTGGACACCCAAGGCAATCCGCAAGCCGGGGTGCCATTGAAGGTGCAGGCGGTGCAGCACACCACCACCACCACCCGCAAGCGTTTGGTGGGCGGTTTTTATACGTATGACAACCAGCGTAGCAGCAAGCGTTTGGGCGAGGTGTGCAGCGGCAAGAGCGACGCACGTGGTTTGCTGCTGTGCGAGGTACAGGTGGTGGAAACCGGTGAGGTGGAGCTGATTGCTTCTGCCCAAGACCAGCAAGGCCATACTGCGCAGGCGTCAGACACCGTATGGGTAACGGGGCAAGGCGAGTTGTGGTTTGGGGGGCAAGACCATGACCGTATGGATGTGCTGGCGGAAAAAACCAGCTACAGCCCCGGAGAAACCGCCAAGCTGCAAGTGCGCATGCCTTTCCGTGAAGCGACGGCCTTGGTGAGTGTGGAGCGTGAAGGCGTGCTGTACACCCAGGTCATGCAGTTGGAGGGCAAAGATCCAACGATTGCATTGCCCGTGCAAGCTGGCTGGGGCCCCAATGTGTTTGTGAGTGTGCTGGCCTTGCGTGGGCGCTTGTATGAAGTGCCGTGGTACAGCTTCTTCACCTGGGGCTACAAAGCACCGCGCCAGTGGTGGAACGCGTTTTGGTATGGCGGCAAAGAATATGTGGCACCCACCGCCATGGTGGATTTGAGCAAGCCCGCGTTCCGCTTGGGTGTGGCTGAGTTGCAGGTGCAAGACCGCTCGCAGCAGTTGCACGTGGTGGTGCAGGCCGATAAAAGTGGCTACCAAATCCGTGAAACAGCCAAAGTCACCATCCGTGCCACGCTGCCCGATGGCAAGCCAGCTGCGCATGCCGAAGTGGCAGTGGCCGCAGTAGACAAAGCCCTGCTGGAGTTGTCGCCCAACCGCAGCTGGGATTTGCGCGCTGCCATGTGGCAGCGCCGTGGCTGGGCGGTGGATACCGCCACGGCACAGATGGAAGTGGTGGGGCGCCGCCACTATGGGCGTAAGGCTGCAGCACCGGGCGGTGGCGGTGGCCAAGGCGCACCCACGCGAGAGCTGCTCGACACGCTGCTGCTGTGGAACCCCAAGGTGCAGTTGAATGCACAAGGCCAAGCTGTGGTTGAGGTGCCGCTCAACGACGCACTCACCAGCTTCACCATCGTGGCGGTGGCGGACGACGGGGTGCAGCGCTTTGGCACGGGGAGTGTGGACATTCGCACCAGCCAAGACTTGCAAGTGATCAGCGGTCTGCCGCCAGTGGTGCGCGAGGGTGATCAGTTCCGCGCCATGCTGACCGTGCGCAACAGCACCGCCCAGTCCATGCAGGTCAAGTTGCAACCCCATGCAGGCGGTGTCGCGTTGAAAGCGCAAACGGTGGAGGTGCCCGCCCAAGCGGCACGGGAAGTGACGTGGGAGGTGACGGTGCCCAACAGCTTGGCACAAGCCGCCCAGAGCGAGTGGCCGTGGCGCATTGATGCCCAGGATGCCCGAACCGGTGCCAAAGACAGTCTGGTGGTGCAACAGCGCTTGCTGCCCGCTGTGCCGCTGGCGGTGCAGCAAGCCACCATCACACAAATTGATGGCCGCTGGGAGCAAGCTTTGAGCTGGCCTGACAACGCCCTGCCCGGCAGGGGCGGGGTGCGCCTGTCGTTCAGCGACAAGCTGGCCGACAAGGATGAAGGGGTGCCCGGGCTGCGTGACTGGTGGGCAGCCTACCCGTATGCCTGCCTGGAGCAAACCGTGGGCAAGGCCATTGGCTTGCGCGACCCAGCGCTGTGGCAGCAAACCATGGCGCAGCTGCCAACTTATCTGGACGACGATGGCCTGGCCATGTATTTCCCGCCGCAGGACAGCCGCCGCGCACAGGGCAGCGACACGCTGACGGCACATTTGCTGGCGGTGCACCACAGCCTCAAGGCCGTGGATGCAAGCCTGCAACTGCCGGCCGCCGAGCAGGCGCGCATGGAATCGGGCCTGATCGCCTGGGTAGAGGGGCGCATAGAGCGCAAGCACTGGAGCCCGCGCAAAGATCTGGATGTGCGCAAGCTGGCGGCCATTGCCGCGCTGGCGCGCAGTGGCAAGGCGCGGCCTGCCATGTTGGAGAGCATTCGCCTTGCGCCGCAAGAGTGGCCAACGCATGCGCTGATCGACTGGCTCAGCATCTTGCAGCACATGCCGCAAGTGCCGGGCCATGCTGAACGCTTGGCAGAAGTGCAACAACTGCTCAAAACCCGCTTGTCCTACCAAGGCTCTCAAGTGGGCTTTAGCACCGATGCCCAAGACCAGTGGTGGTGGCTGATGCAAAGCGCGGATGTGAACGTGGCGCGCCTGCTGCTGACCACCATGGACGATCAGGCATGGGAGGCCGAGCGCACGCGGCTGGTGACGGGCTTGCTGGCCCGCCAAAAGCAGGGTTCCTGGGGGACGACCACGGCCAATACCTGGGCAGGGCTGGCGCTGCGCCAGTTCTCCCAGCGCTATGAGCGCGAAGCGGTCACGGGCAATACCACCGCCTTGCTGGGTACTGCCACCCAGACCGTGCACTGGAATGCTGCGCCTGCAGCGGCAGGGGGTGAGCCTGTGGCTGCCACTGCGGTGCCCGCCGGCAGCGCGCAAAGCGCAGACAGTACGGGCCGCACCGTATTCCTGCCGTGGGGTGAGCGCCGGATGGGCCAGCTCAGCGTGCAACACCGTGGCACGGGCAAGCCGTGGGTGGGTTTCCAGTCGGTGGCTGCCGTGCCGCGCACCCAAGTCATGAATGCCGGTTACGTGCTCAAGAAAACCGTGACGGCAGTGCAGGGCGCCAACAGCCAAAACTGGAAGCGCGGGGATGTGGTGCGCATTCGGCTGGAGGTGAGCGCCAGTGCAGACATGACCTGGGTGGCGTTGAGCGACCCCATTCCTGCTGGAGCCACCATTTTGGGCAGTGGCCTGGGGCGCGACTCGGAAATTGCCCAGCAAGGCGAGGCTGCGGCTGACGGCGCGAGGCCTGATTTTGTGGAGCGTGGCCAAGACAGCTATCGGGTCTACTGGAGCTATCTGCCCAAAGGCAACGCTGCCGTGGAATACACCGTGCGCTTGAACAACGCGGGCGACTTTGCGCTGCCGCCCACGCGGGCGGAAGCCCTGTACGCGCCCGAAATGTTTGGCGAGTTGCCCAACGCGCGCTGGAAGGTGGCGCAGCCTTGAGCAGCAGGCTTTGCGTCGGCCGTGTGACGGTGCTGCACCTGCATCCGGCCGACAATCCCCGCTTTACCAATACCTGAAAGACGTTGTATGCACTATTTGCTGACCTACCACTACACCGATGATTACCTGGAGCGCCGGGGGCAATTCCGCAACGCCCACTTGCGCCAGGCCTGGGAGTGGCAAGCGCGCGGCGCATTGCTGCTGGGGGGCGCCGTGGGTGATCCGGCGGACAGCGCCGTGCTGGTGTTTGACTGCGACAACGCACAGGCGGTCGAGCAGTTTGTGCAAGCCGATGCGTATTTTCAAAATGGCCTGGTGCGCAGCTACCGTATTCAGCCGTGGACCACGGTGGTGGGTGACCAGGCGCACACGCCGATTCGGCCGGAATAATTAAAAAAGTAGCTGCCAGCGCTCGTTTTTAAAGGGGTTTAATGTAATTTAGCCTTGAAAATAAGGTCTGGAAAGCGTTGACTGTTACTTTTTTGGAAGCAAGCAGCCAGACTGCGTGCTTTGTCTGACGTGCTGCTTGGCGGCGGGGTGCACATACTCCGACTCTCAGTCCTTTCGCCGCGTGACGACCATGAACACTCCAGTCAATGAACCGGGTGCACGCACTGCACCCAAGACGACCTTCTCAGCCCCGGTGGTGGTGCCCGCTTTGCTGGTGTTGGTGGCGCTGCTGGTGCTGTGTGGCGCTTTTCCCGCGCTGGCCGACCGCATGTTCTCCCGCGCCCAGACCTGGGTGGTGGGGCATTTTGACTGGTTCTACACCGTCATCGTCACGCTGTTTTTGCTGTTTCTGGTGCTGCTGGCGGTCAGCCGCTATGGCGATATCCGCCTCGGCCCGGACGATGCCAAGCCTGAGTTCAGCTTTGTGTCGTGGACGGCCATGCTGTTTGCTGCGGGCATGGGCATTGGCCTGATGTACTTTGGTGTTGGTGAGCCGCTGCAGCATTACCTGAATCCTCCCACCCAGATGGCAGGCACGGCAGGCGCGGCCAAGGAGGCGCTGGCGTCCACCTTCTTTCACTGGGGCTTTCACGCCTGGGCCATTTACGGTGTGATGGGCTTGACGCTGGCCTACTTCGGCTTTCGCTACAACCTGCCGCTGACCATGCGTTCTGGCTTGTACCCCTTGCTGCAGCACCGCATCAACGGCCCGATTGGCCACGGGGTGGATGCGTTTGCCTTGGTGGGCACGATTGCGGGCTTGGCGACCACGCTGGGCTATGGGGCCATGCAATTGGCTGCGGGCCTGAATCTGGTGACGGGGTGGGACACCAGCACCTCGGCATTTCGCATCGGCGTGATTGTGGGCGTGGTGGGGTTGGCAGCCCTGTCGGCCGCTTCCGGGCTGGACAAAGGGGTGCGCCGCCTGTCTGAGCTGAATCTGATCCTGACGTTTGTGCTGCTGGGCTTTGTGCTGGTGTGCGGCCCCACGGTGTTTTTGCTGCAGGCCTTCAGTGAAAACATTGGCCACTACGCCTCTGAGTTGATCAGCATGTCGCTGCGCACCTTTGCCTATGAGCCTGCCCAAGACCCGCAGTGGTTTGGTGGCTGGACCATTCTGTACTGGGCATGGTGGATTTCGTGGTCACCTTTTGTGGGCATGTTCATCGCCCGTATTTCGCGCGGCCGCACCGTGCGCGAGTTCATCATCGGTGTGCTGCTGATTCCCACGGCCTTCAATCTGCTGTGGATGACGGCATTTGGCAATGGCGCCATCTGGATCGACACCCATGTAGCCCAGGGCGCGCTGGCGCAATCCGCTGGCAATGTGGATGCCTTGCTGTTTCGCTTTTTTGAATACCTGCCGCTGACCCGGGCCGTGTCATGGCTGGCGATTGTGTTGATTGCGCTGTTTTTTGTGACCTCGGCCGACTCTGGCGCCTATGTGGTGGATGCCATTGCTTCGCGCGGTGATCCGCAGTCACCCATCTGGCAGCGGCTGTTCTGGGCAGCGGTACTGGGTGTGACCGCCGTGGTGCTGCTGCTGGCAGGGGGGCTCAAGGCCTTGCAGGCCATGACGCTGGTCGCGGCCATGCCAGTGGCTGCCATCATGGGGGTGCTGTGCATCGGCTTGTGGCGCGGCATGAAGGCCGACGTGACGCATGCCCGGCAAGACCTGTCGCCTGCCACCAATTTCTGGACGGGCCAGCACTGGCGCAAGCGCTTGGAGCTGATCGTGCACCAACCCTCCGCCAGCGATGTGAAAAGCTTTTTGCAAAAAACCGTGCTGCCTGCCATGCGTGATGTGGCGGCCGAGCTGCAGCGCCAAGGCGTGCAGGTCCAGGTGCATGACGATAGTGCCAGCACCGAAGGCGCGGAGGCGGGCACGGTGCGCCTGGTGATACCCGCGCCGCAGCTGCGTGACTTTGTCTACGGCGTGCGGCCCCTGGCACGCAAGTTGCCAGGTTTTATGCTGACCGAGGTGACCGATGAAGCGGCCAACCAGCGGCGCCATGTGGTGGAGCCGGTGACCTTCTTTGCCGATGGCCGCGAGGGGTATGACATTCAATACCTGCGCCATGAAGAATTGATTGCAGACATTTTGCGTAACTATGAGCGTTACCTGTCGGTCAGCGCCGACCAGCGCGCGGTGCTGCTCAACCGGGCGCCAGGGCATACCGAGTCCTGAGCGGTGGTGTGGGGCGATGGGGTGATGAAGTATTTGTGACGATGCGTGATTTTTAGAGGGTTATCACCGACGAAGTCGTCATGACATAGACATATAGCCTGCATAAACTGGTTCGCTATGTCGACCATTGAACTCGAACAAGTCGCCAAGTCGTGGGGAGACACCACGGCCTTGCGCGCCATGAATTTGCAGATTCCTGCAGGCTCATTCTGTGTGCTCCTCGGCCCCTCGGGCTGCGGTAAATCCACCACGTTGCGCATCATTGCTGGGCTGGAAAGCGCCACTTCCGGCCGCGTGCGGATTGGTGGCAAAGATGTCACGCACCTGCCGCCTGCCGAGCGCGGCATTGCCATGGTGTTTCAAAACTACGCGCTTTTCCCGCACCTGAGCGTGCGCGACAACATTGGCTTTGGCTTGTCGGTGCGCAAAGTGCCCAAAGCCCAAGCGCAGCAGCGCTTGGCAGAAGCGGCGGATTTGCTGGGGCTGTCGCATTTGCTGGATCGCAAACCGGGGCAGCTGTCCGGCGGTCAACAACAGCGTGTGGCGCTGGGGCGCGCCCTGGTGGCCCAGGCCCATGTGTGCCTGATGGACGAGCCGCTGTCCAACCTTGATGCCCAGTTGCGCCAGGAAATGCGCTCTGAGCTGCGTGAGCTGCAACAGCGCCTGGGGCTGACCGTGGTGTACGTCACGCACGACCAGGCCGAAGCCATGAGCATGGCCGACCAAGTGGTGCTGCTGCACCAAGGCAAGGTGGAGCAATACGCCGCACCGCGCGCCATGTATGCGCAGCCTGCGACAACTTTTGCTGCACGCTTTATTGGCACTCCCGCCATGAATTTGCTGCGTTTGCAAGAC
This sequence comes from Comamonas jiangduensis, assembly GCF_030162955.1. NCBI lineage: Bacteria > Pseudomonadati > Pseudomonadota > Betaproteobacteria > Burkholderiales > Comamonadaceae > Comamonas > Comamonas jiangduensis. The sequence goes on from NZ_JARXOV010000001.1 coordinate 285,463, forward strand.
GGCTGCATTGTGGGCAGCCCGTTGCAAACGGGCAGCGTGGCCGCCGCCAGCATGGGGCTGCGGCCCGAAGCCGTGCACTGGGGCGAAGCCCCCACCGCAGACAGCGTAGCGGTGCAGGCGCAAGTGACCGGGCAAGAGTATCTGGGCGCTGATGTGGTGCTGCGTTGCCAGGTTGGACACGAAACCCTGACGGTGCGCGCGCCCGGCAGCCTGCTGCCGGAAATAGGGCAGCAGGTGCCGCTGCACTGGCACCGTGCGGATATGCACTTCTTTGACACCCATGGCCAGCGCATGGCCGCCTGAATCCATTTTTTCTACCCGCGAGGAGCAATCACTATGCAACGCAAGACCTTCCTGAAGGCTTCGGCCGCAGCCGCAGTGCTGGGCATGACCGCCGCAGCCTGGGCGCAAACGCCTGTGGAAGTGCCGTTTTATTACCCGGTTGCCGTAGGTGGCCCCATCACCAAAACGATTGACGGCTATGCGGCAGACTTCAACAAGGCCCACCCGGAATACAAAATCGTGCCGATTTATGCGGGCACCTACCAAGAAACCATTGTGAAGGCGCTGACCGCGCACAAGTCGGGCAAGGCGCCGGCCACTTCGGTGCTGCTGTCCACCGACATGTTCACGCTGATCGATGAAGATGCCATCGTGCCCATCGACGATTTTGTGAAGACCGATGCCGACAAGGTGTGGCTCAAGGGCTTTTACCCGGCGTTCATGGCCAACAGCCAGACGGGTGGCAAGACCTGGGGGGTGCCGTTTCAGCGCTCCACGGTGGTGATGTACTACAACAAGGAAGCCTTCAAGGAAGCGGGGCTGGACCCCAACAAGGCGCCCCAGACCTGGGCGGAGTTGAAGGACGCCGCCAAAAAGCTGACCAAGAAAGACGCCAACGGCAACGTCACGCAGTACGGCATTCAAATTCCGTCCACAGGCTTTGCCTACTGGATGCTGCAAACCTTCACTACCCCCAACGATGTGCTGCTGGCCAACGAAGCGGGCACGAAGGTGACCTTCGACCACCCCAAGGTCATCGAAGCGCTGGAGATGTGGGTCAATCTGGCCAAAGATGGCGTACATCCCAAAGGCGTGGTCGAGTGGGGCACCACACCCAAGGACTTCATGGAAAAGAAGGCCGCCATTATCGTGACCACGACCGGCAACCTCACCAACATCAAAGCCAATGCCAAGTTTGACTTCGGCGTGGGCCAGATTGCGGGCCATGTGCGCAAGGGTTCACCCACCGGCGGCGGCAATTTCTACATCTTCAAGAGCGCACCCAAGGCACAGCAAGAAGCAGCTTTCAAGTTTGCGCAGTGGATCACCCAGCCCGAGCGCGCGGCGCAGTGGAGCATGGACAGCGGCTACGTGGCCGTGTCGCAAGCAGCGTATGACACCCCGGTGCTGAAAAAGTACGGTCAAGAATTTCCGCAGGCATTGGTAGCGCGTGACCAGCTGCCCGTATCGGTGGCGGAGTTTTCGACCCACGAAAACCAGCGCGTGACCAAGGTGCTCAACGATGCCGTTCAAGCCGCGCTCAACGGCACCAAGACCTCAGCCCAAGCCATGAAAGATGCGCAAAAAGAAGCCGATCGCATCTTGCGCAGCTACCGCTGATGCCACGCGGACAAAGCGGGTGCAGCCCTGTGCTGCGGCTTTGTCTGCATCACGCCTTGCCGCATGCGGTTTACAAGACCGCGCATTCGGGCAAGGCGCTTGTTGTTTGATGTGAGAAGTTGGGAACGCATGTCAGGTTCTGTTTCATCACCCATGGCTGGTGCCAGCCAACGCAGCATGCATGCGTGGCTGCTGCTGTTGCCAGCCCTGGTGTTGTTGGTGACGTTTACGCACTGGCCCACCGTGGCCACGCTGATCGATAGTTTTTTCTCCACGCCCAAGGGCGCGCAGCCAGCACAGTGGGTGGGGCTGGAGAATTACGCCGTCATGGCCGATGACCCCGTGTTTTGGCAGGCGGTGCGCAACAACCTGTGGTTTGCAGCGGCCACCATTCCGGCATCGATCGGGCTGGCGCTGCTGATGGCCGTGTGGGTGAATGAACGGATTGCCGGGCGCACTTTTTTGCGCATGGCGTATTTCACCCCCACGGTGTTGCCCATGATTGCCGTGGCCAATATCTGGCTGTTTTTCTACACCCCGCAATATGGGCTGCTGGAGCAGTTCACGGGCGCGCTGGGCTTTGCGTCACACAACTGGCTGGGCGATCCGGCCACAGCCCTGGCCTGCGTGACGCTGGTGGCGGTGTGGAAAGAGGCCGGTTTTTTCATGATTTTCTATCTGGCGGCACTGCAAACCTTGAACCCCAGTTTGAAAGAAGCAGCGGCCATTGAGGGGGCCTCGCGCTGGTACTTCTTTCGTCGCGTGCAGTGGCCGTTGCTCATGCCGACCACGCTGTTTGTGCTGATCAATGCCGTGATCAATGCCTTCCGCCTGGTGGACCATGTGTTCATCCTCACGCGCGGCGGCCCCGACAATGCCACCACGCTGCTGCTGTACCACCTGTATGAGGTGGGCTTCAAGTTCTGGGACACGGCCTACGCGGCGGCCATCACGGTGGTGCTGGTGGCGGTGCTGGCGGGCGTGGCGCTGTTTCAGTTTTTCGTGCTGGATAAAAAGGTGCATTACCAATGAGCGCACCCGCTGTGATTTACCGCCACACCTGGCTCGATACCCTGGCGGCGTGGACATTGGCGCTGTTGTGGATCTTGCCGCTGGCCTATGCGTTTTGGACCGCCTTTCACCCCAGTGAGTACGCGATTCGTTTTGACCTGAGCGCGCCCTGGACGTTGCAAAACTTTCGCAACGCCTGGGAAGCGGCCCCCTTTGCCCGTTATTTTTTCAACACCACGGTGCTGGTGTTGCTGATTTTGGCGGTGCAGTTGGTGCTGTCCACCCTGGCGGCTTTTGCGTTTGCGCGCTATGAGTTCCGCGGCAAGCATGTGGCGTTTGCGCTGGTGCTGGTGCAGCTGATGATCATGCCGGACATCTTGCTGGTGGAGAACTACCAGACCATGGCCAAGCTGGGGCTGGTGGACACTTTGCTGGCCATCGGCCTGCCGTACTTCGCCTCGGCCTTTGCGATCTTCTTGTTGCGCCAAACCTTCATGGGCATTCCCAAAGAGCTGGATGAGGCTGCCCGCGTGGAAGGTGCCAGCACGCTGCAAATTTTGTGGCGCGTGTATGTGCCGCTGGCCAAGCCGGTGTACACCGCGTTTGCGCTGGTGTCGGTGAGCTTTCACTGGAACAATTTTCTGTGGCCGCTCATCATCACCAACAGCGTGGAGTCGCGCCCGCTCACCGTGGGGCTGCAGGTGTTTTCCAGCGTGGAGCAGGGGGTGGACTGGTCCACCATCACAGCCGCCACGTTGATGACATCGGCGCCGCTGCTGATTGCCTTCATCCTGTTCCAGCGCCAGTTTGTGCAAAGCTTTATGCGCGCTGGGATCAAGTAACTCCACCCGGCCCTTTTATAAAAAAGAGAGCTGGTTGTGCTGATGAAAAAAGGGTTTCAGATACTTTTCTATCTAAAACCCTTGTTTTTCAAGCGCTACAAGCTACTTTTTTTGTTAATGCCTGAGCATGCAGGCTCAGCATGCGCGTTCAGCAGGGCCACACCGCCATGTGGTAAGCGCTGTCCCAGAACATCCATTCCAGTCGCGCTGCATCGGTATAGGCTTGGTGCATCTCGGTCACAGTTTTGGCGTCTGCCTGCGCGGCCACGGCATCGACGGTCTCGCGCACGGCACGCACGTGGGCGTGGAACTCCTCGCCGCCGTAGGTGTCGATCCAGCCTTGGTAAGGGTTGCCCGGCACGCTGCGTTTTTGCAGTTCGACCCCGACTTCGGCATAAATCCAAAAGCACGGCAGCAGCGCCGCCAGGGCTACCGCGTAGGGGCGGCTCCACGCCGTGGACTGCAAAAAGTGGCAGTAGTGGTGGCAGGCGGGCGACAGCGGTGTGCGCTGGAATATCTCTGGCGTGACATCGTAGGCACGCATAAAGCTGTTGTGCAGCAGGCGCTCGGTCACCACGGCTTCTTGGGCGGCTTGCGAAAACTGCACTACACCTTCGGCATCATCGGCCTTGCCACCCGCAATCGCCAAGGCACGGCCAAACGCCACCAGATAGTGGGCGTCTTGGATCATGTAATGCTGAAAAACGTCACGCGCCAGACTGCCGTTGGCTAGTGCCTGGTTGAAAGGTAAGGCCACGGTGGCGTTAAAGAGTGGCAGATTGCGCTGCCATGCTTGTTCACAAAAAGTCATGGTTGTAAAGGTGATGAAATAGCAGAAAAAAATCTCAAACTCGGATGAAATGCACTGTAGGGCGACAAGAACAGGTATGTTTCAGCCTGTGTGAGCGTGTCGTCACGGTTCGTCTCACCATGCTTAATGAGAGTGTGTCATGCATTTAGTCACTTGGAATACCCAATGGTGCTGCGGCCTGGACGGTGAGGTGCGCCCCGAGCGCATTGTCCAGACCGTGCAAGCCATGGGCGAATGCGATGTGTTGTGCCTGCAGGAAATTGCCATCAACTACCCCCAACTAAGGGGTGGTGCCGCCCATCAGGTGCAGCAGTTGCAAGCCCTGCTGCCCGGCTGGTCGGTTTTTTTTGGCGCTGCCGTGCACGAATGGACCGAGGCTGGCGAGCAACAGTTTGGCAATCTGATTGCCACGCGGCTGCCGGTGCTGCAGGTGCAGCACTACCCGCTGCCCTACCCGGGCGATCAGCACGTACGCACCATGCAGCGCATGTGTACCGTGGTGACGGTGCAAGACCCCCTGCTGGGCCCGGTGCGCGTGCTGACGACGCATTTGGAGTACTACTCCAAACGCCAGCGCATGGCGCAAGCGCGGTATTTGCGTCGCATGCACTTTGAAGCGTTGTCGCAGGTGTTTGCACCACCGCCGCTCGCGGACGACGGCTCGCCTTTCCAGCGCAAACCGTGCACAGAGCATGCCGTGCTGTGTGGCGATTTCAACTTCGAGTCGCACGAGCTGGAGTACGCGGCGCTGAGTTCTCCCGCAGCCGTGATTGAGTGCCTGGAGGCGGGCTGGCCCGAAGGCGTGGTGGGCGCGGCCTGGAATGATGCATGGCGCGTGCTGCGCACCCATCAGCCCCAGCCCGATACCTTCCGATTGTTTGACCGCCAGTTTGGCCCTGAGCCAGGCGCTTGCGATTTTGTCTGGGTCAGCGACAGCCTATACGACAAGGTGCGCAGCTTTGAAGTGAACCAGCAAACGCAGGCCTCAGACCACCAGCCTGTGCGCGTTGTGCTGGGCTGAGCGTTTGCCAGTCTCTCTTGCAGGCTGGCGGTGGCTGGCGGCGCTGGGTGTGCTGTGCCTGCCCGCGTGGGCTTGGGCCTTACCCACGCCGCACGAAGTGCGCAGCAGCTTTCAGTCTTCAGAAACGTACATCCTCTCGCGCGAAGGTGAGGTGCTGCAGCGCCTGCGCACCAACAGCCAGGTGCGTCGCGGCGCCTGGGTGGCCTTGAGTGAGGTATCGCCTGCCTTGCGCCTGGCCTTGCTGGTGAGCGAAGACCAGCGTTTTTATGCCCACAGCGGGGTGGACTGGCGCGCTGTTTCTGCTGCGGCCTGGGGCAATCTGTGGAACAGCAAAACACGCGGTGCCAGCACCATCACCATGCAATTGGCGGGGCTGCTGGACGAGGACTGGCGCGCCAGTGCCAGCGGGCGCAGCATGGGGCAAAAGCTGGGTCAGGCGCTGGCTGCAACGCAGCTGGAGCGGCGCTGGCGCAAAGACCAGATTCTGGAGGCCTATCTGAACCTGCTGCCTTTCAAGGGGGAGTTGGTGGGTATTGATGCCCTCAGCCGCACCTTGTTTGGCAAAGCTGCGCATGGCCTCGATGAGATGGAGTCTGCGATTGCCGCAGCCTTGGTGCGCGGCCCCAATGCCAGTGCGGCCGTGGTGGCGCAGCGCGCCTGTGCGGTCTGGCAAGACTTGCAGCCGCATGCGATCCCTACGAACGGCGCACCCAAGACCGCCTCACATGCAGCACCCCAAGCGGGGTGCACCACAGTGCAATGGCGCACCGAACAGGCCTTGCGGGCACGCCTTTGGCCTGCGACAGAAGGTGATGCTGCGCACTGGGCGCAGCGTGTGTGGGCAGGTTATGACCATGCACAAGCCATTCCCCGGCAAGGTATTGCCACCACGCTCAGCGCACCGGTGCAGCGTGCAGCGCAAGAGAGTTTGCAGCGCCATTTGCGAGAGCTGCAAGGGCGCAATGTGCAAGACGGCGCGGCGGTGGTGCTGGACAACCGCAGCGGTGAGGTGCTGGCGTGGGTGGGCTCATCGGGCACGCTCAGCCAGGCCAGCGAGGTAGATGGTGTGCTGGCGTGGCGCCAGCCGGGCTCAACCCTCAAGCCTTTTCTGTATGCGCAGGCGCTGGACGAGCGCCGCCTGACAGCGGCCTCGCTGCTGGAAGATTCTGCGGCCGAGATTGCCACGCCATCGGGCCTGTACATTCCGCAAAACTATGACCGGCGCTTTAAAGGCTGGGTGTCGGTGCGCATGGCACTGGCCGCATCGCTGAATGTGCCCGCCGTGCGCACGCTGGTGATGGTGACGCCGGATGCGTTTTTTAACCAGCTGCGTCAGCTGGGACTGCCGCTGCGTGAAAACGCCGGGTATTACGGCTACAGCTTGGCGCTGGGCAGTGCAGAAGTGCCGCTGCTGCATCTGACGAATGCCTACCGGGCCTTGGCCAACGGCGGCCAGTTTGCGCCCGTGGCACCTGCGGTTTTGGGTGCAGCACCGCGCGCCAAGCCGGTGCAGGTGCTGTCGCCGCAGGCCGCATTTGTGGTGGGCGATATATTGTCGGACGCTCAAGCCCGCGCCAGCACCTTTGGGCTGGATAGTGTGCTGGCCACACGGTTTTGGACGGCGGTGAAAACCGGCACCAGCAAAGACATGCGTGACAACTGGGCGGTGGGCTGGTCGCAGCGCTACACCGTGGGCGTGTGGGTGGGCAATGCCTCGGGCGAAGCCATGCATGGCGTCAGTGGCAGCAGCGGTGCAGCGCCCATCTGGGCCGACATCATGGCCGCGCTGCATGCGCGGCTGCCCAGCCGTGCGCCGTCAGCGCCCCCAGGCTTGCGCCCGCAGGCGGTGCAATTTGTGGCGGCTGCGGCTGCGGGTGCTGCGGCGCTAGAGCCGGGACGCAAGGAGTGGTTTCTGGAGGGAACGCAGCAGCCCGTGTTTGCTATAGAAGGGAAAGCTGCTAGCGCTCGCGATTCAAGCACTCCAGGTATGAAAGTATCTGAAAAGACTAAGAATCAAGCGCAAGCAGCTATCAAAAATGCGTTGCCTGCCGTGCATGCCCAGATTGCGCAGCCGGTCAGCGGCACCATTTTGGCGCTGGACCCCGACATCCCCCCCCAGCACCAGCGGGTGCAGCTGCAGGCCCGGCCTGTGGGGGCGGGCAGCGCCGGTTGGCAGCCGCAGGGGCTGCGCTGGCAGTTGGTGACGCGCCAGCCGCACGGGGAAACCGTGCGCCAGGAGCTGGGGCGCGGCAGCCCTGTGGCGTGGCTGCCTTGGCCGGGGCGCCACCGGCTGGAGCTGCGGGATGCCGCAGGCCAGTTGCAAGACAGTGTGGAGCTGGAAGTGCGCGGTGCAGGGGCTCGTCAGCAGCAAAGGGCTTCTTCATCTGTGCCTTCAGCACGTTCGCGCTGAATGCGTGGGGCGGCCCAATCGGCCGCAGAGAATCAGCGCTCGCGCACCAGCAAGTCGCCGGTGATCTCGGCCACGTTTTTCACGCTGGTCAGCGTCATGGCCACGCGCATTTCTTTTTCCAGCAGGTTCAGCAGGTTGGTCACGCCGGCGCCGCCTTCGGCGGCCAGTGCGTAGATGAAAGCGCGGCCAATCATCGTGCAGTCTGCGCCCAGGGCCAGCATGCGCACAATGTCCAGCCCGTTGCGGATGCCCGAGTCGGCCAATATCTTGATCTGGCCTTTGACCGCGTCAGCAATTGCGGGCAGGGCGCTGGCCGAAGACAGTACGCCATCGAGCTGGCGGCCGCCGTGGTTGGAGACGATGATGCCGTCAGCACCAAAGCGCACGGCATCCTTGGCATCTTCCGCGTCCAGAATGCCCTTGATGACCATGGGCCCCTTCCAGGAATCACGAATCCATTCCAGGTCTTTCCACGAGATGGAGGGGTCAAAGTTAGCCCCCAGATAGCCCATGTAGTCTTCCAGGCTGACGTTTTTGCCCATGTAGGTGGAGATGTTGCCCAGGGTGTGGGGGCGGCCCAGCAGGCCCACATCCAGCGCCCACTGTGGGTGCAGCACGGACTGCACATAGCGGCGCATGGCGGCGTTGGGGCCGCTCATGCCGGAGTGTGCGTCGCGGTAGCGCGCTCCCGGCACGGGCATGTCGACCGTGAATACCAGGGTGGAAACGCCGGCCGCCTGCGCGCGCTCCAGCGCGTTTTTCATGAAGCCGCGGTCTTTGAGCACGTACAGCTGGAACCACATGGGGCGGTTGAGCTTGGGGGCGACTTCCTCGATCGGGCAGACCGAGACGCTGGACATCGTGAAGGGAATGCCTTTTTGGTCAGCGGCCATGGCGGCCTGCACTTCACCGCGGCGCGCGAACATGCCCGTCAGGCCGACGGGGGCCAGCGTTACGGGCAGCGATAGCTTTTCGCCAAACAGCTCAATGCTGGTGTCCAGCTGGCTCATGTCTTTGAGCACGCGCTGGCGCAGGGCCACGTTGGCCAGGTCATCCACGTTGCGGGCCAGCGTTTTTTCTGCATAAGCACCACCGTCAATGTAGTGAAACAGAAACGGAGGCAAACGCTTTTGTGCCGCAGCACGGTAGTCGGTGGTGGAGGAAATAATCATGACGAGGTCGCAACAGAAGGTGAAAGGCGTCCCAGGCGCTGAAGCCGGGCCGTGTCTGCATCGGCTTGGGTGAGTTTGTCGTGGACAAAATTCAGGTGATCGCTGATCACGCTGCGGGCTTGCTCCGGCTCGCCATTCAAAATGGCTTGCATGAGCTGGTAGTGCTGTTGCGTCAATTGCTCCAGCACTTTGGTGTTGTCATGCACAAACATCAGGCGGCGGTTTTCGGCCACGGTGTTGAGCATCAGCTCAAACAGGCTGCGCATGACTTGCACGATGACGGCATTGTGGGAAGCCTCCGCAATCGCCAGATGGAACTGCGCATCGGCATTGGCAGAGGCTTCGGTATCTTGCAGGTGCTGGTAGTGCAGCAAAGCGTCAAAGCTGCGCTGAATGCGCGTCTTGTCCTGGGCGGTTGCACGCTGGGCCGCATGCCAGGCGGTGCTGACTTCCAGGCTTTGTCGGGTTTCCAGTACGTCGTAGCGGTACTGGGGGTCATCGCGCATCAGGGGAACCAGCGGGGAGATGACCTGTTCATGCCAGTTGGGCTGGCTGGGCGGGGTTTGCACAAAGGTGCCAGCCCCGATACGGCTCTCCAGCAGGCCGCGGCTGGAGAGTTTTTGAATGGCTTCGCGCAGTGCGGTGCGCGACACACCCAGATCTTCGGCCAGCTGTCGCTCGGCGGGCAGACGCTGGCCGGGCTGCAGCTGGCGCTGCTGAATGAGGGTGTAAAGCTGCTCGGCTATCTGATCGGAAATTCGCATGTTGGTGACTCGGTCCATAACGCCCACAGCGAATTCGTTGATCCCGTCGAGATAGCCGAGGCAGCTGCTTTAGCGCGCAGCGGCCAGGTTTTGGCCTTGGTGCCCGCCAGCTGCCAAAGGCTTGCCCTTGGTCATCGACAGGGCCGCCAGCACCACCACCAGCCACACGGCAGCAGCTACCCACCAGCCCAGGCTACCGGTGATGAGCGCTTGGCCAATCAAGCCCGCTTGAATGCAGTAGTAGGCCATAGGAACCAAGGTCTTGCGGATGACTTCACCTTCACGGTTCATCATGCCAACCACAGCGCCCGCAGCGACCACGTTGTGCACGCAGATCATGTTGCCTGCAGCACCGCCCACCGCTTGCAATGCCACCACGACGGCCGATTGATCCAGATTCAGCGCAATTTGCTGTGCGGTAGAGAACTGGAAGTAGGCAAACATCATGTTGCTGACGGTGTTGGAGCCTGCAATGAATGCACCCAGGCTGCCCACCCAAGGCGACACATTGGGCCATGCATTGCCGGCCAGGGCGGCGGCACCCTGTGCCAGCACCAAAGGCATGCTCAGCATCGAGCCGTCAGCCGAGGCGGAATTGATGAACACCTGCACCATCGGTACGGCCAGCAGCAAGGCGGGCGCCGCCTCCACCATGGTGTGTGCGGAAGACTTCACAGCGCGACCATATTGGCCTTGCTTCATGCTGAAGATCAAGATACAGGCCAGCGATGCCAGGATCAGGATGAAACCGGGCGAGTACAGGAACTGTGCCGAGGGCGAGATATTGGTGCCAAACAGCGCAGGAATCTTCAGCGTGGTCAAAGGGCCGGTCAAAAAGGCCTTCAGCGGTGCCACGGTGCGGGTGAGGATCAGCAGGGCAACCACCAGCACATAGGGAGAAAACGCACGCAGCACCGAGAACTTGGCCGCTGTGGTTGCAGAGCTGTCAGCATCGTTAGAGACGGTGCCCAGCCACTTTTGCTCCCAGGCTGCACGGGGGGGGAAGTCAAAGCTTTGTTTGGGAACCAAGAAGCCTTTTTTGGCAGCGCTGATCACGATGACCAGACCAACCAGTGCACCGACCATCGAGGGGAACTCAGGGCCTAATACGCGGGCAATCAGGTAGTAGGGCAGGGTGAAGGCCATGCCGGCGAACAGTGCAAATTTCCAAGCCTTGAGGCCTTCGGTGAAGGATTGTTGGGCACCGAAGAAGCGGGTGAGCATGCCGCACAGAATCAGCGGAATCACGAAACCCACCAGCGCGTGAATCATGGCCACGTTTTCCACGATTTGCTGCAGGTACTCCAGCGGCTGCATGGGAGCCAGCAATTGCGCCACATCGGTCTTGTTGTCAATGCCCGAGCGCACGCCCACCAGCATGGGAGTGCCTACCGCACCAAAGGACACGGGGGTGGACTGGATGACCAGCACTGCCATCACCGCAGCCATGGCTGGGAAGCCCAGCGCCAGCAGCAAAGGAGCGCCCACGGCGGAAGGCGTGCCAAAGCCCGACGAGCCTTCAATCAGCGAACCAAACAGCCACGCCACGATGATGACTTGCACGCGGCGGTCAGGAGAGACATCCATGAAGCCTTGGCGGATGGCCAGCAGTGCACCGCTTTCTTTGAGGGTGTTGAGCAGCAGCACCGCGCCGAAAACGATAAACAGCAAGGTGATGGCCGTTACCACTCCGTTGATGGTGGCAGCAGCGATTACCGCACCGGGCGCCTGCCACACAAACAGTGCCAACAGCGCTGTGACCAAGTAGGCCGAACTCATGGAGAGTTTGGCCGATCGCCCTAAAACCACCATCAAAAGAAACACCACCGCAATCGGGGTGAGGGCTAAAAGCGTGTGTCCAAGATTCATGTGTGATGTCTCCAAGGGTGGCTGCGCACGGGCGCGTGGCTTATGAATGCCACGTCACCTTTGCATGGTTTTAATTGGTCGTACCAATATTATTTAATGTTGAGCTGCAGATTGTAAAAGTCATTGCATGGACTCTATTTCCCGGTTTTTGTCTGTTTTTTCGTGGTTTACCCTTGTTTTTTGTTGATTGGTAATACCAGTCGGTGCGCAGGTTCAACGCTTATCCACACGTAGGGAGTGCGATTGCACAAGCCCTGCTTTTGCACCTCATCGATGGCTTTCGATAATGCAGCGTTTTAAAAAATGCAGCACAGGCATTGCGCTGCATCTAAGCGCAACGTGATGGGCCTTCCTAAAATGCGCAAGTCCATGATGAAGTCCATGCTGCTCCGTTTTCTTTCACACCGCGTCGCTTGGCTGGCGGTGGTTGTGTCGCTGGGCATTGGTGCGCTGTTCGCGCACACCATGTGGTCCATGCACCAGGAGCATTGGGACTATCAGTTGCGCACCAACACCAACTTGAGCAGTACCTTGGCCAAGGGGCTGGAGTGGTCCCTGGATGCCGTGGATTTGTCGCTCCAGAAAACCGCGATTGCACTCAATGAAGTGCGCGCGCTGGAAGGGCAAGAGGACAGCGAATCACACCGCGCATTGCTGGATGCTTTATGGCGCGATATCCATAACAGTGATTTATTGGTCTTGGATGACCAGGGGCGGGTCGTACACCGTGCGTTGGGCGTGCAAAGTGTGGGCAAGCAGTTTGTGTCCCATGATTTCTTTCAGGCGTTTCGGGTTCACCAGTTTCCGGGCGTTTTTATTGGCCAGCCCACCAAAGAATTGCGCATGGGCGAATATGTATTGCCGATTGCCCGTGCCATACGCGGTAAATATGGGGTGCTCAATGGCGTGGTGGTGGGCATGCTGCGCATGCAAGAGATCAACGCCTGGCTCTCCACCATGGATTTGGGGGCGCACAGCGGGGTGAATGTCATTCGGGAAGATGGTCTGGTGCTGACGCGTTTTCCCTATCAAGAAACTACCGCACCGCACAGCTTGGCGGGCTCGGGCAATTTGGCGCAGTTTGTGGCTGTTCCCCAAGGCAGCTTTGTGGGCACGGCGGTGATTGATGGTGTGGAGCGCTTGTACACCCACAACCGTGTAGGCCATTTCCCGGTGGTGGTGAATGTGGCGCAGTCCACGTATTCCATCTTTCAGTCCTGGCGCCGCAATGCGCGGCAGCTTGCAGGTTTTGCCGCTTTGCTGATGGTCAGCTGCCTGGGCTTGGCGGTGCTATTTGTGCGCGAGCTGACGCGCAGAGAGGCCACAGAGGCAGATCTGTTCACAGAAAAAGAGCGCATGCGCTTGACGCTGCAGTCGATTGGTGATGCCGTGGTGTGTACCGACGCGCAAGGCCATATCACCTACCTGAATCCGGTGGCGCGGCAAATTACCGGTCTGGAGATGCGGGAGGTGGAGAACCACCCCATCGAAGTTTTGCATGCCTTGCCCTATGCCGTGGCTGGGGGTGCGCAGGCATCGGCGCTGCGCCGTGCACTGGAAAGCGGCAAAACCGTAGACCGCTCCCGCACGACGCTGCTGCACCGAGGCAGTGGCGAGCTGCTGGAGATGGATGAGTCGGCCAGCTTGGTCAAATCCTTTGATGGCCATGTGCTGGGGGCTGTGGCGGTGCTGCGTGATGTCACGGTGGCGGCAGCCCATGAGGCGCGCATGCAGCGTCTGGCGTTCCATGACGTGCTCACCGGTTTGCCCAATCGCACACTGCTGCAGGATCGGGCGCAGCAAGCCATGGCGCACAGCAAGCGCACGGGCGACATGCTTGCGGTGCTGTACCTGGATCTGGATGGCTTCAAGCAAATCAATGACCGCCTGGGGCACCAGGCGGGGGATGCTGCGCTGGTGCATGCGGCCAAAGCGCTGCAAGCCAGTGTGCGCGAAAGCGATACCGTATGCCGCTTGGGTGGCGATGAGTTTGTGATTTTGCTGTGCGAGCTGGCTTCTAAAGCGCACCTGCAAAGCATTGCGCACAAAGTGCAGCAAGCGTGCGCTACACCGTTTGTGTGGCAGGGGGCAAGCTATGTGCTGCACGCCAGCGGTGGTGTGGCGCTGTACCCCGACCATGCCCTGCAGTGGGATGCGCTGCTGCACTGTGCCGATACGGCGATGTACGCGTCCAAGCAGGCCGGGCGCCACCAGATTCGCTTGTACCAGGTCCACGCAGAGGCTGTGCTGCTGGCGCGCGCTGAAGCCGCCGCCCAGGCGGTCGTCGGCCCCAAGGCGTAAGCCACACTTTTCGCCATCTTGCTTGCGCACGATGTGCATGCCCAGGCTGGGTGGTGGCAGCACATGGAGTGCATGACGACGCACTACGATATGCGCCCTGACTGCAATGACTGAATGAAGAAGGGCTGACCTGTGGCTGACCTGTCCAAAATTACCTGTATTGAAGACTTGCGCGTGATTGCCCAGCGCCGCGTGCCGCGCATGTTTTATGACTATGCCGATTCGGGCTCGTACACCCAGGGCACCTACCGCGCCAACGAAGATGATTTCCAGAAAATCAAGCTGCGCCAGCGTGTGGCGGTGAACATGGAAGGGCGCAGCACGCGCACCACCATGGTGGGGCAAGATGTGGCCATGCCCGTGGCGATTGCGCCCACGGGCCTGACGGGCATGCAGCACGCGGATGGTGAAATTCTGGCCGCCCAGGCGGCCAAGGCGTTTGGCATTCCTTTCACGCTGTCGACGATGAGCATTTGTTCGCTGGAGGACATTGCACAGCACACCGAGCGCCACCCGTTTTGGTTCCAGCTGTATGTGATGCGCGATAAAGCCTTTATGGAGCGCCTGATTGACCGCGCCAAAGCGGCCAACTGCTCGGCCTTGCAAGTCACGCTGGATTTGCAGATCCTGGGCCAGCGCCACAAGGACATCAAGAACGGTCTTTCCACACCGCCCAAACCTACGCTGAAGAATCTGCTCAATCTGGCCACCAAGCCGCGCTGGTGTCTGGGCATGCTGGGCACCCAGCGGCGCTTCATGGGCAACATCGTGGGCCATGTCCAAGGCGTGTCCGATATGAGTTCGTTGGCTTCGTGGACAGCCGATCAGTTTGACCCCACGTTGAATTGGAGCGATGTGGAGTGGATCAAAAAGCGCTGGGGTGGCAAGCTGATCTTGAAAGGCTTGATGGACGCTGAAGACGCGCGGCTGGCTGCGCAAACGGGTGCCGATGCCTTGGTGGTGAGCAACCACGGCGGGCGCCAGCTGGACGGTGCGCCTTCGTCCATCGAAGCCCTGCCCAGCATGGTGGAGGCCGCTGGCAAAGACATCGAAGTGTGGATGGATGGGGGCATTCGCAGCGGGCAAGACGTACTGAAAGCCCGTGCGCTGGGCGCGCAAGGCACCTTGATTGGGCGCAGCTTTTTGTACGCTCTGGGGGCCTTTGGGCAAGCGGGCGTTGCCAAGGCCTTGAGCATCATTCACAAAGAGCTGGACACGACAATGGCTTTTTGTGGACATACCAATATCAACCAGGTGGACACAGAAATTTTGGTGCCCGGTACCTACCCCAAACCTTTTCCAGCCGCTTAACGCAGCGCTTGCCTGCGTTGTGCAGGGCCTGCAGGGTGGGTTGATGCGCCCGATGTGTACGCCATGAGCACGCCATAGGCATGCCATGGCAGTGCGTATGTAGTTATAAAACAGTAGCTGCTAGCGTATGTAAATAAAGACTTTCCAATACTTTGGTATGGGAAAGCTTGGTTTATCAAGCGGTGGCAGCTACTTTTTTTTATGCATGCCTGTGCAGCACATCGCTGACGACAGCGCCCACCCTCGCCAATGTGTGGGGCGCAATCGCAAGGCGGTGGCTATGCTGCAGGCACAGCGCGGGTGCTGCTTGGTGATTGTGGGTATGTCATTGTCTTTGGAAGAAATCGCTTGGTTGTGGGTGCCGTTTACGCTGTTTGCTGCAGTGGCACAAACGGTGCGCAACACCGCACAGCGCGCGCTGACGCAGCAGCTGGGCACGCTGTCTGCCACCTTGGTGCGCTTTTTTTATGGCCTGCCGTTTGCCGCAGTGTTTGTGGCGCTGCTGTATGTGTTGCCTGCGCAAGCGCCGGCCGTGCCGCAATGGAGCGCCGCCTATTTCGGCTGGATTGGGCTGGGCGCATTTTTTCAGGTGGCAGCGACCGTGGCGTTGCTGCTGGCGATGAAAGAGCGCAACTTTGCAGTCGCCGTCACGCTGTCGAAAACCGAAATTTTGCAGGTAGCCCTGTTTGGCGCGGTGTTCTTGCATGAGCTGCCCACCGCATGGGCGCTGGTGGCCATGGTGGTGGCCACCATAGGGGTGCTGCTGTTAACGCTGCCGCCGCGGGGGCAGATTTTTTCTTTGCAAGCATGGATGAGCAAGTCGGCTTTGTATGGGCTGCTGTGCGGGGCGTGCTTTGCGATTGCGGTGATTGGTTTTCGCGGCGGCGCGCTGGCGCTGAATGCAGCCACGCCGTGGCTGTCAGGCGGCTGGGGGGTGCTGGTGGCGCAAACGCTGCAAAGTATTTTTCTGGGTGCCTGGGTGGCGCTGAAAACGCCGCAAGGCATCATGCCCATCTTCCGCGCGTGGCGGGTTTCACTGCTGGCGGGCTCCATGGGGGCAGCGGCATCGCTGGCGTGGTTTACGGCCTATGCCATGCAAAGTGCGGCAGCGGTACGCACGCTGGGCATGGTGGAGGTGGTGTTCAGCTACTTGGTTTCGCGCCGGCTGTTCAGTGAAAACTTCAGTGCAGTGGAAAAAGTTGGAATGGCGCTGATGGTGCTGGGCCTTGTGCTGATTTGTCTGCAAGGGCTGTAAAGCTTCTTTCACAATAGCGGGGTGACCTCGCCTGCTGTGCCCCGCCGTATTGCCCACCTCGATATGGATGCATTTTTTGCATCTGTGGAGTTGTTGCGCTACCCGCAGCTCAAAGGCTTGCCTGTTGTCATCGGTGGCAGCCGCCACAGCGCCGAGCATGAAGCGCAGCTGCTGGCGCAATGGGGCGCGCTGGAGCAAATCCCTGTGGATGCATTCCCGCGACTGGGTCGGTATGTGGGCCGGGGGGTGATTACCACGGCGACCTACGCAGCGCGCCAGTTTGGGGTGGGGTCGGCCATGGGCATGATGAAAGCCGCCCGGCTGTGCCCGCAGGCCATCTTGCTGCCCATTGATTTTGTGCGTTACCGCCAGTACTCACGCGCTTTCAAAGAAGTGATTGTTGCCACGGCCCCGGTGATGGAGGACCGCGGTATTGATGAGGTGTACATCGACTTCACCCACGCGCCCGGCGGCCAAGCCGAAGGAGGGCGTGTGCTGGCCATGCAGCTGCAGCAAGCTATTTTTGCGGCCACGGGGCTGACCTGCTCGGTGGGTGTGGCACCCAACAAGCTGCTGGCCAAGATGGCCAGCGAGTTCAACAAGCCGCAAGGCGTTTCTGTGCTGCAGCCGCAGGACTTGGAAGCACAGATCTGGCCGCTGCCCTGTCGCAAAATCAATGGCATCGGACCTAAAGCTGGTGCGAAATTAGAGGCGCTGGGTATCGTGAGCATTGGCGATTTGGCACGACAGCCTTTGCCCTGGCTGGTGCAGCACTTTGGCAAGGCATATGGGGCATGGCTGCATGCGGCTTCTCATGGTCTGGATGAACGCCCCGTGGTCACAGAAAGTGAGCCAGTCAGCATGAGCCGCGAGACGACTTTTGCACGCGATTTGCACGCCCGCGATGACAGGGCGGAACTCACCGCCATCTTCACCCAGCTGTGTGAGCGCGTGGCGGACGATTTACAGCGCAAAGGCTATGCGGGGCGCACGATTGGGGTGAAGCTGCGCTATGCCAATTTCAAAAGTGTGACCCGTGAAATTACGGTGGATACCTTCACCCAAGAAGCGTCAGCCATTCGGCGTGTGGCTGGTCAATGCTTAAAGCGTGTGCCGCTGGAGCAGAGCATTCGATTGCTGGGGGTGCGTGTGGGGGGACTGGTGCATTGGGATGCCACCAAGCAACAGGCACAGGGGGAGGTGCTGGGCAGCGGGCGAAAGGCTGGTGCGAAGGGGGACTTGTGGTCACTGCCGCTGTTTGACTAATTCGTGGCCTGCAAGCTTTGTGGTGCGTCAAAAAAATGTCACAAAAGCGACGAGCGGTTTGGATGGTGAGCGTTTGCTTTGTGGCTAATGCAGGTGCAGCCTGGGAAACTGGAATAGTCAATTGTCAGCAAATGCAATCTGGTTATGGGATGATCTTTGGATTCCCTGAAGGTGTGTTTTTAATGCCATCAGGCTTGTCAGTCTGGAGAATCTAGTGCGAGCCAACTTCCCCGTTACACAAAATAATTACGATTTCCCGGGTGATGAATTGTTGGTCTCTGTGACCAACACCAAGGGCGAAATTACCCATTGCAACCCCGCATTTGCGCGTGTCAGCGGGTTTGAATACGAAGACTTGATCGGGCAGCCCCACAACCTGATTCGTCACCCCGATATGCCTGCTGCCGCCTTCAAAGATATGTGGCGAACGATTGCCCACGGTTATCCGTGGACGGGCATTGTGAAAAACCGTCGGCGCAATGGCGACCACTATTGGGTGCGGGCTAACGTGACCCCCATCATGGAAGGGGGCAAGCCCCAGGGCTATTTGTCGGTGCGCACCAAGCCCAGCGTGCAAGACATAGAAGCTGCCGAAGCGCTGTATGCAGACATGAATGCGCAAGCGCAATCCGGCCAAGAAACCTTGCGTTTGCGTGGCGGAGAGGTGCGCCGTCTGGGTGTGCGCGGTTTGTGGGCGCAGCGCAGCGATGTAGGCTTGCTGGCGCGCATGGTCATCATGCTGATGATGGTGGTGGCTCTCACCATGCTGCCTGATGTGCTGGGCTGGCAAGGCGTGGCGGCGTGGGGGCTGCGCTTGGCGGCATTGCTGCTGGGCAGCGCATGGATTGCCTGGCGCTTTCAGGCGCGTTGTGTCAGCGGTATTGAAGAGGCCAATATGTGGGCCGCGCAAATGGCCAGCTGTAATTTGACCAGCACCCATGCACACAACTACACGGGTGCGGTAGGTACTTTGATGGCCCGTCTGCAGCAAATCCAAATCAACCTGCGCGCTGTGGTGGGTGATGTGCTGACCGAGGTGCAAGGCTTCAACACCATGTCCAAAGAAATCTCGCTCAGCAGTTTGGATTTGGCCAAACGCACGGAATCACAGGCCACGGACCTGGAGCAGACAGCGGCTTCCATAGAAGAAATTACTGGCACGGTGCTGCAAACCGCCGATACCGCGCAGCAGATGGAGCAAGAAAGCAACCAGAGCAAGGCCGTGGTGAGCCGCAGTGGAGAGGCGATTCAAGAGGTGGGCGAAGCGATGGAGCGTATCCGCCAATCGTCCACCCGCATGCGGGAGATCATCGGCGTGATTGAAAGCATTGCCTTTCAGACGAATTTGCTGGCATTGAATGCCGCCGTGGAAGCAGCCCGGGCTGGTGAGCAAGGGCGTGGCTTTGCCGTGGTGGCGGGCGAAGTGCGCGCACTGGCGCAGCGCAGTGCGACCGCGGCCAAGGAAATTGGGGGGCTGATCAACAACACAGTGGCAGGCATCAATGACGGTAATGCACGCATGCAGGCAGCAGGCAAAACCATTGATGGCATGGTCGATGCCGTGCAGCGTGTGAGCGAATTGGTGCACCAAATCAGCTTGGCGACCCGTGAGCAATCGATTGGTATTGCGCAGGTCAATGAAGCCGTTGCTTCGTTGGATGTCATGACACAGCAAAACGCGGCCATGGTTGAGCAGTCGTCCAGCTCAGCGGATGCACTGCACACCCATGCATCGCGTTTGCAGCGTTCGGTGGCATTTTTCAATGTGTGATCGCAAGACATGCAGCGCAAAAGCAGCCTAATGGCTGCTTTTTTTATGCCCCTGCGCGCAAAAAATCAGCGCGATAAAGCAGCAAGCTTAGTTAGCATGCAGGGATGCAAGTCTTGTTCATCGTTTTGGCGATCATTGCGCTACTGTTGTTGGGTCTTCGAAGTTCTCGTCCTAAGAAACAGATTACCCCTCGCGCAAAGGGCCGAGTTGCGGCTGCGGCGTCGAAACCGGAGCCAGAGCCAGAGGTTTCGCCCACCATCAATAGCGAAGTGAAGTTTCGCATGCGGGGAGAACGTGGCGTCGGGGGCCCTATCTATGGTGATGTGCTGTGCAGTGATGGCGTTTACTTGCCGCATGTATGGGAGTCTGATTTCCACACTTCATTTGATGGTCGCTGGATTCGCACCGGCTCTTACGGAGACTCCGCCCCTCGATTGATTGACAGAAAAAATCGCCGCGCATGGGTGTTGAGTGTGTCGGAGGCCGGGCAGGTCGATGACTTGCACTGGCGACTGCCCCATTGGAGTGGTGAAGGCGCAGGCGGCAACGGCGTTGCTGCAGAAGGCCACCATGTGCTGACAGAAACCGCTTTTGAAGCGTGGCTCCATAAAAACGTCGGGAGCAAAGCGCAGGCCCTGGTGGGTGTCTGTGATTTGTGGATACCTGCAGATTGCGTGTCTGCGGAGGCGCAAGCCATGCCCCCGGAGCTTCCTGCGCAAGACAATGCCGTGGTGCAAGTGAGTGTGCAGCGCCATTGGCCGCAATCACTGCGGGCGCTGGAAAATCCCTTAGAGCCTTTGCTCCATCCGTACTGGCAACTGCAGCTCAATGGCGAGGCGCATTCCTGGATCATTGATGGCAAGAGTCCTTTGGTGTGGCGCCCTGATGGGCAGGCCTTTGCCTGCTATGGCTATCCGGTGGCGGATGATGTGCGAAAAACGGGCTTGCGACTGGGCGTTTGGAGCGTGACGTTTGGCGGGCAGCAATGGTCAGAGTGGTTGCCACCAGATCGCAAACCTTGGTCGGTTGCGCTGTATTGGCCAGATGAGCAAGGCTCTGCGTTGCCACCGCTGAGCTGGGATGACATGGATCTGCTGCAACGCATGGAAATGGACACGCCAGCGCTGGAGCGTTTGCACGATGGCCGCAGCCTGAGCTGTGTCATGAGTGAGCTGTATGCGCCATCCAAGCACCGTGATGACGGGCGCTTGCTGCTCAAAAAAATACCAGTGCGCCAATTTTTGTGGCGCCGCAATTTGCACCAGCCTGCACGCTGGACGGCACAAAGTGTGCCTGTGGCCGGTCAGTTTTTAACCTGGAATCTGGTGCATGAAGCCCAGGATCAGTCAGGTGCCACGGCGGCGTATTCGGTGCAATGCGGCGAGCAACAGTTGCCCGGGCTGTGGGAGTTAGAGCACGTGGTGGTGGATGGGCGTTGGGCGATTTTGTGCCCTTGGGGCATCTCTCCCTTGCAGGGCGGCAAGCCTGTGCCGTGGGTGTGGGATGGGAAGCAGCTGTATGCCATCGCAATGAACCTGCCAGTACTGCGTATGCGCCCTCATGTGTTGGAAGGACATGCGCAGCTTCTGGTCATGGTGGGATGTGGGCCCGATAACAGCAATTTGGCCAGCAGCGGTTTGTGGCGCTGGCCTTTGCAAGTGGCGGATGAAACCAACCTGACCAAAAATGGCTGGACGCCGGCCTATGAGTGGCGTGATATCGCGGTGAATGCGCAGGGCGTGTGGCAACTGCTGCCGCGTTGGCGCGAGGTGCACCAGGTACAGCACCCCTGCGCAGATGGCGACTATGTTTGGCGCCAGCCTGCTGCGCGAGAAGCCCTGTGGTGGTGGGGTGGTTTGCACAATCAGATGAGCAACAACTGGCGCCCCCAAGCAGCACGTTGCGAAGGCGTGCTCGTGACACAGTCTGGCGCAGTGCTCTGTGGTGTGGGGCCCAGTGCTTGTCCGCACCATGCGGGGGATGGTTGGCTATCGCTGGAGTGGCTGGCGCGAGGCGCAGAAGGCGAGCCGCACCATTGGAAGCTGCATTGGTTGCGTCCCCATAAGCACGAAGTGTGGACGCTGGAGCTGCGGGCATACATGCCTGTGTTGCAGCTTTGGGATGCACAGCAAGGCGTGCAGTGGTCAGACGCAGAAATGCCCGCGCTGGAAGACGGGGGGGCTGTGCAGACCGCGCAGCATGTGATCGCTCCTATGCGCTGGGAAGGTGCGCAGTTGGATGTGCTCAAGCAAAGTCCTGTGGGACTGTGGGTGCGCAAACAAGATGCAGTCTATGCGGATGCGATTGCGCTGCGTGATGATTGGCCTTGGGAAAGACCCGTGCCGACATCACCGCAGCGCACATAAAAAAACCGGCTCTCAGGAGCCGGTTTTTTATTGGCAGCTCACCAAGGTGTGTATACCTTGGTGGTGTGCAGTGCTTAGGGCTTGTTGCCTGTAGGGAAGGGCCATGCGGCTTGCGGTGCCAACACGGTCTTTGCCACTGCCGCTGTGGTTTCTGCTGCAGGCGCAGCGGCCTTCTTGGCAGGAGCGGCAGCCTTGGGTGCAGCAGCCTTCTTGGCAGGCGCAGCGGCCTTAGGCGCAGCAGCCTTCTTGGCAGGCGCAGCGGCCTTAGGCGCAGCAGCCTTCTTGGCAGGAGCGGCGGCCTTAGGCGCAGCAGCCTTCTTGGCAGGCGCGGCGGCCTTAGGCGCAGCAGCCTTCTTGGCAGGCGCAGCGGCCTTAGGCGCAGCAGCCTTCTTGGCAGGCGCAGCGGCCTTAGGTGCAGCAGCCTTCTTGGCAGGCGCGGCAGCCTTAGGCGCAGCAGCCTTCTTGGCGGGCGCAGCGGCCTTAGGTGCAGCAGCCTTCTTGGCAGGAGCGGCAGCCTTAGGTGCAGCAGCCTTCTTGGCGGGCGCAGCGGCCTTAGGTGCAGCAGCCTTCTTGGCAGGAGCGGCAGCCTTAGGTGCAGCAGCCTTCTTGGCAGGAGCGGCGGCCTTAGGTGCAGCAGCCTTCTTGGCAGGAGCGGCAGCCTTAGGTGCAGCAGCCTTCTTGGCAGGAGCGGCAGCCTTAGGTGCAGCAGCCTTCTTGGCAGGCGCAGCGGCCTTGGGTGCTGCTACCTTCTTGGCGTGAGCCGCTTTTTTAGCAGCTTCGGTCTTGGTTACGGGTGCAGCTTTTTTATCAGCCACTTTCTTTGCAGTTGCCATCGTTTTCTCCTTCATCAATTTGCACACAGCGTTTGCGTGATCGAACTTCGCGAGCGATCACGAGCCATTGCGACGTGGAGTGGTTTGACGCATGGACACACAAACGCCCTATGCCATCACCTGTAAAAATAATTTGTGATGGCATGGGCGCATTATGAATTCCATCGCATGGGTTTGCGAGGTTTTATAGCGACTTAATCCCAAGAAAGTGCGCCACCGGTTTGGTATTCGATCACGCGTGTCTCAAAGAAGTTACGTTCCTTCTTCAGATCAATCATTTCGCTCATCCAGGGGAACGGATTTTCTTCGCCGGGGAACAGTTCTTCGAGGCCGATCTGTGTGGCGCGGCGGTTGGCGATGTAGCGCAGGTAGCCCTTGAACATCGAGGCGTTCATGCCCAGCACGCCGCGTGGCATGGTGTCTTCGGCATAGGCATATTCCAGGTCCACGGCCTTGCGGAACAGGGCGTTGATTTCTGCCTTGAACTCGGGTGTCCACAGGTGGGGGTTTTCGAGCTTGAGCTGGTTGATCAGGTCGATGCCGAAGTTGCAGTGCATGGACTCGTCGCGCAGGATGTACTGGTACTGCTCGGCCGCGCCGACCATCTTGTTCTGGCGGCCCAGGGCCAGGATCTGCGTGAAGCCGACGTAGAAGAACAGGCCCTCCATCAGGCAGGCAAAAACGATCAGCGACTTGAGCAGGGTCTGGTCGGTTTCGGGCGTGCCGGTGTGGAAGTGGGGGTCCATGATCGCTTCGATGAAGGGGATCAGGAACTCGTCTTTGTGGCGGATCGACGGGATCTCGTTGTAGGCGTTGAAGATCTCGCCTTCGTCCAGGCCGATCGACTCCACGATGTACTGGTAGGCGTGAGTGTGGATGGCTTCCTCGAAGGCCTGGCGCAGCAGGAACTGGCGGCACTCGGGCGCCGTGATATGGCGGTAAGTCCCTAGGACGATGTTGTTGGCAGCCAACGAGTCGGCCGTGGTGAAGAAGCCCAGGTTGCGCTTGACGATGCGGCGCTCGTCGTCGGTCAGTCCGTTCGGGTCCTTCCACAGCGCGATGTCGCGCGTCATGTTTACCTCCTGCGGCATCCAGTGGTTGGCGCAGGTGGCAAGGTATTTCTCCCAGGCCCATTTGTACTTGAAGGGCACCAGCTGGTTGACGTCGGTCTTGGCGTTGATGATGCGCTTGTCGGCGGCATTCACACGCTGGTGCGTGCTGGCCGATGTGGTGTGGTTGGGGTGGGTGGTGGACGAAATCTCGTCATCAAAAGTCAGCATGTCGTACTCCCTGCAATCTGCAAAAAAGTGAGCTGGCTGCGCAGTGCAGACAAAGGTTTCAAGCGATGAGGCTTGAAAGACTTTGTGGTCTGCGCGCTGGCTGCTATGAAATCAATGGGTGCCTTACTGGCAGGCCTCGCAGCCCGGGTCGTCGATGGCGCAGAACTTCACGTCCGTGGCGGGAGCCCCGGTGCTGGCCCGTGCGGCGGCGGCGGCGCGGTCCAGGGCACTGGAGGTCTCGACCGCGGCGGGGGAGACCGCGTTCAGCGCGCGGCTCTGGATGGTCGACTTTTCGGCCGCCGTGGCGCTGGTGGTGCGCAGGTAGTAGGTGGTCTTCAAACCGCGCAGCCAGGCCAGCATGTAGGTGTCGTGCAGCTTCTTGCCCGAGGCACCGGCCATGTAGATGTTCAGGCTCTGGGCCTGGTCGATCCACTTCTGGCGGCGTGCAGCGGCTTCCACCAGCCAGGTGGGCTCCACCTCGAAGGCCGTGGCGTACAGCTGCTTGAGGTCCTGCGGCACGCGGTCGATGGCGCGCAGCGAGCCGTCGAAGTGCTTCAGGTCCATGACCATCACGCTGTCCCACAGGCCCAGCTGCTTCAGGTCACGCACCAGGTACTGGTTGATGATGGTGAACTCGCCCGACAGGTTGGACTTCACCGACAGGTTGCCGAACGAGGGCTCGATCGAGGCATCGACGCCGACGATGTTGGAGATGGTGGCAGTGGGCGCAATCGCCACGCAGTTGCTGTTGCGCATGCCATCCTGGGCGATCTTGGCGCGCAGCGCCTCCCAGTCCAGTCGGGTGCTGCGGTCCACATCGACGTAGCCGCCGCGCGCCTGCTCCAGCAGGTTCAGCGAGTCCAGCGGCAGGATGCCCTTGGACCACAGCGAACCCTGGTAGCTGGAGTAGGTGCCACGTTCTTTGGCCAGCTCGGTCGAGGCCCAGTAGGCGTAGTAGCAGATGGCTTCCATAGACGCATCAGCGAACTCCACCGCCGCGTCGCTGGCATACGGCGTGCGCATGGCGTACAGCGCATCCTGGAAGCCCATCAGGCCCAGGCCCACGGGGCGGTGGCGCAGGTTGGCGTCGCGCGCCTTGTCCACGGCGTAGTAGTTGATGTCGATCACGTTGTCCAGCATGCGCATGGCGGTGCGCACGGTCTTGCGCAGCTTGTCGTGGTCCAGCTGGCCATCGCGGATGTGCTGGGCCAGGTTGACCGAGCCCAGGTTGCACACGGCGGTCTCGGTCGCGCTGGTGTTCAGCGTGATTTCGGTGCACAGGTTGGACGAGTGCACCACGCCCACGTGCTGCTGGGGCGAGCGGATGTTGCAAGGATCCTTGAACGTGATCCAGGGGTGGCCGGTCTCGAACAGCATGGACAGCATCTTGCGCCACAGGTCCACGGCGGGCACGCGCTTGAAGAGCTTGAGCTCGCCTGCATCGGCCTGGGCTTCATAGGCGGTGTACGCCTTGGCAAAGGCCTGGCCGTACAGGTCGTGCAGGTCGGGCACGTCGGAAGGGCTGAACAGTGTCCACTGGCCCTTTTCCATCACGCGCTGCATGAACAGGTCGGGGATCCAGTTGGCGGTGTTCATGTCGTGCGTGCGTCGGCGGTCGTCGCCGGTGTTCTTGCGCAGTTCTAGGAACTCTTCGATGTCCAGGTGCCAGGTTTCCAGGTAGGCGCAGACGGCGCCCTTGCGCTTGCCGCCCTGGTTGACGGCCACGGCCGTGTCGTTGACCACCTTCAGGAAGGGCACCACGCCCTGCGATTCGCCGTTCGTACCTTTGATGCGGGCGCCCAGCGCACGCACCGGCGTCCAGTCGTTGCCCAGACCACCCGCAAACTTGGACAGCAGTGCGTTTTCTTTGAGTGCGTCGTAGATGCCACCAAGATCGTCGGGCACGGTGGTCAGGTAGCAGCTGGACAGCTGCGAGCGCTGCGTGCCGCTGTTGAACAGCGTGGGCGTGGACGACATGAAGTCGAAGGAGCTCAGCAGCTCATAGAACTCGATGGCGCGGGCGTTGCGGTCGTCCTCGTTCAGTGCCAGGCCCATGGCCACGCGCATGAAGAAGGACTGGGGCAGCTCGATGCGGGTCTTGCGCACGTGCAGGAAGTAGCGGTCGTACAGGGTCTGCAGGCCCAGGTAGTCGAACTGCTGGTCGCGCTCTGCCTTCAGGGCTGCGCCCAGGCGCGGCAGGTCGAATTGGAGCAGCTCGGGGTTCAGCAGCTCGTGCTCCACACCCTTGGCGATGAAGGCGGGGAAATTCTCGGCGTAGGCCGCGTCCATGTCGGCCGGCTGCACGTCGCGGCCCAGCACCTCGCGCACGATGGTGTGCAGCAGCAGGCGGGCGGTGACGTAGGTGTAGTCGGGGTCGCGCTCGATCAGTGTGCGGGCGGCCAGGATGGCGGCCTTGTAGACCTCGGCCAGGGGCACGCCGTCGTACAGGTTGCGCAGGGTCTCTGCCACGATGGGTGCGGGGCTGATGTCGGCGTTCAGGTCGTGGCAGGCGGCCGTGATCAGCGCCTCCAAGCGGTCCTGGTCCAGCGGTATGCGTTGGCCGTGGTCGGTCACGTGCAGGGTGGGCTTGGGCGCTGCGGCGGCCGCGGCGTCTTCGGCGGCCTTTTTCTTGGCGGCGGCGCGCTCATGGTTGCGGGCTTCGCGGTACAGCACGTAGGCACGGGCCACATCTTGGTGGCCGCCGCGCATCAGGGCCAGCTCTACGTGGTCCTGCACGTCCTCGATGTGGAAGGTGCCGCCCTCGGGGCGCGAGCGCAGCAGCGCGCGAACGACGGCGTTGGTCAGGGCTTCGACGGTTTCGCGAATGCTGGCCGATGCCGCACCTTGTGGGCCACGCACCGCGAGAAAGGCTTTGGTGACAGCAATGGCAATTTTTTGCGGCGCAAACGGCACCACATCACCGCTGCGGCGAATGATTTGGTATTGATCCAGTACGGCTGGAATGCTGCTGGCACCCGGGGTGCGCGGCGTTGCCAAGTCGGAGTTTGAGCTGTTCATCGCGTCTTGCATGAGGGCCTCTTGGTGCGGGTGGCTGGGCACTGCCAAGGAATGCAGTACCCCAAAAAAAACTGTGCTGCGCACTGTTTTTGTGCGCTACCCATGGTGTTTGTAAAAATAAAAAACACTAGGGGTAGTGTATTTGTCTGCTGTGACAAAAGCGTGTTGGTGTGCTGTTGCTACTCCGCAAATTTCCCGGTTGACATGCCGCCAGGCGTTGCGGCATCTGCGCCTGGGCGAAAAAAGCACGACTGTCTGCGGATTACAGGGCCAAAGTGGCGTGCAGGCCTTGCGGGGTGTGGGGCGCGGTATGTGTGGAAAAAGGAATAACCCCCTTAACGTCAGGTGGCTTTGTGGCGCTATATGTGTTGTTTTGATTTTTGTTAAAGCGCTATATGTAGTGTTTACTTAGTGGGGCTGCTCAGGAGTTAAATAAAAAAAAGAGCGCTTGGCGCGCTCTTGGTAAGGGTTTGGTGGCTTTATCTTTTGCAAAGCCTTGATAGATGAGCGCAAGTAGCTCTCTTTTTATGGCTTGTTGGGTGGCACGGTGCTGGGCCATTGCACAGGTAGGTGCTGCAGCTGCTGCTGCAGGTGCGCCCAGTCAAAACCCGGGCCTGGGTCTTGTTTGCGCCCCGGTGCGATGTGCTCGTGCCCGGCAATGTGTGTGAGGGAGTAGTGGGCAGCCAAGGCTTGACACAGGTGCTCCAAGGCTTGGTATTGGGGGACATCAAACTGCCCACCTTCGAGGCCCTCGAGTTCAATACCAATCGAAAAATCATTGCAGTTCTCACGCCCGCACCACTGTGATGTGCCGGCGTGCCACGCGCGATCGTCGCAGCTGACAAACTGCCACACCACGCCTTGGCGCGTGATGAAAAAGTGGGCAGATACCTGCAGTCCTCGAATGCCTTGAAAGTAGGGGTGGGCGTCCCAGTCGAGCTGGTTGGTGAAGAGCTGCTGCACGCAGCCCGTGCCGTATGCACCGGGTGGCAGACTGATGGAGTGCACCACGGCCAGACTGATGTCGACCCCTTCAGGGCGCGGGCCGAAGTTGGGGGAGGGCAGGTGCAGGGCGCTCGAGAGCCAGCCTTGCTGCCAAGTGGGCAGGGATGCGTCAGTGGTGGGCGTCATACAGCGGATTGTCGCTGGATGGTTCCGCCTCATCGGGTGACAGTGGAATTTGCAGCCGCGCTATCCGATAGCGCATTTGGCGCAGGCTGATGCCCAGCCGTGCGGCAGCTGCCGTGCGGTTGAAGCCGCAGCTTTGTAGTGCCCGCATCAAAATGCTGCGCTCTTGCTGGTCCAGCCACGCTTGTAGGTCGCTGGGTAGCTCGTCGGCATCGCAGCTTAGGGGGCTGTGCTGCACAGCAGGGGGCACCACGGTGCCAGCGGCTTCTGGCAGGGCCATCTCTTCATCCAAAGCGATGGCGCGGTGCAGCAGGTTTTCCAGCTCTCGGACGTTGCCGTGCAGCGGTTGCTGCTGCAGATGGGCCAAGACATGGTCAGAGAGCGTGGGCACCAGATTGCCCATGCCCTCGCCGGCAATACGCTGCAGCAACGCGGTGCACAGGGTAGGCACGTCTTCGCGGCGTTCGCGCAGCGGGGGGATGGCAATGTCGATCACATTCAGACGGTAGTACAGATCCTGGCGGAAGTGGCCGGAGTGCACGTCGGCCGCCAAGTCGCGGTGGGTGGCGCTGACAATCCGCACATCGACGGCTTCTTCTTGCGTGGTGCCCAGGGGGCGGACACGGCGCTCTTGGATCACGCGCAGCAATTTGCTTTGCATGGCCAGCGGCAGCTCACCAATCTCATCCAAAAACAAAGTACCGCCGCGTGCTGCGCTGAAAAAACCTTCGCGGTCTGCCGTGGCACCGGTGTAGGCGCCTTTGCGGGCACCAAAAAACTCGGCCTCCAGCAGGTGCTCCGGAATGGCACCGCAGTTCACGGCCACCCACGGGCCGTGCGCACGGTGGCTGCATGCATGCAGGGCCCGCGCCACCAGCTCTTTGCCGGTGCCAGACTCGCCCGTCACCAACACCGGAGCCATGCTTTGCGCCACTTTTTGAATGCGTTGCTTGACCTGTTGTATGGCGGCTGAAGTGCCCACCAAGCGATCCAGCGCGGCCGAAGCCGACAAAATTTCTCCCCCATGGCGGTGCGCCGCCGGAGGGGCGTTGTGCGGCGTAGGTGCGGGTGGTCGCGCTGCTTCATGGCTGACGGCAGAAGCCACGATGGTGCGAAATTGCTTCAGGTCGACGGGCTTGGTGAGGTAATCAAAAGCGCCGTAGCGCAATGCTTCTACGGCATTTTCCGCAGAGCCATAGGCAGTCATCACAATCGCGCGTTCGTTGCGGCGCTGCGCGCACAACTCCCGCAGCAACTCCATGCCCAACCCATCGGGCAGGCGCATGTCGGTAATCAGTACGTCAAAGCGGCAAATTTGCAGATGCGCACGGGCTTGCGCCAAGGTGCCTGCAGTTTCCACGCGGTAGCCTTCACGCAGCAATGTCAGCTCATAGAGCGTGCGCAGATCCGGTTCATCATCGACAACAAGAATGGTGGCTGAAGAATTTCCCATACGGTGATCACATCACAATCGGATCAAACAAGGAAGCGTTGGCAGAGTGCAGGAGTCGGCCTCGCATGCGCACGGTGAAGGCATTACCTGCTTGCATGCCGCGCGCCGTGAGTCGTTCGCAGCGGCTGTAGCTGATGCTGCCCTCATGGCGTTGACAGAGTTCGCGGCAGATATAAAGCCCCAAACCCGTGGAGCGGCTTTGCGACGAGAAAAAAGGCTCAAACAGGTGTTTTTCCACCGAGGCTTCCAGCGGTGCACCTTCGCTCCATACCTGCAGCCAGAAATGCCCTTCACCACCTGCACCGGTCAGCAGTTGCAGGGCGTCTTCATGTTGTGCCTGGCAATGGCGGGCGGCGTTATCCAGCAGGTTCACGACGACGCGACGCAAATGTTCCGTGTCAAAGGCGACGTAAGCATTCGCACTTTGCGGTTGGAAAATTCCGTGAGAAATACCGCTGTTTTGCAGGCGCCATTCTTGCCAGATGTTGGCAAGCTCCACGTCTAACTCCAAGGTGCGTGAGTCGCTGTGCTGGATTTGCTGCTGTACGCGGGCAATGTCCAGCACCTCTTCGGCAATGCGCGCCAGCCGCTGCGCATTTTGTTCCACCATATGACTCAGGCGTTGCTGCGCGGGCTCTGTCAACTCTTCTTGCAGCAAAGCGTTGGCTTGCACAATCGCTGCCAGAGGATTGCGAATTTCATGGGCCACAGCCGCAGACATGCGGCCCATGGCCGCCATTTTCTCGGTGCGCAGGCGCGCTTCGACTTCACGCAGGTCATGCAAAAACATGACGCACAGCCAAGCATGCGGGGCCAGCACACTATCAGTGGCATCGCCCTCCAGCTCTGGCAACCAGCTATCGCCTTCCATGCTGGTGGTGAGCCAGGTGCGTACATACAAGCCTGTTGGGCTTTGACCCACTGCCAGCAGGTGGATGTGCTGGCTGAGTGATTGGCTGCTGGCGTAGGTTTGGTCAACCATGGTGCGCAACGCCTGCCACTCGGGATGCAGCAGGTCATGCAGGCCGAGGGGCGCAGGAAGCCCCAGCAATTCACAGGCTGCAGGGTTGGCCATGCGCACTTGATAGTGCCTGTCGACCACCACCACGCCCTCTGAGAGGTTGGCCACAATCAGGCTGTTGACTTGCGTCTGGGTGCGGGCTGCTTGGCGGTTGGTGCGCGCCTGCCGCTCTTGATAGGCCAGGCGCTGTGCCAGCTGCCGAGTCAGGTAGGCCACGGCAAAAAAACCTGCGCAGACCAAGGCAGTCTGCATATAGCTTTCACCAGAAATGCCCTCCCACTGCCATGCATGAAAAATGTCGATGCCCAGCAAAATCAGGGTAATGCTGGCCGTGGTGGCCAGGGCCAGCCGCATATGGCCCAGCACCGATACGGTGAGGATGGGCAGGGCGAGCAGTGGCGTGTAATGCATTTTGCCCAGCTGCATCTCTTGTAAGAGGCAGATGGTGGCAACGTCAGATGCCAGTAGCAGCAGCCAGGGCCAGCGCCAGTAACTGGCAGGAGGCTTGTGGTGCAGCACAACCCAGCCCAGCAGCGCAATCACCAAGTAGCCGGTGGTGACCAACCACAGCCAATACACATTCTGCGGAAGCCCTGCGGATGTCCATGTCTGGGTTGCAAGCAGTGCAATCAGCAGCGTCGCAACCAGTACCCGGGCCGAGAGAAAGGCCTGCCACAGCCGGCGTGCACTTTGCAGGGGGAGTGTGGTGGCTTGAGGCAAGGCTGGTACGGGGTAACTAGCGAGGGCCGAGGTGGCGGTGCTCAGTGCTGCAGTAGTGGCTGCGGTCTGGGCTGGTGATAGCGTCGCTGGCGGGCAGATGCACGCCGCAGTGCGCGCAGGTCACCATATCTTCGGGCTGGCGCAAGCGTGGCTTGCTGGAAGGCTGCGCAGCCGCTGCTTTGCGACGGTTGTTGCGCCAAATGCCGATGGCAATGATGACCACCAGAGCAACGAGTACATATTTCATGACATGCGTCCTAGCATGACGACTTCCACAACGAAGCGCGAGCCTGCGTAGGCCAGCAATAACAGGGCGGCGCCCGCATAAATCAAGTGCACTGCGTGACGCCCGCGCAGACCAAAGCGCGAGCGGCCAATCAGCAAGCCTGCAAATGCAAACCAAGCCAGCAAGGAGAACACGGTTTTGTGGTCCCAGTGCCAAGCCCGGCCATACAGCGACTCTCCAAATAACCAGCCTGCCAGCAGCGTTGCCGTCAGCAGTACAAAACCAGCGGTGACGAAGCGGAACGTCAGGCGCTCCAGCATCAGCAGGGGCATGCCGTTTTCATCGTTGGTGGCGGCACGCATACGGCGCTCTGCGCGCGACATCAATCCCGCATGCACCACGGCTGCGGCACACAGACCATACGAAGCGATGCCCAGTGCCAAGTGCAGTGGCAGCCACGCCGATGCATGCACGGCCATCGGTTTGCCGGGGAAAAGCTGGGACAGCAGCACCGCCAGCGCACCCAGTATCGAAAGCACGCCCACGGCACGCATCTTGGGGTAGAGCTGCTGCTCAATGGCATACATGGTCAGCATCAGCCATGCAGTCATGGAAAGTGCGGGGGCAAAGCCAAAGCGCGCAGGGGATGCCGTCAAGCCTGCTGCGATGGTGAGCAGATGCAAAACCCATGCTGCGCGCATACCCATGCGGGCATGGTTTTCTGCCATGCGTTGTGCGCCCAATACAGGGACAAGGTAGGCAGCGATGGTGGCCAAAGCCAATGCCGTGGTCCAGCCGGGCGTGCCGGAGAAAAAATGCGTGGAAGACTCCATGCCTGTAATCATAGCTGTCCGCCTTGGACGCTGGGGGCGCTGTTGCATGCTGGCCTTGTGCCTTCTCCGTGCTTGTAGGGTCTGTGTGCTCTGTGCCGCTACAGGGCAGGGCGCGGAGGCAGCGGGTAGAATGGGTCGCTTGTTTGTACAGGGCTGCCCGCGGCGGGCAGCACGGGCACAGCGCGCAGCGCAGCCCCCTGCCCAAGGCGCCGGGCCCCGTGGCCAAGCCGCATACGGCGCATGCTTTTCTCTTCGGACACACTCGCTTATGGCATCCGCACTTACCGACAAACTCTCGCGCCTCGTCAAGGAAATGCGTGGCCAGGCCCGTATTACCGAATCCAATGTGCAAGACATGCTGCGCGAAGTGCGCATGGCGCTGCTGGAGGCGGACGTGGCCTTGCCCGTGGTGCGCGACTTTATTGCACGCGTCAAGGAAAAGGCGCTGGGCCAGGAGGTGCTGGGCAGCCTGAAGCCCGGCCAGGCTTTGGTGGGGATTGTGAACGCCGAACTGGCGGCCACCATGGGCGAAGGCATTGCCGACATCAACCTCAACGCCCAGCCGCCCGCCATCATCTTGATGGCTGGTCTGCAAGGTGCAGGTAAAACGACCACCACGGCCAAATTGGCCAAGCACCTGATTGAAAAGCGCAAGAAAAAGGTGCTGACGGTTTCGGGCGACGTGTACCGCCCTGCGGCGATTGAACAGCTCAAGACCGTGACAGCCCAGGCTGGCGCCGAGTGGTTCCCCTCGACCCCTGACCAGAAGCCCCACGACATTGCTGTGGCAGCGCTGGACTACGCCAAGAAGCATTACTTCGACGTGCTGCTGGTCGACACGGCCGGCCGTCTGGCCATCGACGAGCTGTTGATGGCCGAAATCAAGGACCTGCACGCCACCCTGAACCCGGTGGAAACCCTGTTTGTGGTCGATGCCATGCAGGGTCAGGACGCGATCAACACTGCCAAGGCCTTCAAGGAAGCCCTGCCGCTGACCGGCATCGTGCTGACCAAGCTGGATGGTGACTCGCGCGGTGGCGCGGCGCTGTCGGTGCGCCAGATCACCGGCGCACCCATCAAGTTTGCCGGTGTCTCCGAAAAGCTCGATGGCTTGGAAGTGTTTGATGCCAGCCGCCATGCGCAGCGCGTGCTGGGCATGGGCGACATCGTGGCGCTGGTGGAGCAGGTCACCAAAGGCGTGGACATGGAAGCCGCGCAGAAGATGGCCGAAAAGCTCAAAAGCGGCGATGGTTTTGATCTGAACGACTTCCTGGCGCAACTGCAGCAAATGAAGCAAATGGGTGGCTTGTCGAACTTGATGGACAAACTGCCCAGCGAGATGATGGCCAAGGCCGGTCAGGTGGATATGGACAAGGCCGAGCGCGAAATCAAGCGCAAGGAAGGCATCATCTGCTCGATGACCCTCAAAGAGCGCAAACACCCCGCCCTCATCAAGGCCACGCGCAAAAAGCGCATTGCCGACGGCGCGGGCGTGCAGGTGCAGGAGGTGAACCGTCTGCTCAAGGAATTTGAGCAAATGCAGACCATGATGAAGAAGATGAAGGGCGGCGGCCTCATGAAGATGATGAAGCGCATGGGGGGCATGAAAGCCATGAAGGGCATGATGGGCGGTGGCGGCATGCCCAAGCTGCCGTTCTGACGTTGTAATAGTTCACCACCGTCAATCCCACCGCATCGCAGCAAAACGATGCGGTTTTTTTGTCTCTAAATTTAAAAAATAGGAGCTGGCTGCGCTCTCAGATAAAGGGATTGGCAGGTATTTCTCATTGAAGTGCATAGAAAGACTGCGCTGGCAGCTCTTGTTTTTACTTTTGAGGGGATGTTGCCCATAATGCACGGCATGCAAGCACCGCTTTCTAACCCTTTGTCGCAGCAGTCGTCGCGCCGCGCGTGGCTGTTGATCGGGGCGGCTGCCGTACTGGCTGGCTGCTCCAGTGCTTCCAAGGCGCCCAGTAGCGCGCGTCGTGGTGCGGCGACCTCGGCAGGCCCAGCCCCCGTCGATGCTTTGCAGCTGCACAGCGGTCTGCGCGAAGCCTTGCTCGCTCGTGCGATGCTGGTGGTCAACACGCCCTACACCTATGGTGGCAATTCACCGGAAGGTGGCTTTGACTGCAGTGGCCTGATCCAGTGGGCAGTTCAAGGCATTCACGAAGGGCGCTTGCCGCGCACCACCTCCCAATGGGCGCAGTTCAGCGCGCCAGTGCAAGACCGTGGTCTGCAGCGTGGAGATTTTGTGTTCTTCAATACCTTGGGTGGGCGCTATTCCCATATGGGCATTTTTGTCGGTAATGGGCAGTTTGTGCATGCGCCCTCCAAAGGTGGCACCGTGCAGCGCGTGCGCATGGATCACGTGTACTTTGCCAAGCGTTTTACCGAGGCGCGCAGCATCTTCGCCTGAGCTTGGGCGCCTGGCTTTTGCGCCCCCCAAGGGAGTAGTGGAAACGTGCGCAAAACCGCTTGGGTGTTTGCCTGACAGACAAGGCGCGTAGGTCCGATCAACATGGTGCGCTTAAGGAGGAAGTAGCCATGACCATGACCCAATCCCTTCGTTTGTGTGCAGTCAGCGCTGCGCTGGCAGGTGCCGCCGCCTTGTTGGCAGGGTGCCAAGACTCCGGTCCACAAATGCGGGCAGATACCTTCCCGATGGGGCAAGCGGACAAGTTTGACCAGCCACCACCACGCAAACCTTTGTTGGGTTCAGACAATTATTTGCGCTCGCACGATGTGCTGCCAGTGGCCAAAGCCGATATTCGCGAGCCTTTGCCGCCAGCCGTGCCTTTGCCTGCTGCAACAGCGCAGCAAGAGGTGCTTCAGCCTCAAGACAGCACAGCGCAGCCTTCCGAAGAGCAGGGCGGTGTGACACCTGCAGCCGGCATGGCTGCGGTGATTACGAATGCCCAGGGCGATGGCGAGCAGCACAAGCTTGATGGCACTGTTGCTAAATAAAAGCGCCTGAAGCAGCCTGTGCCAAGGCCTAAAAACCAAAAACCCCGCAATGCGTCAGCACTGCGGGGTTTTAAATTTTGGTGGTCGTAGTGGGACTTGAACCTACGACATCAGCATTATGAATGCTGCGCTCTAACCAACTGAGCTATACGACCGAACTCTGGTGGTCGTAGTGGGACTCGAACCTACGACATCAGCATTATGAATGCTGCGCTCTAACCAACTGAGCTATACGACCAAGAGAGCGTGATTATATATCAAATTTTTTAGAGGTTGACGAAGTTGGCCGGGCGCTTATTCACGAACGCGTCCATGCCTTCCTTTTGGTCCTGGGTGGCAAACAGCGCGTGGAACAGGCGGCGCTCGAACATGACGCCATCGCTGAGGCTGCCTTCAAATGCGCGGTTGACCGATTCTTTGGCCGCCATGACGGCAAGCTGCGAGAAGCCGCTGATAGTGATGGCGGCGCCCAAGGCTTCGTCTGCCAGCTTGTCAAACGGCACCACACGGCTGACAAGGCCTGCACGCTCTGCTTCTTGGGCGTCCATCATGCGGGCCGTCAGGGCCATGTCCATGGCTTTGGATTTGCCCACGGCGCGTGGCAGGCGCTGCGTGCCCCCAGCACCTGGGATGACGCCCAGCTTGATTTCGGGCTGGCCAAACTTGGCGTTGTCAGCCGCAATGATGAAGTCGCACATCATGGCTAGCTCGCAGCCGCCGCCCAGCGCAAAGCCGCTGACCGCCGCAATCACGGGTTTACGGATGCTGCGAATGGCTTCCCAGTTGCGGGTGATGTAGTCGCCTTTGTAGGCATCGGCAAAGCTGTATTTGGCCATGGCACCGATGTCCGCACCTGCGGCAAAGGCACGTTCGCTGCCGGTGATGATCATGCAGCCAATTTTTTCATCGGCATCAAAGGCTTTGAGGGCGGCGCCCAGTTCATCCATCAACTGGTCATTCAGCGCGTTGAGCTGTTTGGGGCGGTTGAGGGTAATGATGCCGACTTTGTCAGCTTCCACGCGCACTTCAATCATTTCGTAGGCCAAGGCTTGTCTCCTAATAGTCATGGGTCATGGTTATGCCACCCATGACTATACCCAAGCGCTGCAGAGGACAGTTCAGGGCGAGAGCCAACGGTTGACAGCGGTGGCGTCCGTGATCGTGAGTTGGTAGTTAGAGGTGGGGGCATCTGCCGCGCCAAGGCTCAAGGGCAGGCGAAGTAGCTGGCGATCGCGCGACACCAGCACAGTGATATGGGGGGTGCCGCGTGCGGCATACAGGTCCAGCTCTTCCAGTTTGGCGATTCGCCATGCGGCAGATTGGCCGTCTTGCGTTGGCACTTCCATGCCGTACCACTCATCACCCGCCATAAAGCCTGCTTGCTCGGCAAGGCCACCGCGCAGTACCTGCTTGATCAAAACGCTGTGGCTTTCCTGGACGCGCAGGCCCAAAGCCTGGGCCGGCGCGGGCTTGTCGGCATCGGTCTGCACGCCGTGCGACTTCAGGAGATCGGGCAAAGGCAGGTCGTCGGTGCCGTGTACCCAGGCCTGCAACTCGGCTTGCCAGCTGCGCCCTGAAAGCTCCTGCAGTACCGCCAGCACATCGGCTTCGGTCATGGCTGCACCTTGGCAGCGCTGCCACAAGCCTCGCATGACGGCATCCAGCGTGGTCTGCCCTTCGCGGCGCAATTGGAGATCGAGACACATGGCGACCAGTGCGCCCTTGGTGTAGTAGCTGACGGTGGCGTTGGCGGTGTTTTCGTCTTGGCGATAGTACTTGACCCAGGCATCAAAGCTGGACTGGGCCACACTTTGCACCTTGCGCCCCGGCGTTTGCTGTACCTGGTTGAGGGTTTTGGTAATGAGCTTGAGGTAGGCGGCGTTGTCGATCAGGCCAGCACGGCGCAGCAGCAAATCGTCGTAATAGCTGGTGAAGCCTTCAAAGAACCACAGCAGTTCGGTGTAGTTCTCCTGGTCGTAGTTGTACGGCACCAGTTCGGCCGGGCGCAGGCGTTTGACGTTCCAGGTGTGGAAGTATTCGTGGCTGATCAATCCCAGTAGCTGGATGTAGCCGTCGCTGGTTTTGTCTACGCCAGTGCGCGGCAAGTCAGCGCGGCTGCAAATCAGTGCGGTGGAGTTGCAGTGCTCCAGGCCGCCATAGCCATCGTGCGTTGCGTTCAGCATGAACACATAGCTGGCATGCGGCGCTTGGCCCCAGAAGTCAATTTCTTGCTCACAGATTTTTTGGGTATCGCGCAGCAGGCGTTCGCCATCAAAGGAAGCGGCAGCACCGGCCACGACAAAGCGGTGTGGCACGCCACGGGCGGTAAAGCAGCCACTCCAGAAGTTGCCCATTTCCACCGGGCAGTCCACCAGCTCGTCATAGTGCGCAGCCGTATACAGGCCAAAGCCTTGGGCATCGGTATCTACAGGAGTCAGCCCGGTCGCCAGCTGCCATGTGGGGGCCTTAGAGCTGGGGCTGATATGCAACTGGTGTGTTTGGGTTTCTTGACCATGCACACGCAGCAGCAAGCTGGTGCCGTTGAAGAAGCCACGGCGCTGATCCAGCCAAGCAGTGCGCACCGAAGTGTCATACGCGCTGACTTCGTAGCTCAACTCCAGAGGCTGACCGGCTTGGCAGTTCAGTTGCCACTGGTGCTTGCTCAACTGCTGGATGGTGATGGCATGGCCGCCTTGCTGCGCTTGTAAGTTTTGCAGGTTTTTGGCGAATTCACGCACCAGGTAGCTCCCGGGTATCCATACGGGGAGTGAGACACGCTGCTGTGCGCTGGGCTGGGCAATCGAAAGGGTAACCCGGTACAGGTGGGCATGCAGATCATGCAGCTGAACGCGGTAATGCAGGGTGGGGGTTGCGGTGTGAGGCATAGCGGTAGAGATCTAATTCAGACGCTGCGGCATGCCTGGCGGCTGTGCCGCAAGTGAAACAGGCTGCCGAAGCAGCCTGTTTGTCATCATTTATTTTTTGTGGGCTGCAGCCAGGTATTTTTCCACCTCGCTGGAAGGAATCGCTCCGGGCACACGGGTATTGTCAGCAAAGATCAAAGTGGGGGTACCGGTAATCTTGTGCTTGCGGCCCAGCGCCAGGTTGCGCTCAATGGCGTCAATGTCACAGCTGGCGGCGGCAGGATTTTTATCCCGCAGCATCAGTTCGTGCCAAGTTTTGGCGCTGTCTTTGGCACACCAGATATTGCGCGACTTTTCTGCAGAGTCGCGGCTCAGGATTGGGTAGAGGAACAGGTAAACCGTGACGTTGTCTACGTTTTGCATGTCGCGCTCAAAACGCTTGCAGTAGCCGCAGTTGGGGTCTTCAAAAACCGCCAGTTTGCGCTCGCCCTTGCCGCGCACGATCTTGACGGCATCGTTCAGCGGCAGGTTTTTGAAATCCACCGCCGTCAATTGGTTGATACGGTCTTCCGTCAGGTTGCGCTGTGCCTTGGTGTCAATCAGTTCGCCTTGAATCAGGTAGTCACCGGTCTCGTTGGAATAAAACACATCCGTGCCCACGCGCACTTCGTACAAGCCCTTCATAGGGGTGGGCTTGACTTCATCCACGCGCTGCAGCTGAGGAATACGCTCTGCCAGGGTCTTGGTGATTTGGTCTTGAGGTTGGGCTGCAAAGGCACAGCCCCAAGCAGCAGTGGCCAACAACGCCGTGGCGAACAGTTTCATGGCAAAAATTCCAGTGAATAAAAGATAAACAGGTGTTGGGGCGCGAAACGAACAAAAGGTTCCTTCGCGCGAGGAGTGCACCTAGCGGGGCAGGCCCATGGCTTGGCGAGCCGTCCAGTCTTTGAGCAGGCCGCTGCGCTCAAAGCTGCGCAGTCCCCAGTTTCTCAAGGCTTGCACCGGTGCTTCCGGGCGCGTAAACAGTTGCTGCAGACCGTCCATGGCCAAGCCCAGGGGGGCCAGTCCGGCTTTGCGCTCGCGTTCATAGCGGCGCAACAGTTTCAAGTCACCGGTGCTGCGCCAGTCACCACGCGCTTGCAGAATACGCGACAGCGCTTGTACGTCAGCCAGTCCGATGTTCAAACCTTGGCCAGCCAGCGGGTGCACATTGTGCGCTGCGTCGCCAGCCAGCACCCAACTGGTGGGGGTGCGAGCCTCCGTCGTTCCGGGGAATGGGCCACACCAGCGCTTGGCTACGGCTTGCTGCAAAGGCCAGACCATGCGCAGGCCTTGCAATTGCAACTGGCCGAGGCTGCTTTGGCTGATCTCGCTCAGCGCTTGGGTAAATGTGGCTTCATCGGTGCTTTGCCAGTGGGCGGCATCTGCTTGGGCCACCGACCACACCACTGCCACGCTGTGGCCGTCGGCACCTTCCAGCGGTAACAGCGCCAAAATGCCTTGGGGAGAGAACCACTGGCGCGCGACTTGGCCGTGCGGCAATTCGCAGCGCAACCGGGTGGCAATCGCGTGCTGTCCGTAGGGCGTGACATCAAAATCCACGCCAAACTCGGCGCGGGTGGCGCTGGCTCGGCCTTCGCAGATGGCGGTCAAAGGTGCTTGCACGGGGCTGTCCACCACTTCGACTTGGGGCTGGTAG
This sequence comes from Comamonas jiangduensis, assembly GCF_030162955.1. NCBI lineage: Bacteria > Pseudomonadati > Pseudomonadota > Betaproteobacteria > Burkholderiales > Comamonadaceae > Comamonas > Comamonas jiangduensis. The sequence continues at coordinate 325,298 of NZ_JARXOV010000001.1, forward strand.
CGCACGGCTTCGGCCAGACGCTGCTCCAGCGCAGGCACATCCACAATCCATGCCAGCGCTTCTACGCCTTGCGCACCTGCGTCAAAGTGCACGCTGCCATCCACATCGCCATGCACTTCCATGTGTTTGACGGCGGTGGCAAAAGGCGCATCTGGCCATGTGCGCAAGGACTCCAGCAATTGCTTGGAGTTGGTGTTGAGTGCATACGCCCGGACATCGGCATGGCTGGGCTCGGCACGCGGTGCAGCGACCAACGCGACGCGCAGCCGCTCGCGGGCCAATAAGAGAGCCAGGGTACGGCCGACAATGCCGGCTCCGCGGATACATACATCAAAGGTTTGCGCCATGGGCTGCATTGTAGGAGGGCTGGCCGTCGCCGTTGAGAAGGACGGTTTCCTGCAATCAAGCCTGCAGCCCATATCGCCAAAATGAGTCAGCCAGTCACAATAAGCGCATGACCATTTCCTTCATTGAACAAGCAGATGTCACAGGCACGATCGGTGCACTGTGGGTCTTTCCTGTCAAATCCTGTGCAGGTGTGTCTGTACAGTCGGCCCAATTACTGCCCACTGGCTTGAAGTGGGATCGCGCTTGGATGGTGGTAGACCCTGAAGGCGTCTTCATCACCCAGCGCGAAGTGCCACAGATGGCGCTGATTCAGCCATGGATTGACGAGCAAGCCGGCACACTGCAACTGCAGTACCCCGGCGCACCTGGATTGACGGTGCCCTTGGCTGTGCCTGGCGCAAGCGATGCGTCGCAGATGCGGGTGCAGGTCTGGGACAGCCATGTCAACGCCTGGGATACAGGGGAGGCGGCCGCTGCATGGTTTAGCCAGGTGCTGGGGCGGGCATGCCATTTGGTGCGCTTTGATGGCGCGCAGCAGCGCTTGTCGGGCAGCCGATGGACCGGGGGCATCGAGGGCGCTACCCAATTTGCCGACGGCTACCCTTTGTTGGTCACCACCAGCAGCGCCTTTGATGGCCTGAACGACAAGCTGCAAGCGCAGGGGCATGAACGCGTAGATGGCCTGCGCTTTCGCGCCAACATCGTGCTTGATGGCTTGGCCGAGCATGAGGAAGATTTCATCGAGACCTTGTGGGTGCACGCAGAGGCAGCGCCTGTGGCCATTCGCTTGGGCAAACCTTGTGCGCGCTGCCCCATCCCGAATATTGACCCACGCACCGCTCAGTCCAGCCCCGAGGTGAGTGACACCATTGCCCAATACCGCCAGGATGCCCGCATGGATGGTGCTATTACTTTTGGGATGAATGCGGTTGTGGCTGAGGGCGCTGGGCAGGTGCTGCGCGTGGGCCAGCCTGTAGGCGGTCAACTTAAATTTGAATAACGCGCGCCATGCTTCGCTAAGATGCCACCTAGATTTTGGAGGAGTTCCCATGAAATATATGTTGCTGGCCACTGCCGCAGCCCTCGCCTTGGCTGGCTGTGCCACCCAATCCGCCGACCCGATGGCCAAAGAGGCCGCCCCCTACGTTGCTAAACCTGACTATGAGCACGCCATGGTGTGCGACACCCGCTACGACGACTTGCAAAAGTGCGAAGCCACCTTGAAGTCACTGTGCGGTGAGCGCGGCTTCTTGGACTTGCGCATTCGCCCCCTGCGTGAGCCCGGCGCCAGCGTAGATAGCTCTACGCATCGCCTGCTGCAATTGCAGTGCAAGGCGCGGGCTGCCAAGTAACGCTCCTCAGCCTTGGAGCTGATGGATGCCAAAGCCAACCTTTCGGTTGGCTTTTTTATGCATGAAATAAGGCTCTAGCGCTTATCAGGATTGCGCTGATAGCTATTTTTTATTGCATGAATGGCTGGCGGTGCTGGGTGTACACAGGCTGGGGTGAAATTCCGGCCTGTGTCATCCAAGCCCACGCAAAATCTAGCGTGGAGAGCGACTTGCTACAGGGAAGTACGGTGCGCCAGATGGGCAGTAACTGAGTGCGAAACCGCCTGGCCCCGCCTGACATTCCCCGGTCATTACAATCACCCCCTGATTCCTGTGACTCCACCGTGCCGCCCAAGGCCGCGGGGTTGCACACTTACTAGAACCAGTGTTGATTTCCACGCAGAACTGACCCGGTGGGCATGCGGACAAAAACTTGGACTATCAGAGGAGATAGTTCATGTACACATACGCAGACAGGATGCGAGCGGTTGAGCTTTACATCAGACTTGGATTGCGTGTCAGGGCCACGATCCGCCAGTTGGGATACCCAACGAAGAACGCATTAAAAGGTTGGTATCAGCAGTACCTGAAGCATCAGGATTTGCCTGAGAACAAAGCACCAAGAGCGCAGAAATACTCACTGGAGCAAAGACAGGCGGCAGTCGCTTATTACCGTGCCCATGATCGCTGTATTGCTGCAACGATGAGGGCTTTAGGCTACCCAGGCCGAGGTACGTTGACTGCCTGGGTTCGGCAAGACTGTCCTGAGACGAGCAAATCGATAGTGGGTAGAGCTTGGCCGGCTGCCAAGCCTGATGCGCTGATGTGTGAGGGGGTTGTGCAACTGTGTGCCCGGCAATCGACAGCACAGGAGGTTGCGCAGAAGTTGGGGGTGTGTAGAGGAACCTTGTACAACTGGAAAAATCAGTTGCTTGGCCCTTATGCCCCTGCATCCATGAAACCTACCCCAAAGCAATCCCCAGTATTGGATGAAGTAGCACTCAAGCGCCAAATCGAAACATTGCGTCAGGATGTACGGAGGCTGAAGCTCGAGCGTGAGCTTCTGAAACGGGCTCACGAAATCTTAAAACAAGGCAGCGACATTGATCTGCATAGGCTGACCAACAAGGATAAGGTTGTACTGGTTGAAGCGCTGCGTGCGCAGTATGAATTGCCAGAGCTGCTTTCCCTTGTAAGCCTTGCTAGAAGCTCGTATTTCTACCATCGCTCCCGGGTGAAACTGGCAGATAAATACGTGGATGTACGCCGCAACATCACAGAAATCTTCAAAGCTAACTACCGCTGCTATGGCTATCGCAGGGTACAGGCATCCCTAATCCAAGAGTGCAAAGGCATCTCCGAGAAAGTGGTGCGCCGACTAATGAAGCAAGAAGGACTGCTCGTGTCCAAGCCTAAACGCCGCAGGTACAACTCGTACCTAGGTGAGATCAGCGCAGCCCCGCAAAACATCATCAATAGAGACTTCCATGCCGCTGCACCCAATCAGAAGTGGCTCACCGACATTACTGAATTCCAGATTCCCGCGGGCAAGATTTACCTGTCGCCAGTGATTGATTGTTTCGATGGGATGGTGGTGAGCTGGAGCATAGGTAGCCATCCCAATGCCCACCTCGTCAACACTATGCTCGATGCTGCCATTGATACTGTCCAATGCAACGAGGTCCGGCCTGTAATTCATTCGGATCGTGGGGCTCACTATCGTTGGCCAGGCTGGCTCTCAAGGGTGCATGATGCAAAGCTGGTTCGCTCAATGTCCCGCAAAGGGTGCTCACCGGACAATGCAGCATGCGAAGGCTTCTTTGGCAGACTGAAGATTGAGCTGTTCTATCCGGGTAACTGGCAATCAACGACGATTGAGCAGTTCATTGAAGCCGTAGATACCTACATCCGTTGGTACAACGAAAAACGTATCAAGGTATCTCTGGGGCGTTTGAGCCCTGTGCAATACCGGCAAAAACTTGGTCTAGCCGCATAAAACCAGTCCAAGTTTTTATCCGCATCCCCAGTGGGTCACTTCTGGATGGAAATCAACAGGGGGGCTAATCCAAGAAAATCAAGGGGCACTGCTTGAGTTACATAGAGCCATTCCCGTGCCTACCAGAGACGTTCCTCTTGCTGAAATTCTTGAATTCAAAAGGCGTCGCGCTGATGAGTTATTGCTGCTAAGGACGCATTTAGATTCTTTCGTTGGAGAAATTCAACGGGCAGAAGATAAGCCTGCAGCATTGGAGAAGCTGATAGAGGAGATTGACTCGGCATGCTCAGACCTTCTCAAAGTTGGTAAGGAATGGCAGTTCCCTGTTTACCTATCCAATCTGAAAGCATCTTTCAGTCTCAGTCCTACTAAGTTCTTGCCAGCCGTCATGGGGGGATGGAAGTTGGCGGAGCCTTATGGTCTCACCGCAGCCTCGGCTGTAGCTACAGCGTCTGGGCTGGCTAGCACAATAGAAGTTAAAGGGGACTTTGGATTCCGCTCGGTCAAGCGTCCCGTGAGTCCATACCGCTACGCCTTCCATGCTCACGAAGAGCTCCGGTAGGTGAGACACAAGGGTGTGCCACAAGCCCTTGTTTTGATCTACGATCTAGGGCTGTTGCAGGGGCTGCCATAAGGGCACAAAAGTGTGTGCCACTTCCCATCATTCGCTCCATCGTTTCCCTAACTTGCGGACTGCACGGCAGCCTGAATTTTCACTAGTTCTGCCGAAACTGCTGTCAGCTCCACAGCAACATATTGGCGGTTGAGTGTGTCTGACCTGGGCGGTGTGTGGTTGAGGATTCGACGCAGCACGGAATCCGGTATGCCTTGAGCCTTACCGACAGAAGCATGCAGTTTGCGAAGATCGTGAAGCATGAACTTCGGCGCTCCTGCGCGTATTGCCATCTCGGCAAGGTGCTCCACGCTGACCCCTTTGAAAAGCGTTTGTGGCGCTGCTAGACCCTTACAGCGGCGGCGCAAGATGGCATCCATCAGTGGCGTTATGGGAAGCCTATGAGGCTTGCCGTTCTTGGTCATCGGTATGGTGATCAGCCCTTTCTCGAAATCGACCTGCTCACGCGTTAGTCCTGCGCATTCACTACGCCGTAGGCCGGTATACAGCAGCAGCATCAAGCAATCCCTCTGAGGCTCAGGCAAGGTATCCACTGCACTTTTCCATGCAGGTAGGTCGCTGACCTCTAGCGTTCTTGGTCTGGGCTTTGCACGTTCGGGCATCAAGCCTGCGGCGGCCAGCTTGGTGAAGGGGGTAGCCAACTCCAAGCCATGCACAGCATTTGTATATTTGATAAGCGCACCTATCACGCCACGACCGAACTCAACCAGCGCAGCGCCTTTTGTTTGTGCGAACTGGTGGCAGTGTTCAGCAAAGCTGGGGTGGCGCAGGTCGTCCACAGGCCGGTGTAGCCATTCGGCAAAGTGCGTGCGGAAGAACGAGTCGTAGCGCTTACGGCTTGCCTCCTTGAGTTTCTTGGCATCACAGTAAGCGGGTAGCAGCTCTGCAAGCGTAGGAAGTGCTTTGAACGCTTTTTCAGGACGCTCTGGCAATACACCACGTCGGCACTCTCTTAATAGAGCCATGGCCCGATCTCGGGCTTCCTCAACGCTTATCAGGGGCCAGCGTCCCAAGGTGCATCGGAACTGCTTACCCCGCACGCTAGTAGCAACTTGAAAGGTCTTGGTGCGTGCGCCAACCTTCACACAGAACCCGCACAGCACTCGGTCACGCAGGATTACCCCGGGCCGCAATCCGTCCCTCACCAGCAGAGATTCGCTGATCATTACAATCGGCATAGATTTCAGTGACAAAACTGGCACAAAACTCTGCAAAAACAGAGCGTCCACGTCACATCTCTTCAAAAGAACCAGATTCGCTGCAATGCGGATCGGGCACTTCCGCCACCCGGGTGTGGTGCTCGATAGTGCATTGATACCAAAGGAAATTCCATGAGCCTCAAGTGCGGCATCGTGGGCCTGCCCAACGTGGGCAAGTCCACCCTCTTTAACGCCCTGACCAAAGCCGGCATCGCTGCTGAAAATTACCCCTTCTGCACGATTGAGCCCAACACTGGTGTGGTGGAGGTGCCCGATCCCCGCCTGAACCAGCTGGCTGAGATCATCTCGCCCGAGCGCATCGTGCCCGCGATTGTGGAGTTTGTGGACATCGCAGGCTTGGTGGCTGGCGCTTCCAAGGGCGAAGGCCTGGGCAACCAGTTCCTGGCCCACATCCGCGAAACCGACGCGATTGTGAACGTGGTGCGTTGCTTTGAAGACCCCAACGTGATCCACGTGGCGAACAAGGTCGACCCGATTGCCGACATCGAAGTGATCCAGACCGAGCTGTGCCTGGCCGACTTGGCCACCGTGGAGAAGGCGCTGAACCGCTACTCCAAGGCCGCGCGTTCTGGCAATGACAAGGAAGCTGCCAAGCTGGTCTCGCTGCTGGAGCCTATCCAGGCAGCACTGAACGAAGGCAAGCCTGCCCGCGTGGTGCCCGTGTCCAAGGAAGACGCGCCCCTGCTCAAGCCTTTCTGCTTGATCACCGCCAAGCCTGCCATGTTTGTGGGCAACGTGGCCGAAGATGGTTTTGAGAACAACCCGTTGCTGGACCAACTCAAGGCCTATGCCGAAGCCCAGGGTGCGCCGGTGGTGGCGATCTGCGCCAAGATCGAAGCGGAAATGTCCGAGATGGACGATGAAGACCGCGACATGTTCCTGCAAGAGCTGGGCCTGGAAGAGCCCGGTTTGAACCGCCTGATCCGTGCCGGCTTCAAGCTGCTGGGTCTGCAAACCTACTTCACCGCCGGTGTGAAGGAAGTGCGCGCCTGGACCGTGCGCGTGGGCGCTACGGCCCCTCAAGCTGCGGGCGTGATCCACGGTGACTTTGAGCGCGGCTTTATCCGTGCACAAACCATTGCGTTTGAAGACTTCATTGCCTACAAGGGCGAGCAAGGCGCCAAGGATGCCGGCAAGATGCGCGCCGAAGGCAAGGAATACATCGTCAAAGACGGCGATGTGATGAACTTCCTGTTCAACGTCTGACCATTGTTTGTTTTTGGTTGAATCGGTTTGGATTGAAACACTTCTTTAAAATCAATACGTTGCATTGATTCTTCATCCAAATCGATTCAAATTGATCTCACTGAATCTGAAGCTTTACCGGGTACGGCTCCGGGTATAGCATTGCAGAACTTTTGCTCAATACCGGGTATAGGTTTGGGCGACTTTTGCAAGAGGATTCATGCTGACAGATACCAAGTGCAAAGCTAGTGCACCCCGTGAAAAGCTCTATCGTTTGGCCGATGGCGGAGGGCTTTACCTAGAGGTAAAACCTAATGGGGTCAAGGCTTGGCGCTATCGTTTTGAGATCAAAGGTAAAGAGAGCCTCTTTGCCATTGGCGAATACGCGCCTGCCTCTAATAAAGAAACTGCTGCGCAAGCGGAGGAGAGACGGGGCGCTAAGCGCTTCACATTGCAGGAAGCGCGTGGTGAGCGTACACGGTGTAGAGATCTGGTAAGGCAGGGCATCAATCCTGCGGATCACCGTAAACAGGAGCAGATCAAGGCTGAGCATGCTGCTCGTATCACTTTCGAGGTGATTGCCAAAGAGTGGTTGTCAATGCGAGATTGGCACGAGCTGACTAAGCTGCGGCGCTTGGATGTCTTTGAGCGGGTTATCTTTCCCAAGATAGGCCAACTGCCGATTGCCCAGATCACGTCTTTGCAAGTGCTAGATGTCTTGAACGATGCAGACAAGAAAAATGGCCCATCTGTTCGTGATGTCGCCAAGCGTTCGATGTCGTCGGTATTTGAGTTGGCGATCGCAACCTTGAGGGCTGAGACTGATCCGGTATACCCGGTACGAAAGGCTCATCCTCGTAACAAGACCCAGCATAAGAGGGCGCTAGAAGAAGGCGAAATCGCTCAGTTGCTGCGTGACTTCAAAGGTCTTGGGGGACGATATGAAACGGTGGCATCGTTTCAGCTTATGTGGTGGACTTTGTGTCGCCCGAATGAAGTTGTCGAAGCGCAGTGGCAGGAGTTTGACCTTGGTGCAGCGTGTTGGCTGATTCCTGCTGAGCGTATGAAGATGGGGAAGGCACACAAGGTGCCCTTACCCAGTCAGGCTGTCGAGATGCTGAAGGTTATGCGTGGGCTGACAGGTAGGTTTCAGTATGTCTTTCCTGGCCGTGACAAACGCACTGTCTCTATGAGCCAAGCATCTTGGCGGCAGGCATTGATGAAGCTCGGGTGGAGTGGTCGTTTTAGTCCACATGCTACACGCGTTACTGGTAGCACTCGCTTGCATGAGGTGGGCTATCGATCAGAATGGATCGAGCGGCAATTGGCGCACGCAGATACGAATGCTGTCCGTGCTACTTATAACCATGCGCTGTACTACGAAGACAGAGCTCAGATGATGCAGAAGTGGGCTGATCATTTGGAGAAGCTTTCAGCACTGGAGAGTTGAGCGCCGATGACTCAACGCTTAAAGAAAAAGCTGTGTTTGCCTTTTTAAGTAGTGAGAGATGATGAAGCGTACTTTGCAGCCTTGCCGTTTGCAAAAATGCAGGAGGTATAGCCCAGTGGATTTCGCTTAGCAACTGGAATCAGTTGTTCAAACGACCGGGACCACCTCTCAACGTCGCGACCTAATGAATGCTTGGGGTGCTTTTGTGACGAGTGCCATAACCAAAGCACATGTATACATTGAAATGTATTGGCGTGCTTTAACAGGCGAAGGATGCTCTCAATGAGTACGCATGAGAAGGGTTTTCAGCAGGTCGCGAACATAAGCAATCCGGAGGCTGTTCATGCCTTGCCCGTTGCATTTTTATCTGAAAGCCGATTTGCGCATTTCACCCGCAGTGCTTCACCCGCTGAACGTCAAAGCCTGATGGTGCGTGCAATGCGGGCTGCTACGCAGGTGCAGCGTAATGTAGTCGAGGCGTGCGAAGAAAAAGAAAAAACGAAGCGCGCAGATCAAGTCTGAACTTCTACAACTCAGCAAGCGCTGTCAATAGCTTGCCTCTGAGTGCTGGCATGTCTTGCTTGATCACAGCTAAGACGATGTCATATTGGACACCGTCATAACCGTGGCTGAGGGCGTGTCCGAATTTTTGTGTAAACGGTTCGGACTTCAGTTGATGTAGAGGCGGTCTCCGAACTCAATGGTAAAGCGTGTCAGCGCAGCTTTCCAATCCCGGATGGGCATGCTCCACTTCTGGCTGATGTTGCGTAGGGCCAGATAGAACAGCTTGGTCAGCGCCTCATCGCTGGGGAATGAGCCCCTGTTCTTGCTCAGTTTCCTCAGGCCCATGTTGACCGACTCAATGGCGTTGGTGGTGTAGATGACCTTGCGGATTTCTGCTGGGTAATCAAAGAACGGTGTCAGGCGACTCCAGTTTCTGCGCCAGGACTGGCTAATGGGCGGGTACTCGGTATCCCAGCGCTGCTCAAACTCACAGAGCATCAGCTCAGCCTCTTGTACGGTAGCTGCCGTGTAGATACGGCGCAGGTCGGCTGCCACTTCTTTGCGGCGTTTCCACGAGACGTAGTTCAGGCTGTGGCGCACCATGTGCACGATGCACAACTGAACCACCGCCCTTGGGAACACGGCCTCAATGGCCTCGGGGAAGCCCTTGAGTCCGTCAACGCATGCAATGAAGATGTCTTGCACGCCACGGTTGCGCAACTCGGTGACCACCTGCAGCCAGAATTTGGCCCCCTCGCTCTGGGCCAGCCACAGGCCCAGCACCTCCTTCTCGCCGCTCATATTGATGCCAATGGCCAGGTACACCGCCTTGACCCGTACCGCTCCCTCACGCACCTTCACATGGATGCAGTCTAGGTACACGATGGGGTAAATAGGCTCCAGTGGCCGGGCCTGCCAAGCCTTCACTTCATCAGCCACGGCATCAGTCACCGAGGAAATCAGGCTGGGCGAGACCTCGGTGCCGTACATCTCCTGCAGGTGGCTCTGAATCTCCCGCACTGTCATGCCACGGGCGTACAGCGAGATGATTTTGTCGTCGAATCCGGCCCAGCGGGTCTGATGCTTGGGGATGAGTTGCGGCTCAAAGCTGCCGTGTCGGTCCCGGGGTACTTCGATGGGTAGTTCACCGAAATCACCCTTGAGGGTCTTCTTGCTCTTGCCATTGCGGGTGTTACCAACAGGGTTGGAAACAGCTTCATTGCGCTCGTGCCCCAGATGCTCGGTCAGCTCAGCTTCCAAAGCTCGCTCGACTAGTATCTTGGTCAACTGCTTGAGCAGGCCGTTCTCGCCAATCAGATCTTCAGGCTTCTTGTAGTTGGCCAGCAGGCCGGACAGCAGTTCTTCAGGTACGTCGTGTTTCTTGGTGCTCATGGTGTTTACGGACAGGCCGGATTGCGCCGGCAGTGGATTGTCCGTTTACACAAAATTCTGCACACCCTCGTGGCTGATTTTGGAGCGCATGCCCCACCATCCTGAAGCATTCAACGCATGGCGCGCCTCAAAGCTAGGATCAGCAGTTTGTGCGTTATGAAGACACTGTCCAACGACCTCAATGCAGCGTACCAAGGAGTCGCGCAGCATATTGACTTCGATGGCATCATCGTCTTCATCACACAGCCTCTCTTGCATCCCAGGTGATGCACTGCTCAGGTACATCTCAGCCATATCGATGCGCTTGATGGCATCTTGCAGATAGTCAGGCAGCCTTTCTGGTTTGACGGGGTCAATGCTCACAGCGCAACAGCCCCTTGCACTACTGTGTCGCGCCATTTTTTGGGCAAGCTGCGCGGGGTGTTCACATCGAACTGGACACCGATTTCCTTGCTCAGCTCCATCTGCATATTGACCAAGTCCAGCAGGCTCCCACCAGGCATCATGTCGATCAATAGATCAACGTCACTGGTGTCGTGTTGCATACCAGATGCGACCGATCCAAACAGGCGCGGATTAGCGCCTTTGTGACGAGCGACGATGGAGCGGATACGCTCTCTTTGGCTGAGTAGTTGGCGGTAAGTGGTCATGGTCAACCTCCTTGCTGTCATTCTTGCAGTCTATGGATTCTCCGGCAAGAAAAGGGCAGATTCAAACCTGCCCACCCACGCCCTTGAACTTCTCCACAAACGCAGCGATCTTTTGAAACACCGTCTGCTTCTTGGTCAGGTACTGCGGATTCAGCGGGCTCATCTTGGGCAGCACAGCATTCAGTTCTGTGCCACTGTCTGAGGCGTATTCACGTTTGAGGGAATTGGTGATGTAGCGTTTGGCAGCTTCCGCATTCAGCTTCTCCTCATCAATCAACGCCTGTGCTTCACGCTGCTGCTCAGCCTGGGCGTATTGGAAGAAGGCATCAATCACCGTGGCCTTGTCGCCCAGGTCATCAAGATTGGTGTGGTTGATAAAGTCCACCACCAAGTCTTCCTTGGCGCGGTTGCCAATGCTGGCGCGTATGACGCGGCGCACATCCTCAACCAACGTGGATTTGTCTTTGAGCTTCTTGTTGTTCTCAAAGATCAGTTCAAGGATGTAGTCCAGATTGATCTCTTGGGACTTGAGCAAGTCCACCTCAAACACCACATCGTTCCAGTCGATGCCAGAGGGTGTTACATCGCCACCGCCACCTTCACGCTCCTTGCGTATCCAGTCGCGTACATCGTTGTAAGTGGAGCGGTAGTCCTGCACCTTGCGCTCCGCAGGCATGGTGATGGCTTGCAGTGCCTGCAAATCTTCATCGCTCAGGTAGTGCTTGGCCTTGAAGTCCTCTACGGCTGCAGGATCGTTCAGATCCACTTCTTGCAAAGCCTTCAAGCTGGCGAACTCATCGTAGTTCTGCAGGATGTTTTCCAGGCGCAAATACTCGCCAAACAGCTTCACGAAAGCTTTCTTGTCTGACTCCTTCTCAATGGCTGCAGGGTCAGGAAAGCGTTCTTCCAGTTCTTTCACCACCTCGATAAAG